>NZ_JASMRK010000063.1:0-1028 GCF_041431295.1 Psychrobacter sp. Arc9 | reverse complement strand
TAACCCCAGTTCGGGATAAGGGCTCAAAAAAAGATAAAAAAAGAAGTCCAAAGTTGCTAAAGTAAGTTTACCAAGACCACTTAAGCAAAAAGGACTTCTTACATGGACAACCTAACCGAACTATACTGCCATATTGACGACTTTTATCAGCAATTCAAACCTGAGTTTGACGCTCATTTAATCGCAACGGGACACCAAAGGTTAAGAGCATGCCAGATAAGTGTAGCAGAGATTATGACCATCTTGGTACTGTTTCATCAATTACGTTATCGACAGTTTAAGGCGTTTTACTACCATCACATGCTTGGCATGATGAAACGGGCGTTTCCAAATCTGCCGAGCTACTCGCGATTTATAGAGCTTGTGCCGCGCAGTATCATGCCACTGTGTGCCTACTTGCAAAGCATGATGGGCGACTGTACGGGTATCAGCTATATTGATTCAACCAAGATAGCAGTTTGTCATAACAAGCGTATCTACCGTCATAAAGTCTTTAAGGGACTTGCAACCCGAGGCAAAAGCAGCATGGGCTGGTTCTATGGCTTTAAGCTACACGCCATTATCAATCATAAGGGCGAGCTTGTATCTGTTAAAGTCACTGCGGGTAATACGGATGACAGAGTGCCTGTTAAGGATATGGCAACGCCTGTGTTTGGCAAGGTGTTTGGGGATAGAGGCTATATCAGTAAAGCCTTAAACGAGTGGCTCACAAAACACAGTGATACCACGTTGATAACCAAACTTCGGCGTAATATGAAACCCCAATTACTTGAGCCTATGGATGAGGCACTACTCAATCATCGCTCTTTGGTTGAAACGGTGTTTGGAGAGCTTAAAAACTTGTGCCAAATCGAACACTCACGCCATCGTAGTGTCACGGGGTTTATCACAAACTTGCTGTCAGGTTTAATTGCTTATTGCTGGTTTCCCTATAAACCCACCATCAAAAATATGCCTCAGCAGGGACAGGTAGCCATATTGTAAATAGTATCAATGAGTTACAATGTGGCTTATCCCGAACTGGGGTT
>NZ_JASMRK010000062.1:0-1041 GCF_041431295.1 Psychrobacter sp. Arc9 | reverse complement strand
CAATATGATCCTGAGCTTATGGCGCTGATAGAAGAGAATAAACAACTCAAGCGTAAGCTCAAGATAGCTGAAGAGGAGCGTGAGATACTAAAAAAGGCCACGGCGTACTTTGCGAAAAACGGTTAGTGAAGTACGCCTTTATCAAAGCCAATCAGCGACTCTTTAGTATTACTCGGATGTGTGCTGTTTTAGAGGTTCAACCATCCAGCTACTATGACTGGATAATTCGTGGTATCAGTGATCAGCAAATACATCGTAACCACTGCCTATTGCTGGTTAAAGCCGCTCATACTGAGACAAAAGAGCGCTATGGTTATGAGCGTCTACAAGCCCATATAACGGCTCAAGGGCATAAGATTAGCAAGTACATGATCAGAAGTATTAAAGAAGAGTATGCTATCAAATGCAAGCGTCATAAGAAGTTTAAAGTGACCACTAACTCAGATCACAATAAACCAATTTATCCAAACCTATTAGAGCAAAGCTTTGAAGCCAAACAGCCCAACCAAGCTTGGGTCAGTGATATCACTTATATCTGGACCTCTGAGGGTTGGCTGTACTTAGCAGGGGTAAAAGATATTTATACCAAAGAGCTGGTCGGCTATGCCATTAATAAGCGAATGACAGCAGATTTAGTCTGTAACGCGCTAAATATGGCGATTAGGAATAAGAAGCCCAATAAAGGCTTAATCGTGCATTCAGATAGAGGCAGTCAGTATTGCAGTCATGACTATCGCAATTTGATCGAACATCATAAGTTTAAAGGTTCAATGAGCCGTAAGGGCAATTGTTACGATAATGCCCCTATAGAGAGCTTCTGGGGCGTGTTAAAGAATGAGCTAGTGTATCACCAAGAGTATCAAACAAGGATGGAAGCCATTAGCGATATTGTTAAATATATTGAGCTTGAGTATAACCAGACTAGGATTCAAAAGAGTTTAGGCATGAAGTCGCCAAGACAGGTGTGGTTTGATCATTATCGTCAGGCCGCTTGATTAAAATCTCCCAAGTTTAGGTCTACGGATTTGACAGCATAGGTCA
>NZ_JASMRK010000061.1:0-1064 GCF_041431295.1 Psychrobacter sp. Arc9 | reverse complement strand
GGTGTAATGGACAAAATTCAGGCTGATACAGCCCTTAAAGCTATATACTATAAGTATTTGCAAGGATTGAAAGCCATGAATCAAAAAACTGCCCTTTTTGTGGTGAAAAACACATTAAAAAGAACGGTCACAAATCAGGAAAACAACAGTACAAATGCCTAATTTGTGATCGGCAGTTTTTAGGTGGCAAACGTCTTAATAATGAAATATTGTGGACTGAATATACACAAGGTAAACAGACCTATAAACAACTTGCTAATAAGTATGGCTGTAGCATAAAGACCATACAAAGACGGCTAGATACTATTGAAATAAAGTCACTTAATAAGCTACCTACGCGTGCAAACATAGTGATGGACACGACCTACTTTGGTCGAACATTTGGCTTAATGGTATTTATCGACTATACAAGCAAAACTGTATTACACCACCGCATTATTCATTATGAAACCAATGCACTGTATAAATTAGGAATAGAGCATATACAATCACAAAGTATTGATATAACAAGCATTACTTGCGATGGACGACGAGGTCTTAACGCTTTATTTAAAGATATACCCATACAAATGTGCCAGTTTCATCAACTACAGATCATCACTAGATACTTAACACGTCGACCTCAAAATGTCGCTAGTATCGCCCTTAGACAGCTCGCCTTAAACATAAAGTATTATGATAAAACTACATTCATTCAAGACTTAGATAGCTGGTATTTGACCCATGAAGGCTACTTAAATGAGCGTAGTATCAATACGGATACTGGTAAGACTTGGTACACCCATAAGCGTCTTAGAAGTGCCTATAGAAGCTTAAGAACCAACAGTGATTGGTTATTCACTTATAGAGAACTGGAGGACTTAAACATCCCAAATACGACCAATTCTCTAGAAGGGTTGTTTAGTGAGTTAAAACGCCAATTAAGTAGTCATAATGGGCTAAATAAACAACGTAAGCTTAAGTTTATTAACAACTTTTTAATGACATACTCTGCTAATTAGCCTGAAAAATGTCCATTAGAGATTAACCGCTAGTTTTTAGCCTGAATTTTGTCTATTACACCT
>NZ_JASMRK010000060.1:0-1167 GCF_041431295.1 Psychrobacter sp. Arc9 | reverse complement strand
TTTTTAGTCATGGTAAACTCCTTATCGAGTTGTTAGTTTACCAAGTTTTATTCTACGGTTTCTTCAGCATACCTCATAGTGTTAAACTATAAAAATTTGAAAGTTACAATTAGGATCTAAAATGTACTCAACTCCCTCTAATACCGATATTTTGATAATGTGTGCATTAAAAGATGAATATGACCAACTCATTGAGGTAAATAGTGGAATATCTAAAAACTGGCAAGAATTTAATGTCAGTGATAGAAACGCTTCTAAAGCTGAATTTGTAACCGATTCGGGCACTACTATTACTATTGTTGCAACATGGGTAGCATCTATGGGAAGAGAAAGTGTACAAGCTGTTGTTGGACGCTTAATAAGTGAGTTAAACCCTAAATGTCTTGCTATGAGTGGTATATGTGCTGGCAGAAGAGGTAAAACTCAACTTGGAGATGTTATCTTTGCAGATCGTTTATGGTCTTATGATGTTGGTAAGCGAGTTGTAGAGAATGGTATCGAAGTCTTTCAAGGCGATACGTTGCAGTACAAACCAAGTGAAACAATAGTTCAAAACATGCAACGTACAAGTACGTTATATAAAAATCAGAGTATGGCATGGATGGAATTAAAGCCTCAGTATTCTTTAGAAGCGCAAGAAAACTGGGTATTGAGTCAATTAATAGATAATAAGAAACCAGTTGAACAAGATAATTTTGATGAAAAGTGTCCAGATTGGAGCGATGTTATCTTGAGACTTAGAAAAAGAGGTTATATCGAGAAACCAGTTAAGTTAACCGAAGCGGGTATAGAATATATTCAAGATTTATTATTACTCAACCCGAGAGGACTACCAGCAGAACCAGAGTTTTCTGTCCATGTTGCACCTATCGCAACAGGAGCAACTGTTACTGAAGATGAGCAAATATATAATAAGCTTTCAAGTTATATGAGAAAAGTGCTAGGACTAGACATGGAAGGAAGTGGGTTAGCTGCATCAGCTGATAGCTACGATATGCCATTTATATTTGCAAAAGGAGTATCAGATTTTGCAGATCCTTATAAAGATGATCGTTACCGTACTTTTGCAGCACGTGCTTCAGCTGAGTTGCTTGACCTATGCTGTCAAATCCGTAGACCTAAACTTGGGAGATTTTAATCAAGCGGCCTGACGATAATGATCAAACC
>NZ_JASMRK010000005.1:0-181079 GCF_041431295.1 Psychrobacter sp. Arc9 | reverse complement strand
GACTTTGAGTTTAAAGTCTAGATTGTAACGCATAAAAATACCCCAAAAGTTGTGTCCAACTTATGGGGTTCAGTTCAATTATCGGTGGCTTTTTATTTTGCTGCGTTTAGCTAATCAGTTAATCGTACTTATTAACCCTGTTAGTCATCCCATACTGGGCTATAGTCAGGGTGCTCAATTTTACGACCGTCAGAGCTGGCTAAGTTACCGATTTTTTCTAACTCATCTGCACTTAACTCAACTTTGATGGCATCTAGATTGCCTTGCAAGTGATCAGGGTTAGATGTTTTTGGAATAGCCACACGATGCTTGTCTGATAAGATCCAAGCTAGTGAGATTTGTGCTGGTGTGACGTTGTGCTTATTTGCAATCTCTTTAATCACTTCGTTATCAAATACATCACCACGCGCTAATGGCGAGTAGGCTTCTAGTAGAATATGATGATTATTCAAGAAGGTCTGCAATGTGTTTTGCTTAATAAACGGATGAAACTCTACTTGGTTCACGACGATAGGCACATCAGCATATTTCTTGGCCTCAATAATATTAGCGATATTGAAGTTTGAAACACCAATATGACGCGTCAAGCCTTGCTTTTGGAGTTCACACAGCGCAGGAATGGTCTCAGATAATGGCACGCGGTCATCAGGCCAGTGTAATAGCAACAGATCGACATAATCTGTACCCAAATCTTCCAAAGAACGTTTCGCCGCTGCGACCAGTTTTTCTGGCTCAAACTTCATATCATCTGGAAAAATCTTGGTAGTCAAAAAGAATTTATCGCGAGCCACGCCTGATTGTCTGATACCTTCGCCAACTTCCTTTTCGTTGCCATAAGCTTGAGCGGTATCGATATGCTCATACCCCATTTCTAACGCTTTTTTGACCACGTCTACGCAGTCTTGCCCAGTTGACTGCCAAGTACCTAGGCCTAGGATTGGGATATTTGCTTGTCCAGCGGTACGAATATTATAGTTTTTAGCGCTCATATTGTTATCCTTATTATGTGTGTCTTATAATTTTCATTAGTTTTAAATGTCATCAATAGTATGGTCTAACGAGTAAATTACTATTGAGCCTGTCCACTATAGAAAAAACCAAGGACAAGTGGAAGCGTGAGTGACGGTTTCCTACAAAGGGCAAACAGGCTGTAACGTGATTTTTGATAGTTATTTAATGCACAGTTAGTCTTTTAATAATGATGTTGGAAAAGAGCACTCCTAAAATGAAAGAAAAAAAACGCCCATCACTCTAAGTAATGGGCGTTTCTATTAATCATAATACCTAAAAAACTAGGTACTTTTAATCTAAAGTCTTACTGAGCAGCAGCTTCTGCAGTTTCTGGAGCGTCAGCACTTTCAGTTTTAGCAGCAGTGTCCATGTGTGCGCTATGATCAGTACCCCAGATTTTTGGATACTTGTAGCCAGGGAACGTTTCATGAGCATACTTTTTGAAAGCTTCTGAGTTGTAAGCGTTGGTCACATCTTCAACCCATTTTTTACCAGTATCAGCAGATTTGATCGCTGACCAGTTTACATAAGCAAAGCTTGGCTCTTGGAACAATGCTTCGGTCAATTTGATACCAGAGTCGGTAGCATAGTTACCATTGATAACCGCGAAGTCAACTTCATCACGTGCGCGTGGTAATTGAGCAGCTTCTAGTTCAACGATTTCGATATCGTATTTGCTGTTATCAGCGATATCTGCTTTTGATGCTGTCAATGGATCGATGTTGTCTTTCAATTTGATCCAGCCAAGATCATCCATCATTACCAAAGCACGTGCAAAGTTACTAGGATCGTTTGGTGCAGAGACACTCATGCCTTTGAATGCAGCGTCAAGGCTAGTCTTTTTACCTGAGTAGATGCCAAGTGGAGCCGTTGGTACTTGGAATACTTCAACCAAATCAAGGTTGTTTTCTTTTTTGAAGGTATCAAGGTAAGGCTTATGTTGGAAGATGTTGATATCCAAATCGCCTTCAGCTAATGCAAGGTTAGGACGGACATAATCAGTAAAAGCAATCAACTCAACTTCATAACCTTGAGCTTCAAGCGTGCTCTTCACTTGGTTACGAACCATATCAGCAAAATCGCCTTCAGTCGTACCGATAACGATTTTAGTATGGTCAGGATCGATATCGCTAGCGGCAGTTTCTGCAGTGGCACCCTCGGTTACTGGCTCTTTAGTCGCTTCTGGCGCTGATGCATTGCTGCAACCAACTAAGACTAGACCTGATACACCAACAGCAGCAAATGCGGTAGCCAACTGACGGCTGATATCTGTTAATTTCATAATATGTCCTTAATAATGAATGGGATTGAGTAAAACGTTTATCGTCTGAACATTAAAAAAGCAACATTATAAATAGTAATGCTGCTTTTGTTGTAAGAGCTGAGATAAGGGTTGAGTGTTGCCAAAAATAAACCTAGTCGCTCGTAATGTCAAGTATTCTCTAAAGCGGTTTAACGTTTGTCTAAACGATTGGCGAGCCAGTTACCAGAGGCTTGAATCGAGACGACCATGATGGATAGTACAATCACGATAAAAATCATTACCTCGGTTTGATAGCGATAATAGCCATAGCGAATGGCCAAATCACCCAAACCGCCACCACCAATCATACCAGCCGCCGCTGAATAAGAGAGCAAGCTGATACAAAGAATAGTGACTGACAATACTAAACCTGAACGAGCTTCATTAAGTAGTACTTTAATAATGGTAAAAGGTCGTGCACCCATTGATTCAGTGGCTTCGATAATACCGCGCGGCACTTCACGTAAATTTTGCTCGACCAAACGCGCAAAATAAAACGAACCAGCGATAGCAAGTACCAGTGATGCAGCAATTGGTCCGATACCCGTACCAACGATGGCCTTAGTAAACGGACTCATTGCAATCATCAAAATCACGAAAGGGAAGGCACGCATAAAGTTGGTAATACCGCCAAGCACACCGTACAACGTCTTGTTTTGCAAAAACTGTCGATCACTAGACAAAAACAAGAATACGCCAAACAGTCCACCGATGACGATTGCGACTGTGGTGGAAATACCGAGCATCACAAACGTATCAATAAACGCGCTTGCGATCTCTTTGCGTAACACAAGCAGCTTGTCTATAGAGGCGGATAATTCAGTACCAGTTAACATATCTATTTCTCCTGCCTCATTAGTCCTCGACGACTAGGCCTTTGCCAATCGGGGTGGTTGCTTGAATCAGACCGTCTCGCACATCCGCAACTTCTAATAGTTGTCCTTGATGCAATAATGCGGCGCGATCGCAAAGTCTACGAATAACACTCATCTCATGGGTCACGATGACGATAGTCACGCCAAGCTGCTCATTGATATCGCGCAGACAAGTCAGCAAACTACGGGTCGTTGCAGGGTCAAGCGCACTGGTTGGCTCATCGGCCAACAATACTTTTGGACTAGGGGCAATCGCGCGGGCAATACCCACACGCTGTTTTTGTCCACCTGATAGCTGCGCAGGATAGTGACCAGCACGATCGGTCAAATCAACAATCGCAAGACAATCCATGACGCGCTTATGAATGTCGCGACTTGGATAACCAGAGATTTTTAAGTTAAATGCCACGTTGTCAAAAACCGTTTGATTAGACATCAGATTAAACTGCTGAAAAATCATACCGATATTATGACGGGCAATGCGTAGCTCACTGGCAGACAGCGTGGTTAGGTCAGTACCAGCTATCACGACTTGACCCGAATCTGGACGCTCAAGCATGTTAATTAGGCGCAATAAGGTAGATTTACCTGCCCCTGAATAACCCATTAGACCAAAGATTTCGCCTTGTTTGATAGTCAGAGATGTCGGCTCAACAGCGGTAAACCAATGTGGTTTGCCGTCTTTGTCTTTGATTGATCGGTCGCTTAAAAAACTTTTGGTCACATCGTTTAAGACAATCATGTCATTCATGGAGGGCTCAAAATTTAATAAATTTTTTAATGGTTAAGAACGCGTCATCAGGCCTCTTTCAATATGTAAGAAGCTTGTCAAAACGACAACAGTCAATAACCGTATAATAAGGGGCGGTAATATAGCATATTATCAGGCACTTTGGATATGCACATACGTGTCTGGCTTATGATTAATAGCTATTAAGAATAAGCAGTTAAAATGGCAAGTGTGAAGGTGACAGCGTGATAGCTATCTATATAACGATGGGGATTGATTACTCGTGATAGTTGTAATGAGGGTCATGATGAATTGGGATGGTCACCAAAAATCTAGTATGACCATTTAAGGTATCTGTAATAATACGCCCTTGATGAGCGGTAACGATTTGTGAAACTAGGGATAACCCTAATCCAGAGCCTTTGTTTTTTTGCTGCAAACGTACAAATGGGCTAAAGACTTCTTCTCGCTTACCTTCAGGGATACCAGTGCCTTCGTCGATTACAGCCAGCACCGCATACTTTGGTAAAGGACGTTCAGGCTCAGTTTTGGCTTTCTTCATATGCTTAGCAAATAAGCCTTCTTTACGCACAACTGCGCTTGAGTTCTCATTATTTGAGCTATTAGATTTGGCATCATCTTTCGTATTGTTTGATCCGTTATTTTTAGTAGCGGTATCAGTAATAGATTTATCTGATTTTTGAGCGCTATTATCGACGAGAGTGCCAGCATTCGCGCTTTCTACGTTGCTTATAGAGTTTGTTTTAGCTACTTCAATCAAGCCAGCGTTGTCAGTATTATTAATACTATTAGCATCGTTAGCAAGATCAGTAGAGTCTGGAACAGCTTTCCAAATAACTTTCTTAATTCTGTCAGTTAATTCACTGGTAAAGCTGTAATAGTCAGCAAGTAGTGATGACTCGCTAGTAGTGGGTTGGGGTTTGCTAGCACTGTCTATCAAGCTTTCATCTGAAAGGCCGTTATCAATACTGACTTCATCATTGCTCTCGTTGCTCTCGTGGCGAGCAGCTATGTCTTCACCGTTTTTATAGATAGTCGGCGTTGGTAGCTCTGCTATTGAGTCAATCGTTTCGGATTTATTTTTATCAACCGAACTAGTAGCTTCCTGCTTAGCAGTTTGGTGTTCAATTACCTTGGCATCAGTGTTTTCTTCATAATCATCAAAGTCTAAACTGTTGTAATCGACAAAGCTGCTGCATAGCACTGTTTGTAATAGATAGTCAGGCACAGTTCCAGCTTCTTCTATGCTCTGAACACCGTATAGCAATACCGTAACAGGTGGCTTGCCATGTAGCATAGCGTTGGTAAGTAAGTTACGAATCAAATGAGTCAACATTGATGACTGACCATCTATTACGATGTGCTCACCAATCAGCGTGGCTTCAGGGTAATGCTGACGCTCTTGATTTACCAAATCGTATAAATCTAAGTTTTCAACTTGCTGTAAGGCATGACCTGCATCCAAACGACTAACCAGTAATATGCTTTCTACTAAGTCATTAAGACCTGACAAGTCTCTATTGATTGCTTGTGCACGTTTATCGAACTTTGCTTTGGTATCAGTTGGTAGCGCACCAGCCAACATATCCATCATTTCAATCTGTAGACGGATACGTGTAATCGGTGTACGCAGTTCATGAGAGGCATGTGCCAGTAGCAATTTATTGGCATCAATTAAGTGTTCAATTTTTTGTGCTGCTTGGTTGAATCCGCGTGCTAATGCAGCGATTTCATCATTACCACGCGCATTCACTCGCACCGTAAAATCACCATCACCCAATTGAGTCATTTGTTGGCTCATCTGATTGATACGCCAAGTAATGGTACGCGCAATCCACCAAAGTACCCCTGCCATGATAAGCAGCAGCAATAGCGTACCAGTAAATAAGTTTAGGGCGGCAGAGAGGACAGGTTTTTTAGGCGGCAAGCGTGATTCGTATAATAGCGTATAACCGGTGCTACTATAAACTTGGGCTTGCTTGGTTGGGGAGGTTTCGGCAAATGAGGGAAAGACGCGCGCTAATAGTGAGGGCGGCGCAGGCAATTCTAACGGCAAATCACTGTTGTCGCTTTGCATGAGCAAATGACCTTCATTGTCATATAGCCCCATTTTTGCTTGCAGTGATTCATCAAAAATATCAAAGCTTTTCTTGACCACCGCTAGCATAAAGCGCGCTTGTAAGCGGTTGTCTTTGCTGATGGAAATATTTAATTCGTGCAAGAATGGATCGATTTGACCCAAAATCTGTGTGGCTAATATCTCTGAGCGAATACCCGCATCTTTATCATGAACAAGTTGGGTCAACAGCACCATTGCTACAGCAAATAACGTAAGTGCCAGCATAACGCTGGCAAATAGTTTGGCAAATACGGAACGAAAACCCAATTGCTGCATTAAACGATCTCTATTATTAAACGCTTGTACCGACTCATGGTATAGAGTTTACACCATGAGTCAGCTAATTAGGCATCCTTTATGGTCATACCTGATCAGTAGCAAATTGATAGCCGACGCCGCGTACAGTAATAATACGCTTTGGCTGGCGTGGATTGTCTTCAATCAAAGCACGTAGACGCGAAATATGTACGTCAATTGCACGGTCAATGTTGTCTGAGCTGTCATCGTTTGGCATCGCTTGCCAGAGTTGCTCACGATTCAACACCTTGCCAGAATGAGTGGCAAAGTAATGTAACAACTGAAACTGATGCGTGGTTAGACGTACCGGTTGGTCATCGATAGTGACTTCATGACTATCAGGGAACACACTCAAACGGCCAAAGGTTAAGCTGTCTGATTGGCTATCGGCTTGATTTGGTTGCTCATGACGACGAATAACCGCACGGATACGAGCTAAAAGCTCACGTGGCTCAAAAGGCTTGGCGATATAATCGTCAGCACCCATCTCTAGCCCCAACACGCGATCAGTTGTATCGCCTTTTGCGGTTAGCATAATAATAGGCACTTTATTGGTCATGTTGTTCTTGTTGCCACGAATCTTTTGACACACTTGCATACCGTCCATATCAGGTAGCATAAGATCCAATACAACCAAGTCAATATCGCGCTCTTTGGTGTCTAATAAGTCGAGACCTTCTTGACCAAGACCAGCATGATGCACATCATAGTAGTTCATGGTCAAATAATCGCTGATCAGCTCAGCCAAATCTGGATCGTCTTCAATCAATAAAATCTGCTTACTCATGGAGTGTCCTCTAATTGTTATTGTGATTTATAAAAATATAACGTTTTCGGTAATGATGAGCTGTTGGAAATAATAAACAGTTAAACCTCAGCCTCTATGTTTTCAAATATAAAGAATAGCGCATAATTAAATATGAGTCGTATTTCAATACTCGGATAATGCTATATAGTAGGGTCATATTGCCTAATTATGCTGTTACAAAACAAGAGAAGCTTTGTTAATGTTTCTGCGTAATGTAACTGTCAGCATAAGCTATTATGACACAATAACTTTTTTACCTTTAGAATCAACAGGTAAGTCGGCCAAACAAATCAAGCTATCATTGCTAACACCAGCTATTAAATACTGCTGCGTAGTAGGGTCGTATTCAACTACCTCAATAGGTTGGCGCGTTAAACGCTGATCTTGTCCGATTATCCAAACATTTGCAGTCAATGGTTGTAGCGGCATATAAGGAGGAGTTTGCAACTCTGTCAGATCAACATCATGTAGCGCGCGCTTAGGTACGATAGTACCGACATCTATTTGACCATAATTGACGCGGCCTGTGACTTTCATATTTGGTAATAACTTATCACGACTTACTTCGTTATCAATGACATTAACATAGACCAAGAGCTTTTTGGGCTGACTGGTCGATACCAGTTTGCTGACCTGGCCCGTAAACTTGTCTGAGATACCTTCGGCGGTAAAGTTGACTGTTTGACCAACTGAGAGCTGTGGTTTTGCTTGTATAGGCAGGGTAGCCATAAAGTGCAGCTTGGTCTCGTCACTGATCTGTAGTAGAGACGCGCGCGCCGCCAACTGTTGTCCTGCATCAGCAGATAAGTTTTCTACTCGCCCTGAGAAACTAGCATGAATGGTAATCGAATTATACTGCGCATCTTGTTTAGCCGTATTAATGTCTGCATTTTGATTAGTGATGTTGCTATCAGTATCTATCGCAGAATTTGCTTCTAACGTTTTATCACTGTCAGTTTTTCTTACAACAGCGATATCTGCGTCTGGCGCAGCTTGTGCGGAGTTAGCATCAGAGTTTTGCGTATCTTCTTGATTGTTTTGATTAGTACCCCCTGATTCTGAATTACCTTGTTCAGGCTTTTTCAAATCTTCAGCTTTGCTAGCCGTGCCCGTACGTCTAAAGACAAGCAGTGGCGTGCCTTTTTCTACCCATTGACCTTCACTAACCAGTGTTTTTTCTATACGAATCGGATGTACCGCAACAAATGTGGTCTGCTTGATAGGTTCGATATTACCTTGTAATCCGAGACTCGGCTGATACCTTGAAGGTTTGATACTCAAGATATGTTCTGGCGTCATTGTGACACTATCACTTGTGATGATAAGTGGCGTGTCAGCGGTCTCTGCTTCAGTGTCAGTAACAGTCGATTCATTTACAGGTGACGGCTGACAAGCTGCGATAAATAGTACGCTGAATAAATAGAGGATTTTTCTTAAACGTCTAGAAGCTGTCATAGCAGTCACCATTGTAATCGTCATATTATTATATAGTGAATTGTAACGCGGTGGAACGACTGTAAGATATTTACTAAACTTAAGAAAGTTGATAACTCAGTATTGAGAAGAGTTGAAGTTATAGCTTTAATAAATAAGAACAGCTATTTGTAATACTAATGAGTTCGAACATAATTTTGCTAATTACTGGAAAAGCAATAATAACTGTGCTAAAACAAACACTATAAAATACATTGATACATTTTTATTACAAATGAAAATTATTCAGTAATATCATTGCCAGTTATATACAATACAGAATTATAATAACGCTGCCTTCTATTCACATTTCAATCTATTTATATGTTTAAAATTGGATTTATAGTTAATTGGAATAATTTTTATATTTGACTTTTTTATTAGATATTTGAAGGGTAAGTTAACCTATCCAAGGCACTTAAATAACGCTAGATTTTGTAAGATTAATAATAAAGTGCGTATAGTACGTTATATTGATACCGCGATTAGTCATTAGGCATCAATTGTAGAAGATTCGCTGTTATCACAAATTTCAACGCAGACAATGCAAATATAGGTACTTATATCGATCTGACAATAGATGATATAAAAGTTTAAAATAGCCAAGCAAACTTTGTATTGCTAGATAGCGTTACGAACAAATAGTCGTTTACAGGACAATGAGAATGGAAAATAATTTTGAAGGTTTAAAAGTAATGGTAATTGATGATTCAAAAACCATTCGCCGTACTGCAGAAACTTTATTACAAAAAGCGGGCTGTGAAGTAGTGACCGCTATCGATGGTTTTGATGCGTTAGCGAAGATTGTAGATAACAATCCAGATATTATTTTTGTCGACATTATGATGCCACGTCTAGATGGATATCAGACTTGTGCGCTGATAAAAAATAACCCTGATTATGCTAATAAACCGGTAATTATGTTGTCATCTAAAGATGGTTTATTTGATAAAGCACGTGGTCGTATTGTGGGTTCTGATGAGTATCTGACAAAGCCATTTAGTAAAGATGAACTTTTTGATGCTATTAATCAGTACCGTTAATCGAATAAATATAGACTTACAGGGAGTGATTGATATTATCGCTCCAGATTATTCAATACTGAATAACTATGATTAAAGAATCGCTACCAGTAGATTTATAAGTGCTATTTTTAATCATTTTATCTGAACCATATATCAATATATCTTCATAGATATTTTAGAACATAAAGGAACCTCCTATGACTACCGTTTTAGTCATTGACGACTCGCCATCAGAAATGGCGAAATTTCGCGATATGCTTGCCAAAAACAACTTCCAAGTGTTGGAAGCGACCAATGGTGAGCAGGGTTGCCAGATGGCAGCTGAACATTTACCAGATGTAATCCTGATGGATGTGGTAATGCCTGAAATGAATGGTTTTCAGGCCACGCGCAAGATTACCCGCGGTAAAACCACTGCTCATATCCCTGTCATCATGATCAGTACCAAAAACCAAGAAACAGATAGAGTTTGGGGCAAGCGTCAAGGCGCTAAAGAATATATGAACAAACCAGTTGATGAAAGTGGATTGGTCAATATGATTCGCAAAGTGATGGAGTAACTTGTGGCTTCTAGAGGATTTATTGAGCTTCTGCGTTTAGCAGATTTGGCACGCGCGCGCAAAAGCGGTCGCCGCGGTGGCCAAGAGTTTGATTGGCAAGGTGTGGTATTTGAAATTGGTGGGCAGCGCTTAGTTGCCCCTATGGGTCAGGTATCAGAGGTATTATCTATGCCAGAATATACTAGCCTACCTCTAGTAAAGCCATGGATGCTAGGTATTGCTAACATTCGTGGGCGACTATTACCTTTGACAGATCTGTCGCATTTTTTGCAAGTACCTAGTCGCTTGACACAAATGAGCCAACGAAAAGTTATCGTCATTGATTATGACAATAACTTTTCAGGACTGCTGGTTGATCAAGTACTTGGTATCGAACAGTTCACACAAGAACAGTATCGTCCAGAAGCCATAGATCCAGAGTCGCCATTTGCGCCCTATAACCATGGCAAGTTTTTCAAAAACGACCAAGACTGGTATGTATTTATGCCAAGTTTGCTCGCACAGGATCCTCAGTATTCAGATGCTGCGATATAGCCATCAACTATAAAATACCTGTCTATTGAGTAACGATAGAGAAATAGTGACTGACATAATGGGGTTCGATGTCAGCATTTATACAGGCTTTGCTAATCATTGTTTAGATAACAATACGATTGTCAAAGTCAGCCACAATTAGACTTTGATGACTGTTTGAAAGGAAGACGCAAGATGAGTGATGTGATAAAAAAACCTGTAGCTGGTATGTCCAAAACATCAGCAGATGGCAGAGATGCTGATAGTACTTGGAAGCTACTGTTAGGATTTTTTGTTCTATTAAGTTTGGCTTGTCTGATTTGGCTAGTTAATTCGCTATCATCGGTAAGTCAGTATTTCGATAGTTTCAATCAATCCGTTATCTTGCCAGCGGCTGTATTTGCAATCGGCGCATTAGGGATTGTGTTTGCTTTGTACCAGCTACTGAAACACCGTGGTGGATCAGAGCGATCACTTATTGAGAAAGAAACCTTGCGTCGTCGCCAAGAAGCAGAAGCTGAGTCTGAGCGAGCGCGTCAAATCCAAGAAGAAAACGAACGTAACCAGATCGCTATTCTACGTCTGCTTGATGAGTTGGGTGATTTGGCAGAGGGTGATTTGACTGTTAATGCGACTGTATCAGAAGATTTTACAGGGGCGATTGCTGATTCAGTCAACTTTGCGATTGACCAATTACGACAGTTGGTTTTGGTTATTAACAGCACTGCTGACCGAGTCTCACAGTCTTCAGAGCAAACGCAGATGAATGCTGTTGAACTGGCAGAAGCTTCTGAACACCAAGCACAAGAAATTGCTGGTGTATCGGCCGCTATTAATGAGATGACTGTCTCAATTGATCAGGTTTCAAACAACGCTGCGGAATCTGCAACGGTTGCCCAGCGTTCAGTTGCTATTTCTCACAATGGAGCAGAAGTTGTACAACGCTCTATTGAGGGTATGAACGTTATTCGTGATCAGATTCAAGAAACATCAAAACGTATTAAGCGCCTTGGTGAGTCTTCGCAAGAGATTGGTGATATCGTTGGACTAATTAACGATATTGCTGACCAGACCAACGTTTTGGCATTGAACGCCGCTATTCAGGCATCGATGGCAGGGGAAGCGGGCCGTGGCTTCGCGGTTGTTGCTGATGAGGTACAGCGTCTGGCTGAGCGTTCAGCAAACGCTACTAAGCAGATTGAAACATTGGTAAAAACCATTCAGGCTGATACCAACGAAGCAGTTATGTCGATGGAATCAACAACTTCTGAGGTTGTACGCGGCGCACGCTTAGCGAAAGATGCGGGTGAAGCACTAGAAGAAGTACAGAGCGTTTCTAATACTTTGGCTGACTTGATTCAAAACATCTCAAACGCTGCATTACAACAGGCTGAGTCTGCGGGTCATATTTCTCACACCATGAACATCATTCAAGATATTACCTCACAAACGTCTTCCGGAACGATGGCAACAGCCCGTTCTATTGGTGAGCTAAGTGAAATGGCAGCAGCACTACAGGAATCGGTAACAGGCTTTAAGGTATCGAACGACGACGAGCTAGTAGATTATGAAGTGTTAGATACGGAAGGCGCATTGAAAGAAAGCGTTTAGTGATTAGCTATTCTTTTAGAGCAAGCTTGACAGCATTTGATTGTTCTGCGTATTGAACAAATTTGCTGCTGTAAGAGTGATAAAAAGAAGCCGTAATCATAGTAGGTGATTTATCTAGCTTAAATAACGTTAATAAGCCAAATCATCTGCTTAATACAGTTGATCTGACATTGGGTAATACTTTGATGAAAGTCGACAGTTTGGATGTGCAGCGATGGCAGAACTACATAGAGCAAGAAACTGGATTTGTGCTGCCAGACATACAGCTACAGTGGCTGGCTAATGCAATTGACTGTACGGCTATGTCGAATGGATTGAGCGTTCAACAATTATGGTATCAATTATCGAAAAATGATGGGTTGCGTCAGCAGTTGCTAGATAAAGTACTCATTCATGAGAGTCGCTTCTTTCGACATAGACCCTCTATCGACTTTGTCACAAAGTATGCATTGCAGCATCATAAAGCAGGCAACATCGATAGTTTGTTTCGTATTTGGAGTGTTGGCTGCGCAAGTGGACAAGAAGCTTGGTCACTGGCCATGAGCTTGGCCGCACAGCGATGTCAAGACTATGTCATATTAGGGACAGACATCAGTGAAGAGGCTATTAAAAGCGCACGGTTGGGGCAATACGATAACAGGCAGCAATCTCTAATCCCGCAACCGTGTCAGCCGTTTGTTCAGCCGCTGCCTTCTAAGGGTACATTAAACAGATTGAAGCCTAGCACATCAGAAGCGGCTAATAGTATGCAAGAAAATTGGCAGGTAGCACCTGTATTGCAGCCATATGTCAATTTTTCTGTACACAATATTATTGAACAAAAACCACCCACTACGCATCTTCAGAATGTGATTATTTGCCAAAACATGCTGCTATATTTTCGTAAATTTGATCAGCGTGATATTTTGGCACGGTTATCAGAGCAGTGCGCGTTAGAGGGATATATTATATTGGCTCCAGGTGAGGCGTTGTTCTGGCGTCCTTCAAATATGCGCCGCATTGCGCACCCACAGGTTAATGTGTGGCAAAAAATTAGTGCCTAAATTAGTGCATAGACGAGTTAGGATAAACCTATGAAAAACCAGCCCAATGACATCGTGACATTTCAGTGGTTGCTACCATTATTCAATCAGCAGTTAGCACAGATATCTGACGGTTGGCAATTAGGTGAATCTAGCATCGACCATGAGCAACTGACATCAAGTTATCATCAGATTAGTGGTGCGCTCATCATACTTAAACTTCCCTTATTAGCGGGTGTTGCTAGTAAGTTGAGTCAACTCGCAGGATTACAAAGTTGTGACGATTTTTCTATTAAAGAGCGCCGTATAGGTCAGTTCTCTCATCGATTATTACAACGAGAGATTAATCAGTATGCGCGTACAGGAATCTATCATAGAGGTCTAATAAGTAGAGCAATTGATGAGCTGACCCAAGCTTTGTCTCAACGAGATATAGAAACTGACATTCTTGTAAATGTTAGTGACGTTCAGCATGAATACGCAAACGATCATGCGAATAACGAAAATATTATCAATAATATTGAAGCCGCCCTACCTACAGAACAAATTACTGCTAGCTTGACAAGTGAACAGTGTCAGCAGTTGCTACTCGTATGGCGTCAGCAAGTACAAGCATTACTAATCACTAATACAAATCACTCATCAGCACTCAGTACCTTAGAAAAAGCTAGCCAGTATCTTAGGCAGACAACACACGATAGTGGTTTACAAAGACTATGGTGTTTGACTGAGTTATTGCTCAGTGATCTGGCCCAAAACGAAACGCCACTTCCTGAGCGTTATGCACCATTATTAGGTCAGCTTGATCAAGTTATAGAATCTTGTGCCCAATCAAATGAAGTACCTTCAACTATAGTTGTAAGATTGACCACCGCAATCTATGTCGAATTGAGTTATCTAGCGCACAGTAGCAAACGTACTCAGTCTATTTTGGATAAAGTATCTCAAAGTAGCACGACAGCGTCTCGTTTTTTACCGCAATTATTAACTCAGCTCGATGCGCTTATTTTCAAACTGGATGATCCAGATAGCTTGGTAGCTCCTTTACAACATATCAAAGAGCAGCTCAAAAACCGAGGCTGGACTTACTATGTGTCTCAGGTGGAATCAATCCTTGCAGATTTGAAACAGTCTCTTGTATCAGAAACAAGTTTTGCGCAAGAGCAGTGGCAAATTGAACGCAAGCTGCAAGAGTTATATAACGCTATTTATAGCACTGAGCAAACCATTTCTCTTAAGATTGGTGAGGCAACCTCTTTCGCTACTGTGCCTGAAGTGATAAATAGTAACGAGACAGAATTAAAAGGTAAACATGACTCTATTCCTACCGATGATGGCCTACGTGAGCTTCGAATTGCAGTAGAAGAGATAAAGCAAAACTTCAACGACTATATACAACACCAAGATATTGGGTTATTACCAGCGTCTACTGATTTTACCAGTATTGGTCAAGCCTTTGACGATATGGAATTGCCAGAAATTCGTCATACTATGGATGATATTGGTAGTTTATTTACACAGTTAACTACTCGTAATATTACTACCCCGAGCTGGAGTTTGGTGCAGGCGTTGGCTGAGAGCTTAACGTCTATTGAGCTATTACTTGATTATCTTGCGCAGCAGGTTTTCGACCAGCAGTTGCTCACTTTAGCAAATACACATACGGCCAGAGCAACACAGCTTCTTGATACTGATATCGAATCACCAGCAACGCTTAATGAAACTGTATTCGCTCAAGAGCCAGCTGCGACGAATGTTGTACGTTATGATGATAGTGGCGAAATTAACCCTATTATCAATATAGACGATGCAAATATAGTTGAACAAGATAAGTTGAGTCTGTCCAACAATACTGAAAGTGATGCACTAAAGCAGGCTCGTGAACACGTGAAGCCTGATAACTTTGAAACAGATGAAGATGTCCACGATATCTTTATTGAAGAAGTGACCGAAATTATCACTGATCTTGAAGATTTTCTTCCTATCTGGGCGCAAGACTCACAAGATCTAACACCATTGACTGAAGTGCGTAGAGGTTTTCACACTCTAAAAGGTTCAGGTCGTATGGTTGGTGCCTTTAGTATCAGCGAGATAGCATGGTCAATCGAAAACCTACTCAATCGTTTATTAGATAAAACATTGCCAGTAACAGATGATGTTGTAAATCTAGTGGTTGATACCACAAAAATTCTACCAGCATTGGTAGCAGATTTTTCAGCGCAGCGACCACCAAGCTTTGATCCTGCTATTACTATTTTACAAAGTAGTAATCTTATGAGTCAGCAGCCGGTCAACACTGGACTGACGACAGCTGAACTTGCTCCCAAAGAGTTTATGTCAGAGGATGTAGAATTAGAAAAATCGCTATTAGAAATTGATGATGTTGATAACGACTCTAATAACGATAGTACCGAATTGGTTACTGACTCGAATAACGAAGACGCAAATATTAATAAATATCTATCTACGTTAGATATTCCAGAAAGTCTTGTACCTTTTATTAGAGAGACTGATCAACTACCAGCTGATGCCGACGATGCAGATCCTGATATCAAAGAGATATTTATAGAAGAGGCCAATGAAGTATTGGCAGAAATTGTGCCGTTGTATGAAAGCTGGCAGAAAAATTCGACCGATCTAGAGGGCTTGAAAGATATTCGCCGTGGTTTCCATACCTTGAAAGGTTCGGGCCGCATGGTAGGCGCTAACTATACAGCTGAACTAGCATGGTCTATAGAAAACATGCTTAACCGTGTTTTAGATAATAGTGTCGCTATCTCAGCTGATATGCGTCAGTTGATTACAGATGTACTGGCAGCTTATCCTGATATGCTCATAGCATTTGAACAGGGTACTCAAGACTATCCAGCTGTTGTTCCAGTGTGGATTGCGTGTGCTGATGCGTATAGCAAACAGCAGGGGAGTGAATTTAGCTACTCTGCTTTGTTTGCACAATCAATAGATAGTTCTATAGATGAGATGGAAGAAAAGACGCCGTGGTCTGATACGGCTAAGACTGGCAATGCTTATGATGACAACAGTAATGAAGCTATAGACTCTACCTTACAGACCTTTCATTCGGTCAATGAAAAAATGGCAGAGGCAGCGGTTGTTCTTACCCCTCAAACTGAAGAAGAAAAAGCATTTTGTAAGATCTTTATTGATGAAGCAGAAGAGCTGCTTGATTGTATCAAACAGTTTGTCAAAGACAATAGAGAACAGCATCATATAGAAATCACAGATGAAATCGTACGCGCATTTCATACTTTGCGCGGTGCTTCGGGTTCTAGTGCTTTGGCCGCTATCAGCGAAGTCAGTGCGACCATCGAGCATAGCTTGGAGTCATTACAACAACAAGATATAGGCATGAATGCTCAGCACTTAGCAGCGTTAGCCCAGTCAGCCACATTAATAGAGGGTTATCTAAATAACTATAAGCAAAATATAGAGCAGCACGATGTATCAACAGAGGACGATGGGTCGCAGAGTCAGCATGATATAGCGTCATTGCAGGCCATGCTTGATGGGCAATACGTGGCTAATGACACTACTGTCATGACAAACAATAAACCGACGATAGAAGAGTTATTAGACAGTAATATTGATACGTTGCTCGATGCTGAGTGGGAACTAGATGATGCGTTGAATCATACTGAAATAGAGCATATTCAAAGTTATATAGAGCAGCAAATCTCTCAAATAGCCTCTCTCATGGAAAAGGCGCAAGCATTTCCAAAATTTGTCACGATTTTAGATGAGCTGGGTAATGCGTATCGTTATTTGAGTAATAATATCGATAAAGCTCAAAATCAAGACATTCAAGCGATATTGCATGCAGGTCATGCTCAGCTGATTGGCTTGTTCGATGCCTTAGCTGGAAGTACCTCCTTAAAAATAGATAAACAAGTCATTGATGATCTACAGAGTATTTATCAAGAAAGGGATGAGAACGAGGACGTTGGCTTCACCGTTAGAGTTGTTCCAGCAACTGAGCTACAGTTCGAAACCATTGATACTGATATCGAGCTATTAGAGATATTTTTAGAAGAAGCACAAGAGCTTGATACTGCACTAGATGAAAGCTTCAATAAATGGCGTGCCGATATCACCAATATCAATGCGCTGAAAGTTCTACAGCGTCATTTGCACACGATTAAAGGCGGTGCACGGATGGCCGGTATCCGTAGTATTGGTGATTTAACCCACGAAGCAGAAAGCGTCTATGAGTCGTTTGTAGAGAACCGAAGAGCGCCAACCGCGCAGTGGCTTGAAATCATGCAAATGGTGCAAGATACGATGTCACTACAAGTGATGCATATTGTGAGTCATAAGAAATCTTTCTTTACTCCAGAGCTAATTGAACAGTTGCATCAGCTTGAAAAAGCAAAAACGTTACCAGAGGTAGTCGATCTAGTCATACCAGTACCAAAAAATCACTTTGAACCTACAGAGCGTAGCATTGCTGCCAATGTTGTTGATAGTGATAATGAGGCATTGAGTACCCTAAGTCTGGATAGCATGATTAAGCAATCATGGGCCAATGGATTGCCTGATCCTGATATATTAGCGGTATTTTTAGAAGAAGCAGAAGAGCTTACCAATCGTAATAAGTATCTGCACTTGTTCTTAAAAGATACGAGTAATACCACAGCGTTACAAGCGCTCCAACGTGACTTGCATACCATAAAGGGTGGCGCACGAATGGTCACTGCCTCTGGTATTGCTGATTTGGCGCACGAGATGGAGTCGGTCTATACGGATTTTGTCAGTAATCGACGTCCAGCCACCAAAAAAGTATTAGAGTTGCTGGTTGCAAGTCATGACTGGCTGGCTGATGCAGTATTTATTCTTCAACAACATGTTAATCCACCGACGCCTACGCTGTTAATTGAAGCGTTGGAGCAGTTTGGTAGAAACCCTGATAGCCTAAAAACGATACCTAAAGAGTCTCTACAAGCCCAGCGTGAAGCAATCTTGATTGCCAAAGAAAACCAAGATTTGCAGTATCTTGCAAAAGATATCAGTGAAATGCCGTCTATGCTTAGAGATACTCACGAGGAAGATCAGAGCGCTAGTAGCAATGAGATGATTCGTATCTCGGGTGGTTTAATTGAGCACATGATTAATTTATCTGGTGAGTCAGCGATTAACCGTGCTCGTATCGATATGGGTATCAGTAGTCTAACAAACAGTATTGAAGAGATGGGTACGACAGTACAACGTTTGGCAGATCAGCTACGTCGTATGGAGATCGAGCTAGAAGCACAGATTCTATCTCAAATAGATGAGGAACTCATCGATAATGAAGACTTTGACCCTCTAGAGATGGATCAATACTCATCTTTGAATCAGCTGTCTAAATCTTTAACAGAGTCGGCCTCAGATTTGGTTGATATTAATCATACATTATTAGAAAAGACACGTGATAGCGAAAGCCTGCTGCTACAGTTATCTCGTACCCAGACGGAACTGCAAGACGGTTTGATGAATTCACGTATGGTGCCATTTACACGCTTGACACCACGTCTTGAACGTATCGTACGTCAAACAGCTAACGAGCTTAATAAGTCTGTTGAATTGACCATTGTTAATGCTGATGACGAGATGGATAGAACCATCCTAGAGCGCATTACGTCACCGCTTGAGCATATGTTACGTAATGCTGTCGACCATGGTATTGAAACCACGTCAACCCGTCTGAAGTCAGGCAAAGAGCGTAGCGGTCGTATCACACTTGAGGTCCGTCGTGAAGGTAGTGAAATCGTCATTCAATTAACAGATGATGGGCGAGGTATTGATGTTGAAGCAGTACGTAGTAAAGCCATCTCTCAGGGTCTAATTGATGCAGATGATAATAGTCTGTCAGACCTTGATATTATGCAATACATCTTCAACGCTGGATTAAGTACTAGTCAGCAAGTGACTCAGATTTCTGGACGCGGCGTTGGTATGGACGTTGTTATTAGTGAAATTCGTCAACTAGGTGGAGCGGTATCCGTCGTTTCAGAGTTGGGTAAAGGCTCAAGTTTCACAATGCGTCTACCACTGACGGTAGCCGTGTCTGACGCGTTGGTTGTTCGTGCTGCAGATCGCTACTATGCGATTCCATTGGTACAGATTGAGCGCGTGGTTCGAATGAATCCAGAGAAGCTCTATGACTACTATCAATCAAATGATGCCACATTGAATTTTGAAGACACTGAGTATCGAGTACGTTATCTAAATGAAATTTTATCAGGCAATAAGTTAAATGAGTTGGTGGTAAATACCAATACCAGCTTACCGCTTATCATTATTAAAAACCGTACTGGACAGAATATCGCTTTGCAAGTGGATCAGATTGCAGGTTCGCGCATAGAAGTTGTTGTCAAACCTTTAGGCCAACAGTTATCAAATATTCCAGGGGTTTCAGCTGCTACTATTATGGGTGATGGCTCGGTCATGCTCATCTTAGATTTGATTGCCCTTATGCGTAATGCGCAATTGGTCAAGAATATTACGAAAGCTGCTGATGCTAAAAGAGGACATATAGAGTCTAAATCTACCATTCTAGTCGTCGATGACTCCGTGACGGTACGTAAAGTAACCTCACGTTTCTTAGAGCGCCAAGGGTTCAATGTGGCAGTCGCTAAAGATGGTATTGACGCAATTGAGATATTGCAAGATATGACACCAGACATGATATTGCTTGATATCGAAATGCCTCGTATGGACGGCTTCGAGGTCGCCACTCAAGTCCGACATAATAGTCGTCTAAAGCAAATTCCGATTATTATGATAACGTCACGTACTGGCGAAAAGCATCGTGAGCGTGCCTTAGAGATTGGTGTGAATGACTATATGGGTAAACCATTCCAAGAAAAAGAGCTGCTTGATAAAATGCAAAAATTACTAGGTGAAGGGGTCAGCCTGACTAATGAAGGATAATGCACGTGTTTTAGCGCTGCGAAAAAAAAATAGAAACGATATTAAAGTGATGGTGGTGGCAGAAGACCATCGCCAGCGCATGGCTTTTTCAGATACGGTACGTGGGTTCGGCTTTATGCTAGTCGGCTGTGTGTCACGAGCACAGTGGCAGGAAACAGGTGAGCTTTCTAATTCAGCTATCGATATTTGGCTGATAGACAGTGATTATGATGACAGTGTGGCAATAGCGACGGTGGCATCCAAACCAGCAGCAGTACTGGTGGGCTTCAGTCAGGCTCCGTACCTAAACGAATCACAAGAATATGCAAAATGGCAGCGTAAGTTAAAGCGTAAATTTGCTCAATTGCTTGACTTGCCAACACTAGTAGATGCTCCAGCTTACAAGAGTGCTGATACTGACTGGCATTATGTCGTATTTTTGGGTGCCTCTATGGGCGGTCCTAGCGCGGTCAAAGAATTCTTAGATAATGTGCCAGCCACACTGCCAATTTGTATTTTATTGGCGCATCATTTCAATCAGGCCATGATTGGTACGTTGCCCCGCATACTTAATCGTCACAATGACTGGCGCTGTAAGATTATCGCTTCTTCACAGCGGCTACGTGCAGGAGAGTGTCTGATAGTTCCTATTGATAAGCAAGTTGTCTGTGATTCAACAGGTCGCGTGATACTATTGGATCAAGATTGGCATGGTGAATATAAGCCTGCAATTGGGCAGCTGCTCAAAAATACCAGTGATGTTCATGGTAGCGAGCTTATTAACATTATATTTTCAGGTATGGGTAATGATGGCTCTCAATACTTGGACCTAATCCAAGATAATAACAGTCAATTATGGGCACAAGATCCGAGCTTGAGCGCATGTCCAAGTCAGCCTCAGGCTATCATTGACTCAGGGTATTGCAATTTTGTTGGTAGCCCTACCGATTTAGCAAAAAAACTAACCGATTACATTGGTGAAAGGGCAGCTAGCCATTCACATTAACTTATTGCGAGTGACGTATGACACAAATTTTAAAACATTCGTTTGAGGCTGTGAGTCTGTTGACTACCAACAACGGTATGCTTGACGTTACTATTGTTCCAGCAGCTAACCAGCCGGACTGGATCATTCCAAGCAGCCTAATTTTGAGTGTGAATGAGTCCCAGCAGCAGGTTTCTAGATACGATTGGCAACAACAAGATTTGGCTGTATTTAATTTGCTACTGCAAAATCAAACTCCAGAAAAAATGATTGTTTTGGAAGGTAATACGACTGATCACCGTTTTGCCTTACAGACGGCAGGTGATTTGCGTCAGCTGCAAGCACGAATTTCTGAAGTGAAAGATGTAGAGACACCGGAACAGTTTAGTACTACCAATGGCAAAGATAGGGAAGAGTATTTTGATAAAAATGACATCTCATCTTACCTATATCAAACAGTAATGATTGATGACGAAATCTATTTAGTGCCAGATTTGGATAAAATTGCCTATCACCTGATTGATTTAGATGGCTAGATTCTCACCTGTATTTAAGGTATTCTCCATTCTATAAATAGTGAGCCAGTAATGTTAATGACCTCATCTGTTGAAGAGTTATTAACTGGCTTATAAAACTGATTAGAGATAATTCCTGATAAAGGTAGTAGAGTCACTCATGAATAATGCCAACTCGAATGTATCAAAGTGGTCGGTTAGTAGCCGTATTTTTCATTGGATTAGTGCAGCCTTACTGTTAACCACATGGATAATGATACTGCTATATGAGAATTTAGATAGCAATCTGTTTATTGGATACCATAAAGCGTTCGGCGTGAGCTTATTATTCTGGATGATTGCTCGAGTCATCAACCGCGTTTTTACTAAGGCGCCACCACCGTTAGCTATGCCAAAATGGCAAATGCTCGTATCTCAGCTTTCACATTTTGCTCTCTATGCCATACTGATTGCTATGCCAATGGTTGGCTTATTGATGGCAGTATATGGCGGTCGACCAGTCGATATTTTTGGTATCTTTCAGATCCCTGTATTCGTGACCCCAGATAGAAGTTTGGCTCGTTTTTACAATAACTTGCATACTGAGATTATCTGGCCAATGATTATTGGTTTTACGGTCTTGCATATAGCCGCCGCGTTATACCATCAGTTTGTCAAAAAAGACAATCTGATTGCCCGTATGAAGTAGTCTATGGCCAATAAACATAAAAAAGCCCCAAGTATCAAACTTGGGGCTTTTTTTATTCGTTGCGAAAGTACGTACTGTTAGAATGCTATTTCTTATGCTCAGGCAAATTAATATTCATCTCTAACACATCTAAGCTGTCTTCAGAACGATGGTTGATATTGACATCATCAATCTGCACACCGTTAACGTATTTGTTCACAACTTCTAAGATTTCACGTTTCATTTTTTCGATACGATCAACCGTTAATCGATTGTTCAATCGGTTTTCGCTAGCAACGATAACTTTTAAACGCTCAGTTGCTAAATTCGCGCTACCTGCGTTACTGTTGTCGTCAGTACCAAATAGGCTACTCCAAAATCCTTTTTTCTTAGTCATCATTATCCTCCAAACCAGCGCTGTAATAGACTCTTTTTCTTCACGTCAATATGACGTAGTGGACGCTCTTCACCCAAAAAACGGGCGACAATGTCTTCATAACATTGACCAGCAACAGAGTCGGTATAATGAATAACTGGTTCGCCATGGTTGGACGCTTCAAGCACTGAATGGCTCTCAGGCACAACACCAAGTAGTGGAACTTTTAGGATGTCATTTGAGATAGTATCAATATCCATCATCTCATTGGCAGCCGCACGTTCAGGATTGTAACGAGTGATAATCAAATGCTCGCGAACAGTCCCTTGGTTCTCTTCTACTTTTTTCGTCTGACTTTGCAGAATACCGATGATTCTATCTGAGTCACGCACTGAAGAGATCTCAGGGTTAGTGACAATAATAGCTTCGTCCGCATGATACATCGCTAGCTGTGCACCGCGCTCGATACCGGCAGGTGAGTCACAGATGATATAGTCAAACTGTTTAGAGAGCTCAGCCATTACCTCCGATACCCCTTCGTCAGTCAATGCGTCTTTATCGCGTGTCTGACTGGCTGGCAGGATATACAGGTTTTCAAGCTGTTTGTCTTTGACAAGTGCTTGCGACAAGCGCGCATTTCCAGTGATGACATCAACGAAGTCATAAACAATTCTGTTTTCGCAACCCATGATTAAGTCTAGATTACGTAGACCTACATCAAAGTCGATAACAACTGTTTTATAGCCACGTAACGCCAAACCAGCGGCAAAAGAAGCACTTGTCGTGGTTTTACCCACACCGCCTTTACCTGAAGTGATTACAACTATCTTCGCCACAATGGCACACTCCTATGAATCAATGGGATATCTTTTATATAAATAGCAAAATTACATGTTATTCACCTAACATATATACACTATCTTCGAAGCTAGCCTAGCATAAATAAACAAAAATTTATAGCAGCTCGATACTAAAGCAGAAAAACAACCTATGTATCGCTAAATTAGCCTCTCTGCGTAATATTAGTAGGGTTATAACTATGGTTTTTGGCTTGTCGAATAGAGCAGCTTAACTACCTTAGTTTTCTATAAAGTCACTTCACGGTGTATTATTTTTAATGGCGTTCTAAACTTCATCCATCACAGTAAATACTAAGCCTTCGCCTTCTACAAATTTCACTTGCACCGACTTGTCGATGACATGCTCAGGTAAGTTGTCTCGTAAGCAGTAAGTTCCTGCTACTGATACCAGTGAAGGATTAAAGACTTGGCAGAATATACGGGCATCTTTGTCCCCTGTTGCGCCTGCCACCAGACGCCCTTGTGCACGGCCATATACATGCAAGCTATTGTCAGTAATCGCTTCAGCGCCGCTATTGATACTACTGGTCAAAATCAAGTCGCCACCAACGTGATTGAGGCTTTGTCCTGAACGCAGCATTTGATCATAGATTAAGCTGGTAATATGCTGAGTACTTACCAACGTCTCGGTGGGCATATTAGATAGTGTGGTTTCAGTGGCAGGTTCGCTCGTGGTAGAAGCATTATCGACGCTATTAGCATTAACTGCTTCGGCGTTATCATTTCCTGGTGATGGTTGGGTAGGGATAGGGGCTTTTTTATTTGGTAATATACGCTCAATACGCTTACCATCTGCTGGAAATATCGCTAAGCGCTGCTCACGTGCTTGCGCATCAAGCATACCTGTCACCACGCCAATAGGCTGCAATCCCCATGCCCATAACAGCTCTACTAGTGCTGATAAATCCTGCTCAACGTCACTATCAATAAGGATAGGGATATTGCTCGATTTATTGCTGAGCGTTTCAGTTAGCTGAGCTTCTATAGCTGCTAGATCGCTTGTACTAAACTGTACGCGTGAAAACGTCAGCATCTTGCCGTAGAAAGCTAGCGCTGGTGCAGTCTGGTTATCGTTAGCTGAAACTGTCATATACAAACCCTTAAAAATAATTCTGTCACGGTATTATGTCTCTTATTACATCATGCTATTAGATAGCTAAACTATAGATTTAGTATATCTTGGTGCTTCCATTGCTGCACTTTTACTTGCGCTTCAAACGCAGTCAAACTGTCATCAATGATACTAGAAATTAAAGTATCTAGCGCTGTATTATTAGTATCTATTTGCGCAATACCGCTAGCAATTTCTATCATTAATATATCCAAGCGCTTAGGGTCTAAAAGTCGCTTGTTTAATGCATTTACGACGTTCTCACCGATATTGTGCCCGACGTGATGCAGCTGTGATTCAATCAGGCTGCCCGCGATAGGTATCATGCGTAGATAGCGGCGCAATTCAGGTGTGTTGGCCAATCCTTCCTCAATAGCATTGCCCATCTCGCTTGCCAATATACTGCCGCCACCTGATGAGGCAGCCAATTCCTGCAGCTTTGGTGCAAGCTCTGTACGCAGCATAGACAATACAGCTGCTTCAATCTCATTTCGATTTTTTGCAATCGTCGACTCGATGAATGATTTATGCGTGTCTGAACTGGTTAGCTCTTGTCGAAAGTTTTGTATCGCGGTCAAAATAACGCGATCAGAGAGCTCTTCTAACAGTAGGTCAATGTAGAACTTGATTCGGTTGATCCACGTCTGCGGCAGTACTTGATAGCCAAGCTGATATAGACGTCGTCCAATAACCACCGCTCGCAGCAGTCGTAAAGCACGTAGCTGCGGAAAGCAGCCTAATACTTCGTACCAATGAACGAATGGGAAAAAGAACCAGCGATAATAGACTTTTTGTTTGATGGCAATCGCCCAGCGCAATAACAACTCAACGACTAAAAAGATAGTAAAAAAACCTCCAGCAGTGCGTAGAGGATCATGTAGAGTGCTCTGATACCAATTGAGCGCTTCACTGATGGTTAGCCATTCTGCAGCATTACTACTAAAATTGCTCATCAAAATAGCATCGATACTGATCAATAGCAGATCAATACTGATCGCAATAATCATAACGATATCGTAAGTGAGCTTAAAGCGACTCGGCTTTGGGTGGTTTGGTCTTGGCGGCTCATCACTTATTGGATAAGGAGGCTGACTCAAAACAGATTCGGTAGCTAACGGCGAGCTAGTAGTAGAGGTGGGCACAGTCATACCTTATAAGTAATAAATGGCACAAAAAATGGGTAAGAATTCGATATTTACTACCATTTACTATCAAAGTAGACATCGAAAATCTATGAGTTCATGATTAGTCACATTATCAATGAATAAGGCTAAAAAACAACCCATCTTTGATTAAAATTTACTTATGATGCATGGCTGTTTTAACAGTAGGCATCATAAGTAAGATATGACTATTGTGACATTTGTACCCGTAATTTTGTTGTCCAATAACTTTTTATCTCGTGCTCGATACTTATTACATTAACGTTTGTTACATCGATATTTAGTACTTAGTATGCTTGTATAGACTGTGCTTGGTATTTGATAAGATTTAACGGACAGCCAGTTTAGTATTGCTGAGCGTCTTTGTTAGGCATCTTGCGTTTTAGGATTGGTTTCAAAATCTACCAACATAGTGCTAATACGTTCATCTTTTTGACGCCACACTTGCTCAACCCAGTCGAACATTTGAGCTTTTGTGTCTTCATCATTTTCGTAGCCACCTTGTTTGATACTTTCGAACAACGCATCTGGTATGTCGATGTAGCGCAAATCAACGCCCAAGCGTTTGATATTACCTTTCCAAAGATCCCCATAGCTTGGCACACCATCAGGGTATACGATGGTCATGTCTAATATGCCATCGATATCTTCACCTAGCGCGCTGATAGCCAATGATAATCCGCCTGCACGAGGTTTTAATAAGTGCGTATAAGGCGATTTTTGCTGAGCTTGTTTGGCTTTGGTAAAACGAGTACCTTCCAAATAATTTAATAAGGTAAAAGGTTTGTCTTTTAGTAGGGCGCAGGCACGTTTGGCTTCTTCGATGTCTTTGCCTTTTAGCGCAGGGTTTTTGGCGATGGCTTCTTTTGAGTGTCGGCGCATCATTGGAAAATCTAAAAAGTAAAAAGCTTGACCAACGATAGGGATGTAGATCAGCTCAAACTTGGTAAAAAATCGCGTAAGTGGCAAACGTTTTTCGCCAATATACTGCACGATGCTAGTATCGACCCATGATTGGTGGTTGCTCACTAGCAGGTATTTACCATTGGTATGGATATCGTCCGGTAGGTTGATACGCCAATCTTTACGAGGCAACATGTTATCGATCAAGGCACTGTTGCTACTGATCCAGTGAGTAGCAATTTTTATGACGGCTTTGTCTGCAATAGAGGCGCCAGTAATGACTTTACCGACGCCCATTAGCCATAAAGGAATACTACCACCGAAGCTATTGGCGGCGATGACACCAGTAGCTGTTGCAAGCGACACAGCTTTACCCAATTTAGGCGAACGTTTATGCATTTTTCGAATGGTAGATGTCAATCGCATGCTCAATCCTTTTCAGTCTATCTGATTAATAATAAGCCGTATGCCGCTGAATCTGTCCTAGTCAAGTCAGGAATATTATGAACGTAAAGCTTCAAATCATGACTATTTAAAGCCGACAAATTCAGCAATATAATTTTAGCAGAAACATGTTGTAGTGTACGGTTGTAAACGTGACTAGTGGTAGCAAGGCGCGAAAATTTGACCTATAAAATCATTGAAATATAACCTGCACTTCTCATACATAGGTATGACAAAATATTACACAGAGATAGGTTGTAGTTGCCATAATAATAGGGAATGTAGATAAGTACTTAAAAAAGATTAATGGACAATCTTTATAAAAAGCACGATTTTTAAACTTAAGAGGAAATATTATGCGTAATACTTTAATGATTGCAGCAGTAGCATCAGGTCTAGCACTTAGCGGCTGTACAACAGATCCAAACACTGGACAACAGCGTCTAAACAAAGCTGCTCTAGGTGGTCTAGTTGGTGCAGCAGGCGGTGCAACTATTTCAAAAGCAACAGGCGGCGACAAAACTGGTCGTGATGCGGCTATCGGCGCAGCACTAGGTGCAGGCGTTGGTTACTACATGGAGCGTCAAGCTCGTCAACTTGAGCAGCAAATGGCTGGCACAGGCGTAACTGTTGAGCAGAACCCAACCACTGGTAACATTGATTTGGTTATGCCAGGTAGCATCACGTTCTCATTTGATGATGCAACCCTTAGCTCATCATTCAAGCCAACGCTTGATAAGCTTGCTTCAACGATGAACCAGTATAACCAAAACACAATTACTATCGCTGGTCACACTGATAGCAAGGGTTCTGCATCTTACAACATGGGTCTGTCACGTGATCGTGCTTACTCAGTTGCTAACTACTTAACAGCTCGCGGTGTTGCTTCAAACCGTGTAAACGTTGTTGCTTACGGTGAGTCACGTCCAATCGCAGACAACAACACTGAATACGGCCGTGGTCAAAACCGCCGTGTTGAGCTAACAGTTAATGCACCACAGAGCGTAAACTAATAAATAGCTATAACTAATAAATAGTTATATAGCTATTAAGTATGTGCTAGATATTTGAGCACATATATTTCAAAAAGAGTCAGCGATATGCTGGCTCTTTTTTTATGTTTTCAGTCTGAATAAAACATTGAGTATTGATAGATAAAGTTAATATTAAATTAAATATTGATAATGATTATCAATAACACTATAATTTGTCAGTGTTTGCTATTAATGCAATATTAAACGTCTTATCGTGCGCACTGAGAGTCAATGTGCATGGCTAAGATAGCCTGCTGTAACATGGCTTGATTATCAAAATAATTGAGGCTACTTAACTAAAACGAATTTTTTGCTATATTTCTTGAGGATATGTATGACGATTACCACAGTAACGAGCCGTAAGCTTTTACCAACTACTTTAGCTGTTGCACTTGCAGGATTGTTAATGGTGTCGGGCTGTACAAAGCAAGCCGATGAAGACACCAATGCTGCGACAGAAACGCAAACAGAAGTAGCAAACACAGAGACAACTGATAATACAGAGATGACTGCTGCCGAAAAAGCACATATTGATAGATTGATTATCAGTTATGCAAATATGGCACACGCCGCCTATAAAGACTCGTTGGACACTGCTAAAGCGCTACAAACTGCGGTAGAAACTTACGTGGCCACTCCAACACAAGAGAACCTTGATGCTGCAAAGGCTGCCTATAAAGCAGCACGCCAACCATATTCACAAACTGAGATTTTCCGTTTTGATGAAGGCTTTGTGACTGCCAATGATAAACGTGCTATCAACAGCATCGATAGCTGGGAAGGGCAGATCAATGCTTGGCCACTTGATGAAGCGCTGATTGATTATGTTGGTGATGACTATGAAGGCGAATATAACAGCCAAGAGAACATCATTAATAGCGACAGCATTACTGTCGGTAGTATCAAGCAAGATACCAGTACGATTACACCTGAGCTACTCGCAGAAATGAATGAAATCGGTGGTAGTGAGGCCAACGTAACGACTGGCTATCATGCGATTGAATTTATGCTGTGGGGTCAAGACAACAATGGCGTGAAAGAAGGCGCAGGTAATCGCCCAGTCACTGACTATGCGACTGAAGCCGGACAGTGTACTAGTGGTGAGACCGTCAATGAAGATGCCAGTATCTGTGAGCGCCGCGGGGAATTCTTAACCGCTGCAACTCAACTATTGGTCGATGATTTGACCGCGATGGAAGCCCAGTGGCAGCCTGATACTGAGAATACCTTACGTAGTGATTTGATAGCGCGCAAATATGACAATGGTCTGCGCCAAATTATGTATCAAATGGGCAGCCTAGCACTAGGTGAGCTTGCTTCTGAGCGTATGCAGGTCGCTTTCGTTACTGGCTCTACCGAAGATGAGCACGAATGCTTTAGTGATTTGACTCATTTGAGCTATGCCAATAATGCGCGCGGTATTCAAAACGTCTTTAATGGTAGCTATACAACAGTCGCTGGTAAGACAGTGGGCGGCTACGGTATCAAAGATTATCTGACGGATAACGGCCACACAGAAGCTGCTGATAAATTGGCTGCTGAGTTCAACAAAGTAGAAGGCACGTTTAACGTTATCGTTGAAAAAGGCGAAAAAGACGGTATCAAGATTGACCAGATGATTGCAACTGTCGGTCAAGCCAGCCAAGAAGGTATCTCTGCTGAAGAACAAAACGTCCGTCGTGGATGGGTTGAAGCGGGTATCACTAGCTTACAAGAGCTGACCGCCAGTATCGAAAACGCTGCAAAAGCAGTTGGAATCGATAATCTAGACGCAGATGCCGGGTCACAATTTTAAGAAAAAATTTAGGCTAGCGGTCCTTATCTATAAGCTAGCGGCACTTATTTAAAAGCCTTTCATTGGCTTTGCGACGTTTTATTAGTCGTTATAGGTCAGCAACCGCTGTTTATTGGATACTTAGATTAGATATAATACGTGCGTTGTCAGCCACCGTTGGCAACGCATTTTTACGAGCATTAAATAAGCCAATTGGCCGGTTTACCATCTCATTATATGTCGATAAGCAATGATTGTGACGACATATAATGAGACGGTATGACAAAATTTTAATGGTTCTACTCTAGCGCTAAGGCAATTAATTTCTATGAACGCCAATTATGTTAACCCCTCTGATTCCCCTCTTGCTACTCAAATCCTACGACATATACCTTCTAAGCTTGCGCTAATTATCGCCAGTGCAATGGCTATCAGTGCGTGTCAACCATCTGATAGCGTTTCTGACGACACTTCTAACAATGTTTCTGATAACACTTCAGAGCAGGCCTCAAGTAATGAAAGCAGCAGTGAAAACAGCCAAGCGCTGTCATCTGAGCATGCCAAAAATATAGAAGTACTAGCAGGCGTGCCAATGCAGCAATTGGTGAGCTTTGACCCTCAAGAGATTAAGCAGGGCGGCGACTCTGGTATTAGTATTAGCAGTGCTGAGAGCTACTCAAAGCCCTCATCGAACCTAGCAGCTTCTCGAAAAGGATCGTTCTTTATTGGTAATGCATTCTTTAAGCAGCCATGGGTCGTTGCACCTGCTAGTACTGATAGTCGTGATGGACTGGGTGCATTATTCAATGTAGCCGCTTGCCAGTCCTGTCATGTCAAAGATGGGCGCGGTCACGCGCCGATGACTGCCGATGACGATGCTGATAGTTTATTAATTCGTCTGTCTATGCCAGCGACGACCGATGAGCAACGTCAGCAGCTACAGGATTCGCTAATTGAAAAGGTGGTTCATCCTATGTATGGTAGCCAGCTACAAGATCGCGGTATTCAGGGCGTGCCTGCTGAAGCGAGAATTGCGGTGCAATGGACAGACAAACCAGTTACCTTTGCTGACGGATATGTCGAGACACTACGTGCGCCAACGTTTAATTTGACCAAACCTGGTTACGGTGCTTTTGACGATGACATGATGGTATCGCCGCGTGTGGCGCTACCGATGATTGGGCTTGGGCTACTAGAGCAAATACCTGACGATGACATTAAAAAGCAAGCCAGCGACAGTAGTAATGGTGATATCAGTGGTAAATTTAACTGGGTGACGGATCCACAAACGGGCAAGCGTGCGCTTGGACGATTTGGGTGGAAAGCGGGTCAAACCAAACTTATCACCCAAAACCAAAGTGCCTTTAACGAAGACATGGGTCTGACGTCGAACATCCGTCCTAACGAATCCTGTATGCCAACGCAGACCGCATGCCTAGATGCAGCGACAGGTGCTGATGAACAGGGCAATGGTAAATCACCCGTTGAAGTAAACGATGAGGTAGCGAAATTTGTAGAGTTTTATACTCGCAATTTAGCAGTGCCGCATCGCCGTAATGCAGATGATAAGCTTGTGCTGGCTGGCAAAAAGCGTTTTTATGACATGGGTTGTCAAAGCTGTCATACGCCAAGATATCAGTTGCCAAAAACCGACGATGATCATCTTGAGCAGCATGGACAAGTGATTTATCCTTACACAGATTTGCTATTGCACGATATGGGCGATGATCTCGCTGATCGTACGATTGCTGGCAAACTACCACCAAAAGATGCCCAAGTTGAGTTTTTAGCCAACTCTTATGAATGGCGCACACCAGCACTTTGGGGCGTAGGGCTTGCGCAGACAGTTGATCCTCAAGCGACGTTTTTGCATGATGGCCGTGCCCGTACATTGATGGAAGCTGTTTTGTGGCATGGCGGAGAAGCCGAAAAGCAAAAGCAACAAGTATTGAAATTAGATAAACAAGGTCGCGCAGAGCTTAATGCGTTCCTAAAGTCGCTATAATAAAATCATTGTAATAAAGTCGCTATTATAAGACCAGTATAAAACGCTATAAATTACTACCTACAACATTACCGAGAAACCTATGAAAATAAACCACGCTTTGGCAATGGCGCTATCTGCATTGAGTGCTGGACTGCTGATCAGTTGTGTCAAACCTGCCGATGACAACAAAACTGCAGATGTAGACAGCCAAAAAGTTGTGCAAGACAGTGCAGCTACTGACAGCTCAGTAGAAAACAGCAAAGAAAGTACTGAGCAAATCGTTGCAGTAGATATCAGCCCTGAGACTGCAAAAACGTACTTGACGCATGTGGCAGACGATATCGTGATTCCTGCGTATGCTGATGCAGCCAAGCAAAGCGATCTGTTGAACGAGTTGGCGCAGAAGCATTGTACCCAAGCGCCAGTAAGTGGGGATGAGCTACAAGCATTACGTGCACAGTGGCTAGTATTGGCACAAGCATGGTCAAGTGCTGAGATGGTCAACTTTGGTCCTGCGACTGCTAGTATGAGCAATCTATACATCAACTACTATCCTGACGAGCGCGGACTCGTACACAGTGGCGTGGCTGATTTAATCGCTGCCAATCCAAAACTAACGCCAGAACAACTTGCTGGCGAGAGCGCTATCGTACAGGGTGTGCCAGGGTTAGAAGAAGCTTTGTTTGCTAATGAAAGTCTAGACGCCGGTCAGTGTGCTTACGTGATTAGCGCCAGTAGTGCGTTGAGTACGCGTCTAAAAGACATCGAGAAAAACTGGCAGCAAAACGCGACTGATTTATTGGCGATAGACAAAACAGCAGAGAGCGATAGAGGTCTAAATCAGTGGATTAACTCTCTACTGTCATTGATTGAGACCATGAAGTCTAATGCCATTGATCAGCCACTCGGTCTGACAGGTAAGGCAAAAGGTCATCTGCCTGCTGCTACTGCTGGTCAAAGCCGCGCTATCATCAATGCTAAGTTAGATACGATTAATAAAGCCATGACTGACCCTGTATTGACGGCTATTCTTGGCAGCAATGACGAAAACAAAGTTTCGGATAATCTATCAACTGCATTGGCTGATACAACCGCATTATTAGCACAAATGCCAGAAGATTTATCAGAGGCTAGTAAGGACGACCAACAAGCGTTATACGATCATTTGACTGATGTCACTCGTCTGATTAAGCGCCAGTTAATCCCAGCACTTGGTATTCGCGTGGGCTTCAATAGCACTGATGGCGATTAGACAATGTCTACTATCGAAGCGAGTACAGCAGTGTCAGCAGCCCAGACTCATGACCAGTTAAATAGGTCTAATCGGTCTGGGACAACTTCGTCAGCTCATGAGCTTTTGACGACTTCAGTGCTGACAGCAGTGGGTACGGCAGCATTGGTCGGTATTCACCATTGTTATCGTAAGCAGCAGCATCCAGATGCCAGTCTACAAGATTATGTAGATGGTATTTGTACACAGTTGCAGGCATTACATGCGGCACCTGTTTCAACGCCGAAGCTTTCGCGCTTGCGCTATGCTTGTGAGCAAGCAGCGGCAACATGGAAGCAGGCTTATCATGCTGTAGGTGATGATAAAAGTAACACGCCTGACTTTGCTGTCATGCATACGACAACGATGCTGGCGCGCCCAGTCAGCTGGGTCAGTGGCGTCGCATCCATGCCAAAAGATCAGACCTCATCAAGCCAAAATGAGCATGACTTTGGTGTGATAGGTATTGATGCTGACAGACAAATCGTTTGGCAGACGACTATGCCTGAGCGCGTCCATGACATCGTTGTTCAGCCTGTATCTGTCAATGTATCTGAAGCTCAAACTCAGCATAGCAATGTCGATCAAAAACGTGATGTCGTCGTCATGGGTCGTCGTCCAAGCGAAAAATTCTGGGTGCTTAATACATCAAATGGGCAAGTTCAATATGCGATTAAAGCTGATGTAAACCGTCACTTTTATGGTCATGCTTGCTATAGCTTAGATGGCAGCTTGCTCTACGTAACCGAGAACGACACAGTGAGTTTGGCAGGTAAAATTGGTATCTATGATGCCAATGATGCTTATCAAAAAGTAGCAGAATTTGACTCATATGGTATAGGCCCGCATGAGCTGATTATGCATCCTGATAGCGAAACGCTCGTCATTGCAAACGGTGGTATCAAAACCGAGCAGGCCTCACGCGAAGAGCTAAATCTAGATACCATGCGACCCTCACTGGTTTATCTGAATCGTCATGATGGCACCCTGCTTGAGCAAGTGACTCCCGAACACAATCAGATGAGTGTGCGCCACTTAGCCATGCACAATGACGGCACTGTCATGATCGGTATTCAGTTCCAAGGTGAAAAACATATCAATGTCCCATTGGTATTGACCCATAAACGTGGTGATGCCAGCTTGACCCCACTGACCATGCCAAACAATCAATGGCAACGTTTTCACCAATATATCGCTAGCGTGGCAGTGGATAGTGAGCGTAACCTACTTTGCGTGACTACACCGATAGGTGGCTGTGCGGCGATTTATGATTTGCGTACTCGCAAACTGATTGATGATATAAGTCTGCCAGATTGTGCAGGGGCTTCGGTGTTAGCTAATTCTAGTGCTTCAATGAGTAAAATTGATAAACATGCCGAGCCGACAGGTTTTATCGTTAGTGATGGTCAAGGTCAGTTAACAGCGTTAAGGGTAAATGTTTTGCCTGAAGTAAAGTTGGACGTAAACGACGTTGAAACTCATGAGCGGATTATCAAAGACAGTCAACTGCATATGATGTCGTTTGACAACCATTTGCAAGCACTGTGACCCATGATGTTCAACAAGAGCGACAGACGAACAGGCATGGTGATTAATAATGACTATCACTAGAATGACAGTAATAGTCAGCCAAGGAGGTAGAGCATTAGCTTAGACACCAATTTAGATACTGTCAGACATCAGCTTGCACAAGCAGGCATCGAGCTACATATCAGTCAAAAGCGTGTTAAAAATATCAATTTTCGCTTAAAGCCCCATACGTTGATGGTATCTGCACCGATGCATGTCAGCGCATCACAAATGTTGCATGCTGTTGCTAAGCGGGTGCCTTGGGCTATTGCAAATCACCCGCAAGTATTAGAGCAATACAAACGTAGACAGAATACGTCGTCAAACTTTTCAACTGCTAATAATTCAGTTTTATTATGGGGTGCAGCGCAATCATTTACGCTCAGTCCCGATCAAAAAATCACCTACTATCGGCAACAACTCTCCGAAGTCGCACCTGCACTATTTGAAAAGTGGCAGCCAATCGTTGGCACTTATGCCAATGAAGTAAGATTAAAAAAAATGCACACGCGTTGGGGCAGCTGCAACACGCGCGCAAAACGAATTTGGCTATCAGTCTATCTTCCTGCCTATCCTATCGAATGCACCGAATACGTAATCGTTCATGAGCTGTGCCACTTGCATCATGCCAACCATAGCCGAGCGTTTTGGCAAACGGTTGCGACAGCGATGCCAGATTATTTGCAATGGCATAATATCCTAGCGGGCAAGACAGGGCAGCTGGATTAAACGTATCATCTAACTATCTAACTAGCCCTCGTAAATAGCTCAATATCATCTGCGTCACTTTCATTATGCTGAGCAATAACTCCTATTTTCATCATCATTTTTTAAAATAGGGACACGTCTGAATAAGCCTGATATGATAAGGAATAACGGTACAAATCGTTTCGTTTAAACAATAGGTTTATATACAGGGATGTCATATGGAAAACGTCAACCAAGCGGAGTTTTGGCAGCAGCGTTATGAGAAGAACAGCATCGGTTGGGATATGGGACAGGTATCGCCACCGCTCAAAGCTTATATTGACCAGTTACCTGAGAGCGCGAAAGATCAAGCGATATTAGTGCCAGGTGCAGGCAATGCCTATGAAGTGGGCTATCTATATGAGCAAGGTTTTACCAATGTCACGTTAGTTGACTTTGCCCCTGCACCGATTGAGACATTTGCAGAGCGTTATCCTAACTTCCCCTCTGAGCGCCTGATCTGTGCAGATTTTTTTAGTTTGTCAGCTGAGCAGTATCAATTTGATTGGATACTTGAGCAGACGTTTTTTTGTGCGATTAATCCATCACGCCGTGATGAATATGTGCAACAGATGACAAGGCTGTTAAAGCCGCAAGGCAAATTAGTTGGGTTGTTATTCGACACAGATTTTGGACGGGAAGAGCCACCATTCGGCGGCAGCAAGGAAGAGTACCAACAGCGTTTTCAAAGTCATTTTGATATCGATATTATGCAGCCCAGCTATAATTCACATCCAGCACGGCAAGGTAGTGAGCTATTTATAAAGCTGCAAGTAAAGTAAGCTCGCGCTTAATATTATCTCGAGCTTGCGTTTCTAACTGCTCATAGTAATGGTCAGTCAGATAGAGTTTGGGATGCGCTAGTAACCCTTGTAACACTGCAGTACGCCCATCACGGTAGCTGTCATCGGCGACGTGTGCATATTCTTGACGTATCGCCTTTGCATACTGCTCATATGCAGACCAAGGCGCACCCAACATACTTAAATCCATATCTAACAGATATGCCGCATCGTTATATTTGTCCCTGTCTACCAACATATCTATCTGATGATTAGCCGTCATCATAATGAGAACGTGAATGTGTTGGCATTGCTCTGTGCTTAGATAAGGGCCCAAAGCATCTGTCGCAAATTCTGTACTTTTTAGCTCATTGTCGAAGCGTGTTGGGTCGTAAATCACATCATGATAGTACAGTGCCAATGCAATGATATGTGGCTTAGCAAGATGGTGCTTAATATTCTCAAACTGTACCAATAACTGCTCAATGTGATTGAGTGTATGATAAGCACGTTGTGGTTCACCATAGCGCGTCACGATATCTTGCCAAAGCCTATCTATTTGCTTTGGCGAGATATCACTGGTCATAGTTGACAAATGCTGTGCAAAGCACTTGCCAAGCTCATCATGCTTATTTGAGACAGTTTTCATATGTCATTTTTTCACTATGACCGTGGTAAAAATGGTTTGATTATTCTTTGTTAGCCACTGCGTCTTTAAATGCTTTATTAAACACCTCACCAAGCAAGCTAACATCATCGACACGCGCATAGTTCAGACGGGTGACAAAGGCAATATGGCGATGCGGCCCGTCTTCAGCCAATGGTATGGCAACGGCATTCTGGTTTTGCAGGTGTAGCTGATCGAGCGCCATTTCAGGCACTAGCGTTGTGCCCATATTGGCAAGTGCCATTTGAATCAAAGTGTTTAAACTGGCATCTGAGAAGCTTGATTTCATTTGTGCGCGGTCGAAATGACAAACAGACAGGGTTTGGTCAGTTAGGCAGTGTCCTTCACCAAGTAGCATGAGGTTGGCAGTTGCCAGTTCGTCAGCATTGATGGTCTCAAGCTTGGCATGTATGTCATCTTTTGGAAATACAGCAAAGAAGTCTTCACTCCAAAACTCAAAACTGTGTAGCCCATCTACCGCATAAGGTAGCGCAATAATAGCGGTGTCGATATGACCGTAGCGTACCTGTTCAAGCAAACGCTCTGTCTGTTGTTCGACGATGGTCATACGGAACTCTGGATATTGTGCACGCAGCGCAGGCAGTACTTTTGGCAGCAAATAAGGCGCAATCGTCGGAATGATACCGACAGTCATGGGATAGGCAAGCGGCGTCTGATGGCTATGAGCACGCGTGGTCAAATCGCTGACCTCAGAAAACACTCGCTGCGCCCGTGTGAGGATGTCTTGACCGATAGGGGTAATCAATACCTGTTTATTGTTGCGCTCAAAAATCTGAGTATCTAGCTGTTTTTCTAATTCTGCGATACCCAAACTTAGTGCAGATTGCGAGATATTGCAATCTTCAGCCGCACGTTTAAAATGACGATGTTTGGCGACGGCTAGGGCAAACTCAAGTTGTCGTAAAGTAATCATAAAACATCTCTGTTAGTGGGTTTTTAATGCAATTTATTATGTTTGGTCAACCTTTATAAGGTAGCAAATTACCAATTAAGCACCAATGATAAAATGTAGAGATAATAGTTTAACAAGTTTAATAAAACAAAACATCACATTAAAAACTTTTAACTGGATTAACCATAGAATTCGCGTATAGTTTGTCAGGTAGCCCAGAGAGCTAGAGGGCTAATTGAAAAAACCACATAATTAATTTCCAATTTACTTAACTATAGAGGAGCCAACCATGGCGTCTATCATCAATCAAGAAATCCCAGAATTTTCAGCAGATGCATACGTAAACGGTGAGTTCAAAACCATCACTTCAGAAGACGTAAAAGGCAACTGGGCGATTTTCCTATTTTACCCAGCCGATTTCACGTTTGTTTGCCCAACTGAGCTAGAAGACATGGCTGCTCATTATGACGAGCTACAAGGCCTTGGTGTTGAAGTATACTCAGTATCTACTGACACGCATTTCACGCATAAAGCATGGCATGATTCTTCAGAAGCTATCGGTAAAGTACAATACCCAATGATCGGCGATCCTACTGGTAAAATCACTCGTGGCTTCAATGTCATGATTGAAGAAGCAGGTTTGGCTGAGCGCGGTACATTCTTAGTAGATCCTGATGGCTTGATCCAAGTCGCTGAAATCCATGCTGGCGGTATCGGCCGTAGTGCAAAAGACATGCTACGTAAAGTAAAAGCAGCACAGTATGTTCGTGAAAACGACGGTGAAGTTTGCCCAGCAGCTTGGGAACAAGGCGGCGACACATTGAAGCCAAGTCTTGACCTAGTTGGTAAAATCTAAGTAGATATTTCATATTTAGATAAAAGTAGTGCTGTACCTTAAATCTCTGATTTAAGTCAGTGCTGCAAATAAAGACCCCATTAACATAAGTTGATGGGGTCTTTTTACGTCTTAAGCATAGGTATTGTTAGTATTATTTTTTCAGCATATCTCTAAGTATAGACGCAATATCAAGCGCGAGACTGTGCTTTATTTTTATCAATAGTTTTATAAATCTCGTCTTTGAGTTGTAGCTTTCGTCGTTTCATCTGTTCGATTTCTTCGTCGCGACTGGCATGCTTGACCACATCGTTTTCAAGCTTATTAATTTGCCTATCTAGAGTTGTATGCTCGTCAAAGATACTCGCAAAATGCGTGTCCTTTTGCTTGAGCTCATCGATAATATCACTGTGATCTTGCCATGTGTCTGTCATTGTCATGTTGTCATCCTTGTTATTTAGTGCAAGCTTAGAATAAGCGTAAGCACGTTATGGTTAAGACGCTTATGATGGTGAGACTTTGTTTGGAAGGGGTGAAAGTTTAATGGTAATAAAGATAGTTATTTCACGATATTGATAATACATATTGCTATCCATACCATTCGATTGTAGCGAAAAAATAGAATATGCACCATCACTATCATTTGTTTATGTATTTATATTTAATTATTTAAAGCAATAAACGATTGGTTTTATAAAACATAAAGTTTGAGTTTCTCAGCTTGCCGAAACTCGTTAAACGCTTGATAATAGACACATCAAAGGGCATGAGCCCACTATATATAATCTTTTATACAAAATTATTAACACCAACTATTTCATATTTAGACGTGTGGCATGACAGCTGCCGTTACATATTCAGTCATAATGAGGAACAAACATGATAGATCAGAATTTATTAGATGCCGTTAAGAGCTATAGCGAAAACATGACACGTCCAATTACCTTTGTATTGGGTAATGGTACGCATACAAAACGTGCAGAATTGGTAGATTTTTTGACCAAGATTGCTGGAACAACAGACAAAATCAACTTTGATGCAGAAGCAACTGACGATAGTTTGCCTAGTGCGATTAGTTTTAAAGTAGTCAGTCACATTGATGGCGAATCAAACGATACTGGTATCGTATTCAGCGGTATCCCAGGTGGTCATGAGTTTACGTCATTGATTTTGGCGATTTTGCAAGCCGGTGGTCATACGCTAAAGTTAGATGAAGGTATCCAAAAGCTAGTTAAGCGCTTTAATAAGCCATTACAGTTCCAAACCTACGTGTCATTGTCATGCCATAGCTGCCCAGAAGTCGTTCAAGCATTGAACCAGTTTGCGCTATTAAATGATGGTATCAGCAATGAAATGATCGATGGTGCATTGTTCCAAGAGCAAGTAGAAGCGAACAAAATCCAAGGTGTACCAGCTGTATTTTTAAACGGTAAGCCATTTGCTAACGGCCTAATCGATACTGCTAAATTGATCGGGAAGTTGCAAGAGCAGTTCCCTGATCTATTGTCAGAAGTAGAAGATGATGCTGAGCAATTAGAGCAGCAAGACGTCACTATCATCGGTGCTGGCCCTGCAGGTGTGGCTGCTGCTATTTATACAGCGCGTAAAGGCTTAAAAGTTACGATGGTTGCTGATCGTATCGGTGGACAGGTAAAAGACACGCAAGATATCGAGAACTTGATTTCAGTACCGCTAACCAATGGTACAGATTTATCGACCAATTTCGTTAAGCACTTGGCTGAATACAACATCACATTAAAAGAGCATGTGAGCGTTAAAGAAATTGGCGAGACTGAAGAAGAGAACTACAGTATTCACCTAAACACTGGTGAGACATTTAATACTCGTAGTATTATCTTAGCGACAGGTGCTCAGTGGAGAAAGCTTGGTGTACCGGGCGAAGAAGAGAATATCGGTAAAGGTGTGGCTTTCTGTGCGCATTGTGATGGCCCATTCTTCAAGGGTAAAGATATCTCAGTAATCGGCGGCGGTAACTCAGGTGTTGAAGCAGCACTAGATTTGGCAGGTATCGTCAATCACGTTACTGTACTTGAGTTCGCTGATGAATTGAAAGCTGACCAAGTACTGATCAACAAAGCGAAAGAGAAGACCAACATTGAGTTCATTACCGGTGCAGCGACACAAGAGATCAAAGCGACTGATGGCAAAGTATCGTCTATCGTCTATCAAGATCGCAGCACGGGTGAGACTCATGAGCGTGATTTATCAGGGGTGTTTGTACAGATTGGTTTAGTACCAAACACTGGATTCATCAAAGGCTTCGTTGATCTAAACCGCTTTGGTGAGATCGAAATCGATGAGCGCTGCCGTACAGATCGTAAAGGTATCTTCGCTTGTGGTGACGTAACCACCGTGCCATTTAAGCAGATTAACATTGCGATGGGTGAAGGTAGTAAAGCGGCACTGTCAGCGTTTGAATACTTGGTCATGCAGTAAGTTATTCGGTTTAGTTTCAGTATAAAAGGCCACCTCGGTTGAGGTGGTTTTTTTGTGCTATCGCATAAATACGTCTATATAGAAAAATCCTGATAATTAGAAAATGGACTCTTAAGTAAACAAATAACGCGATTTCACTCAGAAAATATCAGTATTTACGTTACAAATTCGACATTTGCATTACAAACTCGTGTTGTTGATGCAATAATGTATGCAATAAAACCTATCATAGCGTCATGAACTATAAGGAAAATAGGCATGGAATACATTGAAGCTTTTTTTGCCCTAGTCGGGGATCTAACGTGGGGCTGGGCGCTCGTGCCTATGCTAATTATCTTTGGTTTATTATTTACCATCGTAGGTAGGTTCGCTCAGTTTAAATATTTTAAACGTATGTTCCGTGTGTTCAAAACGGATGAAGTAGGAGACGACGGAATCTCTGCCCGTCAGGCGTTGCTCGTTTCTATCGGTGGACGTGTGGGCGGCGGTAACATTGCTGGTGTTGCTGTTGCCATCTCTTTAGGAGGACCGGGAGCGGTATTCTGGATGTGGGTTGTGGCCTTAATTGGCATGATGACCAGCATTGTCGAGTGTAGCTTAGCCCAGCTTTACAAGCGTAGAGACAATGATGGTAACTTTCGCGGTGGCCCTGCGACCTATATTTTACATGGGTTAGGTAAAGACTATCGCTGGCTCGCTGTCATTTATGCGATCTCGCTACTACTGTCTTTTTCTATCGGGTTTGTGGCGTTTCAGGGCAACACGGTAGCAGGCTCAGCGCTTGAAAGCTTTGGGATTGACCGCTGGATAACGGGTCTGGTTCTGGTGATTGCAGGTGGATTTATTGTCTTTGGCGGTATTCAGCGCATTGCAAAAGTAGCTGACGTTGTCATTCCTGTTATGGCATTAATCTATATCAGTATGGCACTTATTATTATTGCGTTTAACTTTACAGAACTGCCTGCACTGATGGTAATGATTGTCAAAAATGCTTTTGGCATTGAGTCTGTCGTGGGCGGTGGTATTGGTGTGGCAATTGAGCAAGGTATGAAGCGTGGTTTATTCTCTAATGAAGCGGGTCTAGGTTCTGCGCCTAATATTGCCGCCACCGCTTACGCCACTCATCCTGTTAGTCAAGGTATCTCGCAGTCACTGTCTGTGTTTATTGATACGATAATCGTATGTAGTGCCACCGCATTTATGATTTTACTGAGCGGCGTGTATCAACCAGGTGCTGAAGTCGATGGTATTGTATTGGCACAGCAGGCGCTAACGACCCAACTTGGGGATTGGGCACAGTATATTCTCACCATATCGATATTGCTATTTGCCCTAAGCTCTATTATGTATAACTATTATATGGGTGAAAATGCCATTAATTTCTTGATCAAAAAGAATATCAAAATGGCGACTCTAGTTTTGCGAGTTGTGGTGATTGCGGTATTATTCTTGGGCGCAGTGGCTCCTGCAGCAACCGCAGTGTTCTTCTTCGCTGATCCGTTGATGGGCGTGCTAGCGCTAGCAAACTTATTGGCCTTGATAATGTTATTTCCGCGAGCTAAGCGTCTACTTGACGACTTTGCAAGTCAGTTAAGATCAGGGGTTAAAGAGCCTTTATTTGATGCACAAGAGTATGAAAAGTTGGATCTCGATTTGAGCGCATGGGGTAAAAAAGCAGTGAAAGAAGCGTTAGACCAAAAACAGTAGTACCTGTAGGCTTTATTTCTCATGAAAGAAAAAACCACTTTAGCTAAGCTGAAGTGGTTTTTTTATGCAAGATACTATTTATGCCTAAAATGAATGGTTATTCGCCAATACGCCAACGACAGACAGTATTTCTCCTGCTTCATCTTCTTCAATAATTCGAGTTTCTGTCAGTGCTGATTGTTGCCACGCCTGTATGTGTGGATGATTTAGCATAGTTTGGCAATACTGCTTGGTCAGTGGCTGCAAAGCAATATCAGACGCATCAGCATAAGTCTGTAATCGCAGCACCACTGGAGCAAAAAACACATCGGATGCTGTGAAATCTCCGAATAAGAAACTGTCTGCTGAGCGACCTTTTAAACAATCGGCGTAGATGTTTTCGATACGAGCGATATCAGCCAAACAAGCACTACTTGGTTGTATCTTAGCCGTTGCTCGTATATTCATCGGCATCTCATTACGAATGCCTGTCAATCCCGAATGCATCTCAGCCACGATGCTTTGGCAATAGGCACTATTTATTCTACTTTGATTATTATTTCGTTTTTCAGCGTTAGATTTATCAATACCTGTCCAAATATCAATATCCGTAAAGTACTCATTGACATGCATCGCAATCGCTAAGGTGTCCCAAACGGTTACTTTATTATCTTTTTCACCATAGACTAAAATAGGTACTTTACCCGTTGGCGAATGTGCTTCGAGCGTTGAACGTGCTGATGGATGAAACAACTCAATAAGTTGCTCATCAAAATCAACATTGAATGCTTTGAGCAATAGCCACGCTCGTAGCGACCAAGATGAGTAGTTTTTATTCCCAATAATTAATAGCGGTTTTTCCATCATAGAGTCCTATTAAGCGATAACAGTAGCATTTTATTATGTACTCAATCTTGAGTATTGACCAGTCTATAACCCGAGCTATATTTTTATCATTTAAATCATATTACAAAAAAAGCGCCCCTCCAATGTTTGGAAGGGCGCTTATTTAGACGAGCACTTATTGAGAAGGGCGCTTTTTATTTCTCGTACTTACTACAATCAGTTCTTGTTTTTAATTAGGAAAATAACAGGCAGCGCAACGACATACATCAGCACACCGTACAAAGCAGCAGGCAGTGCTATAACTGGCAGTGTGCTCACACCCATGATGATAGGGGCTAAGGTAATAGCCGTCGTACTATTTTGGATACTGGTTTCTATTGAGATGGTTTTGGTATCAAACCAGCTGAGCTTTAGGACTCTAGAGATTAAGATGCTAATAGCAAATAAAATAGCAATGATAAAGACCAGCTCTAAACCAATTTGAGTGAACTGTGATTGTAGTAGTTGCCAGTTAGAGGCAATAGCAGCAAAGACAATTAGTACAAAAAACACGCTGGCCAAGCCGTTTAGAAGGCTGCTACGACGTACCATAAAGTCAGTAAATTTGTGGCGAGCAAGCATACCAAGAGATACTGGCAATGTGGTCAATAAGAACATGACTAAGCCAATCTTTATCGCGCTAATAGAGTTCGCCTGATCTTTCATAAAATGATCAAAAGCCAACGTAATTAAAATGGGCAATGTAATCACCGACAATATGCTGACCACACCGGTCAACGCGATAGAGAGCGCGACATTTCCTTTGGCATAGTAGGTCAACATGTTGCTAGTGACGCCACCGGGACAAAAACTAATCAGCATAATCCCAAAAGCAATCGCTGGTGGCGGAGCCGTCACTAACACGACTGCTAGCGCAACCAACGGTACCAACACAACTTGATTGATTAAGCCAACAAAGAACGCTTTCGGATATTTGGCAATGACCTTAAAATCACTCAGTTTTAGCCCTGCTCCTAGAGTGAACATAATGTAGGCAAGGGCTAGTGGCAGTAATGCTAGCGCGGTATTATTCATCAAACATTCCTTGTAAAACTAAAATGCCATATCAAGATGGCTTTTTGAAAGTAAATAGCAGCGGGGCAACCTTGTCATCAGGCAGCTGCTCACAATCCATGTGTTTAGGTATTTAATCGTCTAGCTAATGAGGTGTCTTAACCACTAAGCTAGATCAAGCCTATCAAATGATAATAGCGGTATTACGCTCGTATAGTAACCCACTTGTCGTGACTATTGAGGTTGGTCGAGGTTGTTGGAAGCTATCGGGAAATGATTAGGCAGTGACTAGGTAGTGATTGAGTTGTTTGTGGCTAATGACACTTTGAGCATAATGATACGCACAGTAAAAAGCCCACAAGATTCTGTGGGCTAAATACGCTAACTTTCTAGTCTACTTATGCTGCACTAGTCGTCTAGTAAATCCATTTGCTTGGCTGCTTCATAGATACCGTTTGAGCGGTTACCCGTGCGGCAAAAAATCAGCATTGGCTGCTCAGCTTGATTAAAGAAATCTGCAAACGTTTCAACGTGAGTTTGATTTAGCTCATTACCTGCAAAAGAAATCTCTTTATAAGCAAGACCAGCTTCTTTGGCGGCTGCTTCGATTTCGGCACTGGTTGGCTGATTTGGCTCTTCACCATCAGGACGGTTGTTAATAATGGTTTTGAAACCATTTTCGGCAATCATAGGCACTTGGTCAGGCGTGATTTGTCCGGTAAAGCTAACTTCATGGCTCATAAGAGCTCCTTGTTTTTATTGGTGTTGTTGGGTTTATAAAACGTGTTAGTTCGAGCGACGGTTATCGTTATAACAGACCTTGCATCAATGCGCTTTGGTATAGTAGCTTGGCACGTGCACCAGTGCCACAAAACATTAATATAGGCTTGGGCATGGAGTGATAGAAATCGGCAAACTGCTCGACCGTCAGCATACTTAAGCGCTCATCATCAAACGGCAGATGCTGATACGCTAGGTTTGCCTGTTCGGTAGCCGTTGCCAAATCGCAGCTATTAGGCTGTGTCTCAATCTCGGCATCTGGCCGAATATTAAGCACTGAACGATAACCAAGCTCAGCAATCTTAACGCATTGACTTGGATATATTTGCTTATAAATCGTTAAATCATCGGTCATAAAATAGATTCAGTTATATTTGTTAAGGTATATTTATTATTGAAGGTTAGGCTAAGAATATCAAAAGACTATAAATCAGCATTTTTTAGGCCGATTTCTAGGTTAATTGATTACTTATTTAGTGCGTCTAGCATAACACAGGCGCTATCATAGCGATATTGTGTTGTAGGCGACAATAGTAATTGAGGTTGAGCGAAATTAATGTATCAGCAACTTTGTTGTGGTCAAAATATAGATTACTTTAACGCATCGACAGCATCTAAGGTGCTTAGATAGACTTGTCCTGATAGCTCGCTAATCAATGGGGTGTGACCGATGATGTCCATTACAGGACCTTTGATAAAGCTGAAATGTAAGCGCTTATTCTGTAACGCCAATTCGTGGTTCAAGGTACAAAGCATTTCTTGAGCGGTCAAATCTATATGGTTGACGGCGGCCATAATCAATACGATTTCATTGGCATCGGGATATTGCTGCATGGCATTGAGGATGCGTCGATGTACAGATTCACTATTACCAAAGAACAAACTCTCATCGATACGCAACATCAATAAATTGCTAAAAGTTACGACGTCATGGCGATTGATATTACGAAAATGTCCTGTACCGCCCAATTGTCCAACGATAGCCACGTGCGGCTTACTCGACTGCCAGATGAGACTGGCGAATGACACCATTAGACCAATGACCAGTCCCGTGTTTAGCCCAAATATCAGAACACCGACGAACGCGGCCAAAAAGCTAGCACCATCTAAGCGATCACGCTGCCATGCAGATTTCAACGTCGCAATATCTATCAGGCCAATGATAGAGGCCATGATAGTTGCGCCCAGTAGTGCATAGGGTAGTGGGGCAAGTACATTGCTAAAGGCTATAAGCGCGGCAATCATTACCAGTACGGTGACGAGACTGGCAAGTGGTGTCTTCGCGCCGGAGTCGGCATTGATAGCCGTACGCGAAAAACCACCAGCAACCGCAAAACTTTGGAACAGTCCACCAGACAGGTTGGCCAGACCCAGCCCAGTCAGTTCACGATTGGCATCAAAACTCTCACCACGCAAGCGCGCATAGGTACTGGCAACTGAACTGCTCGACACAAATACGATCAGTGCCATCAATCCTGCTGTGGGCAAGAGTTTGAGTGCTTCTTGTAAGTCTGAGATATGCGGTAACGTAAAGCTCGGCAGCCCCTGTGGAATACGACCGATGGTCGCGACACCATATGTGCTCCAATGCAGTGCCATACTGAGTACGATGGCGATGCCAAGTAAAATAAGCGGGAATAAGCGCTCTGCCCATTTGGCATACGACGATGATAGCCACGTCTGCCATATCCATTCACTTGCATAGCGATTGGCAACCAATAGCGCAAATGCGGTAATACCGATAGCTAAGGTCAATGGATGCAGCTGGCTGGCATAGCGTTGCATGGTAGATAGATACCCAATCAAACTATTGCCAGTGACCGGAATGTCTGTCAGATATTTGAGCTGACTGACAAATATAAGAACCGCTGCACCGCTTACAAACCCTGCGGACACACCGCGACTGATAAACTGCATGATCCAGCCAAGTTTTAACCGTCCTGCAATCCATAGCAGTGCACCTACCATTAGTGCCAATAGGCTGGCCATCAGTGCATACTGTTCAGTGCCTTGCTCAGCATAAGGCAGTAGGCCACTGGCTGTCATGATGGCGGTAATGGCAACGGGACCTACGGCTTGCACGTTGCTAGAGCCGAGCCACGCATAAACGAGGACAGGTACGATCGCTGCATATAGGCCATAGACAGGCGGCAGTCCTGCAAGCACCGCGTAACCTAGGCTCTGCGGTATGACCAACACGCCCACCACTATGCCTGCGACGAGATCAGTCGGCAACGCTGAGAGCTGGTATTGACGCAGCCAAGCTGGAATCAGACGAGCGACGATAGAGGACATATCAATCACCACAGTAGATAGTACAAATAATTAGGCGAGGGCGGCGTTATTCTGCTTTGGCACAAAAACGTTGATACAGCAGATCGAGTACAGCTAGCGCATCCTCGCTTGCGATACTATAGTAAATTTGCTTACCTTCGCGGCGTGTGGCGACCAGCTCGTCTTTGCGCAATATACCCAATTGCTGCGATAAGCTCGGCTGTCCAACCCCGACCAAATCCTCCAGCTCACCGACGCAATATTCACCTTGGGTCAATTGACAGAGAAGAAGTAGGCGATCAGGGTGCGATAGCGACTTTAGTAGTTGGCTGGCTTGTAGCGATGCTTGCTGCATTTGCTTGGCAAGATCGGCAGGTACTAAATCTGCAGTATCAGATGACCCATCGTCAGTAGTACTGCGAGTAGGTGTACCTTCGGCTGAAATAGAAGTAGTCAGAACAAATTCCTTACATTAGAGGGTAACAGATACCATGATGTTTTGAACAATATATAGTTGATTATCAATGATATCACGCCATATAGCAAGTTATCATTAATTACATTATATAAATTGATAAATTGTATGGTGGTTGTTATATTGGTGGCATCAGATAAGTCGTAGGAACGCATTATATACGACTGAATATCATACTTAAGGGTTAATTAAAGATAAAAATTCCTATAACCAAAATATGTATAAATAACTTATGTATAAATAATTGAAGAGGCCGCCATGCAAGTTCATTCTTTTTTAGATAACGATACAGAAACCTATACCCACGTACTTGCTGATACTGAGCAAAAATTATGCGCCATTGTCGATCCTGTATTGAACTTTGATGCTAAGTCAGGCCGAACCAATACCAGCAGTGTCGATGAAGTGATTGAGTTTGTACGTGAGCAGGATTGGACGCTCAAGTATATTATCGAGACCCATGCGCATGCAGATCATTTATCAGCGGCCATCCATGTAAAAGAAAGCCTTGGCGGACAATTAGTCATCGGTCAGCATATCACCGAAGTACAAAAAATCTTTAAGCAAATTTTTAATTTTGACACTAGTTTCCGCACTGATGCCAGCCAGTTTGATATTTTAACAGATGAAGGCGAGACCTTAGAGCTTGGCAATATTACTATCACTGCGATGTATGTACCTGGTCATACATGTGCCGATATGGCCTATCTAGCCGCTGATGATGAAAAAACAGTGGTATTCGTTGGAGATACGTTGTTTGCGCCTGATGTCGGTACAGCGCGCTGTGATTTCCCTGGTGGCGATGCCAAAACGCTTTATCAGTCTATTCAGAAGCTGCTAGCACTTCCTGAAGATACCATCATGTATCTGTGTCATGATTATCCGAGCAAAGGTCGTCAGCACTGCCCAACGACGACAGTAGCCGCACAAAAACTAGAAAACATCCATGTCAAAGACAGTATAAACGAAGCGGAGTTTGTGCAGATGCGTGAGCGCCGTGATGCGACTTTAGATATGCCTCGCCTTATCATTCCTGCTGTACAAATCAATATCGATGCCGGACGCTTTCCAGAAACAGAAGATAATGGTACACGCTATCTAAAAGTTCCGATCAATGTCCTTGGTGGATAAATTAAATAATGCAATAACTGGAGAGAGCAATGAACCCTTACGAGCGCTATGTGTTGCCAAAGATGATAGATATTGCCTGTAGTACGGGCAATGTCATGAAAGCACGTTCCAAAATTGTTCCGCAAGCGCTCGGTAAGGTGTTGGAGATTGGCATTGGTAGCGGTCTGAATTTGCAGTTTTATGATGCTAATAAAGTCTCTTCTATTATCGGTGTGGATCCAGCGGCTCAAATGCAGTCGCTGGCTCGTGAACGTGCAGCTGACATTGGCATTCCGGTTGAAGTGATAGCCGTCGATGTAAAAGGTATCCATGCTGATACGGATCAATTTGATACGATTGTGATGACTTTTACCTTGTGTAGCATTGATGATCCAGTGGCGGCGCTTCGAGAAATGGCGCGCGTGCTAAAACCTAGCGGTCGCTTACTATTTTGTGAGCACGGACTGGCACCAGATTTTTCTGTTGAGCGTTGGCAGCATCGATTGACACCTTTTTGGAAGCCTATAGCAGGTGGGTGTCATTTAGATCGCGATATTCCGGCGCTTATCAGAGAAGGTGGGTTTGTCATTGATGAGTTGAGCGAAGCGTATTTGCCTGGTCCACGACCAATGAGCTATGTGTATAGCGGTGTGGCACAGCAACTGGCATAAAGGATAAGCCCAATTAACTATGCTAAAATTATTTATGTAATCAATCAACGCAACGACTACAGCTATAACTACAGCAAGCAACGTAACTAGCTTTTATATAAAATGGTTCATGAACAGTATTTGAAATAACAAAATAATTAGAATAGGAATTAAATAATGAGTGAGCAAAGTTTTCATCTAGTATGCCCACATTGCCAAGCAACCAACCGTGTGCCTGCTGCACGATTAAGCGCTGCGCCAAAATGCGGTAAATGTGGTCAGCCATTATTGACTGCTAGTCCGCATGAGCTAAATGCGCAAACAGCCAATAAGGTTATTCAAAAAAATGATGTGCTGACTATCGTGGATTTTTGGGCTAGTTGGTGTCAGCCTTGTATCATGATGGCGCCAGAGTTCAAGAGCGCTGCTAGCCAATTACCGCAAGTAGTCTTCGCTAAGGTACAAACGGATAAATACGAGCAGGCAGCCGCTCCTTACAATATTCGCAGCTTGCCAACGATGGTTGCTTTTAGAAATGGTAAAGAAGTCGCGCGACAATCAGGCGCGTTACCAAGTCATCAAATCATCCAATGGGTGCAAAGCTTACAGTCGTAGTATTAGTCAGGCTAGATTACTTTTTCTCCAAGCTATCTAAGCGCTCATGTTTTCTTACAAAAAACCGTAGCTATTATAAAAAAGCCAATATGTGATCTGCATATTGGCTTTTTTTCTATTTCATGTACTATTTTATGGTGTCATACACTATTTTACGGTATCAGGCACTATCTTAGTCGTTTAGATAGCTTTGCATTTGCTTAATTTTACTCACCATAAATCTTGATGCCATTGGCAAAGCTACAACGCTGAATGCGCGCCGACTGGACAATTGCATCACGCTCACCGTAGAGACGCGATAATTTTGCATCGCGTGCTTTGGTATTGTTACTTTTGCCTAGACCAAAGCTGATATTCGGCGAGATACCCCAGCGTCCTGCAGAGACGCCAACACCGACGCCTGATGCCGATAGGGTCGATTGCTCATTGCGAGCCGCTTCGACATAGCGGTTGACGCGAATGTACTCTTGGCTAAGTGCTTGGCAATTATAATTTTGATAAGTACTTGGCGGTACATATTGCGGGGTAATGTTACCAGTAGAGGCACAGCCTGAGAGCGCAAAAATGCCAGCTAGTAGTGTCGCTGTCGTAAACGTTTTCATAATGGCTCCAGTAGGCTAAGTGATTGTATTTATATCTATTTAAGATAGCAAAAATAGCGCAATTAAGATATTGAAAATCCATCGATGATGAAAAATTTTCGCATCGTATCATCAACATATCGACAGCTTTCTAAAACGGTTGCTTATTAAAACAGAAAATCGCTTATTAAAATAAGTTTGCTGGTTTGGCAAAGGCAAGTATTACGATCCCGATATAAGCAACGGCAGCAATAAGGATACCTGTTTTTCTTTGTACAGGTGTCGCATCAACCTTAAACGCTTTAATACTTGAGCTAATAGCAGCGATCAGTAAGATAATTTTGGCAAATACCCACTGTACAGGAGCGTTGGCACCCATCAATTGCATTAGCATCATTGCCCCTGATAGGATAAGCAGGGCATATATGATATGTGTGGCTATTTTGACTGCTCGTGGTGCGCGGCGGTCTGCGCTGAGTACTAAGTAACTTTGATATAAAAATAGCGCAACAGTCAGCGCTGCCATCAGCATATGTAGATGTTTCATTGAATATTGCTCCCTCTAAAACTGCAGTATATAGGCTAATTTAGAATAGTTAGTTGCGAGTCAAACATAATCGTCTATTTGTTTTGACCAGCACATAATGGACTCGCAGGGCTTTGACCTTGCCATTCTGTCGGAGTATAGGCATGGATGGCGAGGGCATGTACTTGGCCGCCTTGTGAAGTGAGCAAAGGCGCGACTAGGCCATATATCAGCTGATGACGCCCGACCAGTCGTTTGCCGTCAAATGCATCGCTAACGATAGTGAGCTTAAAGTGGCTTTCTTTACCTTCAAAGTAACCAGCATGCGACATCGACTCATTTATCAGTTCGATATGCTGCGGCTCTAGCGCCTGTAATTCGGCATGAAGTGCGTCGGCAGTAGGTGTGGTACTCATAACAATCCTTCAATGTATTTTGCGCAATTTGATTGAGCAATCTGCAAATAATATTTATCGGCATTATAACAGACACAGTAAGTGGGATAGCGTGCGATTGCCAAATGGACCAATTGCAAACCCTGCCGATTACAATGCTTATCAACTACAATGCTTATCAACTGCAATGCTTATCAACTGCAATGCTTGCCAATTATAAAGCCTGTAATGTCTGGCTATAACTAAAAAAGCAAAGCACAACGCTTTGGCTGTACTTTGCTTCTATGATATCTAAATGCGCACTGCTAAAGCGTAGGAGTAGCTAATTATCTACTTATTAGCGGCGCGACTGTTGATATAGAGGCGTAACTTTTGGCATCAATGACTGTAACTCTGCGATACGGCTGCTGCTCGTTGGGTGAGTGCTGAGGAATTGTGGTGGCTCACCTTGGCTTGCTTTTTGCATTTTTTGCCAAAGCGTAACAGCCGCCTGAGGGTTATAACCTGCACGTGCCATCAGCTCAAGACCGATCTGATCAGCTTCACTTTCTTGAGTGCGGCTGTGGGGTAGGCTCAAGCCTAAATTACCCGCAGTACCAGCTAACTCAGCCTGTCCTTGTGATAAGCCAAATATACTAGCAGCCAGACCAATACCAGTTTGGGTTGCATACTCGCGTGATAGACGCTCGCGTGAATGCTCACGTAGTGCATGAGAGATTTCATGACCCATGATGGCAGCAATCTCATCATCAGTAAGGTTCAAACGGTCGATGATGCCTGAATAAAACATAATCTTACCACCCGGCACCACAAATGCATTTAAATCGTTAGACTTGATAGTGTGTACTTCCCATTGCCACTTGGCTGCATCTGCGCGGTAGACGCCAACTTGACCAACTAGTCGGTTGGCAATATTTTTTAAGCGGTTTAGCTGAGCGGTATTGGTATCTAACACACCTTTTGATTTTGCGTCTTGTATTGTTTTGGCATAGCTTTGGGCAGATAATGCCAATACTTGCTCACTAGACACTAATAGCAACTGCTGACGATCAACACCAACTGCGCCAGAATTGGTAGTGCTGGTACAACCAGTTAAAGTCAGTGCTGACAACGAAGCGGCCATCACTGTCGTGGTTAATAACTTCTTCATAAAAATATCCTCTCTATAAGATGGAAAAACATAAAGTCAAACAAGTTAAAGAATAGTGCAGCAGATGTGGGAGCCGTGTTTATTAATCTTTTAGTAGTGCTCATTTATCCGCTTAAACAGTAAAAGTTTACCTTAACTGCCATTGGACATAAGTATAATAATGTTAACCACCTAAAACCAAGATAGGAAAAGTAACAATAAAGCGTATGATTGTAAGTGCGATATGTTTTTATTAGAGTGAAAATAGTGCGTTTTTCTTTTATAGGTTGTCTTATGACCACTATAAAGCCAAGAGAAATGAATCCCAGACTTAAAGCTCTATAGTTAATGTGAAATATTTTTCATTTAGCTAAAATTAATTCCTGTTTTTAAATCAATTGCTTATGTTGATTTATCCGATAAAAAGGGCATTTAGCTAAAAATATTAGAAATAAATTCTAAAAAAGGTGTTGACACCCACAGAATATTTGCTAAAATAGCCAGCCTATCGAGACGGAGTAGTTGTTAACAACGCTACGGATTGGTACTAAGCGGGAATAGCTCAGTGGTAGAGCATAACCTTGCCAAGGTTGGGGTCGAGAGTTCGAATCTCTTTTCCCGCTCCAAATATGGCTTGAAAAAGCGCAAAAAGCCTCACTTCACAGTGAGGCTTTTTTTTATGTGTAAAATCTGTCCTAAGTCAGCTAATAGCGAAAACATAGAAATCAAAAAATAAAGCTAACTATAAGTAGGATAGAGATTATCAATATTGAAGAATAGATGCGCACACCAGAATACCTGAACGAATTAAACCTATAGCAACATAAGGGCATCCAATGCCACCAAAACCCCTCACATTAATCAGTGCTAAGCTCGCCTTTATCATATCCGCCATCGTCATCGGTATCATGGGTATCACCATGATCGGCTTTGGCTGGGTACCGCACCTGTCTCTTATCTTGGCTATCTGTGTACTACTGGCTATTGGTATGTACAAAGGTTTGAGCTTTGATGACATGCAAGCGCAAATGGCCTCAGGTGTCATGCGTGGTATTGGTGCCATCTACCTGTTCTTCTTTATTGGACTGATGGTGGCGGCTTTGATGATGTCGGGTGCGATTCCAACGCTGATGTATGTAGGCTTTCAGCTGATCTCACCTGAGTACTATTACATTTCTGCCTTTATTTTGACCTCTATTATCGGTATTGCCTTGGGTAGTAGTCTAACTACAGCTGCGACTTTGGGTGTTGCGTTTATCGGGATGAGTAACGCCTTTGATGCCAACGTGGCGATAGCAGCAGGGGCAGTAGTATCAGGTGCGTTCTTTGGTGATAAGATGTCACCATTGTCTGATACTTGTACTATTGCGTCCTCTGTCGTTGGTATCGATCTGTTTGAGCACATTCGCAATATGATGTATACGACAGTACCTGCATGGATACTGACAGTTATCTTGTTTTGGATGTTCTCTGGACAGACGACTAGTGCTGATCTGAGTCAAGTAATCATATTGCAAGGACAACTGATAGACAGTGGTCTAGTACATGGGTATTCGGTATTACCCTTTGTGGTATTAGTCGGATTGGCACTGTTTCGGGTCAATGCAATTTATACGATTATCTGTACCATTGCCGCGGCACTGATCATTACTTATATCCATAGTTCACCAAGCTTTGGTCAATTGGGTGGTTATCTGTTTGCAGGCTATGCCCCTGCTGAGTCATTAGAGTTAGGTGAGGTAGGTGGTATGCTGTCGCGTGGCGGTGTACAGAGTATGTTCTTTACCCAGGCGATTGTGATACTAGCCTTAAGCTTAGGTGGTCTATTAACGGCACTAGGGATTCTACCAGCACTGCTATCTGGTATTAAGGATGCGTTGACGACTTCAGGGCGAGCGATCTTTGCGGCAGCGATGTCTGCATTGAGCATTAACGTGCTGATCGGTGAGCAGTATTTGAGTATCTTGTTGTCAGGTACAGCATTTCGGTCAACGTTTGAGCGTCTACATCTACATCCGAAGAATTTGTCTCGGACGATTGAGGATGCAGGAACGGTGATTAATCCGCTGGTACCTTGGAGCGTGTGCGGAGTATTTATCAGTCAGGCGTTAGGGGTGCCGGTATTAGACTATCTGCCTTATGCATTCTTCTGTTATTTGTCACTGCTATTGACACTGCTATTCGGGTTTACGGGGCTGACGATTAGTAGAGTAAAAGAGGGGAAGGTGACTCAAAACCAGTAACAATTGATATCGTTAGGGATAATAAGAGTGTTGATTAATACTGATCCCAGTACGGATTGTCACCGAATTGCTCTGCAATAAAATCAATCAAGTAACGACAACGCTGCGACAAAAAACGATTCTTTGGATAAACAGCATAAGCGGTTAGGGTTGGCAGTTGATAGTGTTGGAAGACAGGTATAAGCTCGCCCAGCGCCAGTTGTTTATAAGCAATAAAAGTCGGCACAAAGGTAATCCCATGCCCTTTGACTGCCAAATCTACTAAGAACTCACCATTGGTGGCTTTGATTTTGGCATCTATCGTACGATGATGACTTCTGCCTTCAGTATCCACCAAGTTTATACTATTGGTTTGACCGAGACTGTATTGCAACAGCGCATGGTTGTCTAAGTCGTCTAGCGTTTCAGGCGTGCCCATTCTTGCCAAATAGTCGGGACTGGCGCAAATCACACAACGAATCAATGCCAACTTTTTTGCTTGATAGCTAGAATCTTGTAGCTCCCCGATTCGAATGGCCAACTCATAGCCTTCTTCAATCAAATCAATACGTCGGTCAGAAAAATCCAGATCGAATCTCAGATTGGGATGTTTATTGGCGTATTTATCAATCACATCGTTCAGATGCATGAGTCCAAAGGATAACGGCGCTGTCATCTTCAATGTGCCTTCGATACGCATAGGAGCGTCAGTAGCATGCTCATTGACAGCGTCAACCGCACGCAAGATATTATTCACTTGCTGATAATATTGCTCACCAGCTTGCGTCAATTTAGATTGGCGGGTAGTACGGCTGATTAATTGACTGCCTAAACGCTCTTCCAATTCTTTGAGTCGGCGACTGACGGCTGATTTTGCAATATTTAACTGCTCAGCAGCCTTGGTAATACTACCTGCCTCAACAATGCGTACAAACATCGCCATGTCTTCTAATTGACCCATTATCGATGCCTCATGATTGTTCTTACACCAAGAACTTATACTTGTGATTATTGCTGTTTATCCCATGCTAGTCAACGCCTATAATCGCGCTATTCTCTACTTAGAGACATGATTAAACACACTTTTGGAGCATTATTATGGACAAGTTACAGCAATTGAGCGCACCGCTCGGTCGTCTATTATTATCAGTCATTTTCATCTTTGCAGGCATTGGTAAAATCACAGATTATGCGACTACTCAAGGCTATATGGAGTCAGTAGGTGTGCCTGGTATGTTATTACCATTGGTAATCGCGTTTGAAGTACTAGGTGGTATTGCTATCTTGCTAGGTTATAAAGCTCGCCCAATCGCTTTCTTGTTTGCTGGGTTTAGCATCGTGTCAGCTATTATTTTTCATCAGTTCTGGACTGACGAATCACAGATGATCTCATTTATGAAAAATATTTCGATCGCAGGTGGGTTTTTGATGATTTTTGCTCATGGTGCGGGTGTTTACTCAATAGACAGTAAGTGATAGAAAATAAGTAGCTGAGTTACCTCTTATACGTTTACGAAGAACAATCATAAAGGGGTAGTTTCAAATAAAGAGCGTCATGTACATTTTCACAGGAAATTTCAACAGCAGACAGTTTTTTATATAAGCATAACTTAAAGTGATTTATATACAGTTAGCTGTGCTAATATATGTAAAAAATCTATGTTACGTTAGAACTGCTCCGATTGTTCTACAAAACAGAATAGTTAATTGCATTTAGCGTTGTTTATCTATGTAGAATTAATAATTATAATAAGCCCATTGTTTAAATAGATTAATCGATAATAAGTATATAGAGGGTTAATCTGTTGATAGCTAAGGACGAATTATGAAAACAATCTATCATGCAGCAGCCTCACGTGGCGATGCCAATCATGGCTGGCTTAAAAGCAGACATACCTTTAGCTTTGCCAATTATCATAATCCTGAGCGTATGGGATTTGGTGCCTTACGCGTTATTAATGATGATTTTGTCATTGGCGGTCAGGGGTTTGGCAATCACTCGCACCGTAACATGGAAATTATCAGTATTCCTCTATCCGGCAAGCTCGCTCATGGCGATAGTATCGGTAACGAGGGCGTCATAGAGACTGGTGAAATTCAAGTGATGTCAGCGGGTACAGGCATTACGCATAGTGAAATGAACGGTGACGATGCAGAGGCTGTGAGGTTTTTGCAGATTTGGGTAATACCAAACAAAATGGATGTCGCACCGCGTTATCAGCAAGTGCATATGGGCGATATCATGCGACCTAACGAGTTTAGCCAAGTGCTATCACCTTATTCTGATGATGCAGGGGTTTGGATTCATCAAGATGCTTGGTTTAGCATGGGTGATTTTGACGAAGGTATATCGCAAACTTACCAATTAAATAATCCTAACAACGGTGTCTACGTATTTGTCCTCAGCGGTGAAGTCGTAATAGATGGTAATACTTTGGTTAGTAGAGATGGTTTGGGTATTTGGGATACTGCGAGCTTTGATATAGACGTAAAAGAAGCCGCAAAAGTATTGGTGATGGAAGTGCCGCTATTTATGTAGTCATCGGATAGCAAAGTGCTTTATCAATTAAAGTACTCATACCAATAAATATTAACGCTAAAAATTATTTTTATTAACAATTATTTTACTAACAACATGGAGAAACACTATGTCAGATTTAACAACATTACAGCAGCTAGCAGAAAAACGTCGTTCTATCTATGCGCTAAGCAACCAACTGCCAGTAGCTAACGACGAAATCGTGAAAATAGTTGAGCATGCTATTTTGCACACGCCATCATCGTTTAACTCGCAATCAACGCGTATCGTTGTATTGTTTGGCGATGACCATCGTAAGTTGTGGGATATGACCGAAGATACATTACGCGAAATCGTTGGTGACGAAGAGAAGTTCAAATCGACCAAAGAGCGTGTCAATGGTTTCCGTAATGGTGCTGGTACGGTACTGTTTTTTGAAGATCAAGCAGTCGTCAGAGGCATGCAAGAAGCCGCGCCACTATATGCTGACAACTTCCCAATCTGGGCAAGTCAAACCAGTGCCATGCATCAGTATGTTATTTGGACGGCATTAGCCAGTATCGATGTTGGCGCAAACTTACAGCACTACAATCCAGTAATCGATCAAAAAGTAGCCAGCGCTTGGGATATCGACAAAGACTGGACGCTAAATGCACAATTGGTATTTGGAACAATTGAGCAGCCAGCAGGCGAAAAAGCATTTAAGCCAGTCGAAGAGCGTATGAAAGTGTTTGGTGCGTAAGATAGGGTAGTCTATTTTATATAGGCCTAAAATCTTAATAGCCCCAAAAGCTTACGTAAAACAAAAAGCGCCACTCAGTAATCTCTGGGTGGCGCTTTTTTATTGGTAATATTTTCTTGTTGAGGTTATCAATAGCCTGCAGCTAATCTAAATTCCTGCAAAAATTACGCAGAGATTGACGACTATTTACGCTGCATCAAACTATTAGCCACCCATGCTGGACCGATTAACAAAAACTGTAGATCCTTAAAGAAAGAAGGTTTTTTACCTTCGATTTTATGCCCAATGAATTGGCCAATCCATGCAACGATAAATACCGCTGCCCACGCTTTAAAGCCCCATGGCATCGCTGCCATCACTGACAGACAGATAAGAATAAACATCCCCATGGCTAAAAACAGTGGCGTAGATAAGCGTATATAAAACAATAATACCAATGCGCTAAGCACCAAGGTAAACCATACGGATAGCGATATGCCCATGCCTAACAGGCTGACAAAAATGGTTGGCACACATAGCCAATGGATTTTTTTATTGACCAAGTTCTGGTGACTGACCGAGTACTCACTAAGCCATTGCTCTAGCGTACGTTTGGACATTTTTGGTTGACGAGACATACTAACCTGCCTGTTAGTAAATAAGATGAGTAACTCATACTAGCTAATGGACTCGCTACTAATCTCAGTATGAAGATGATTGTTAATATCAGTTGTAGCACTAATTGCGCCTGTCTACCATGTTATCTGATAGACGGCACAGTCAAGTTTACTCGTACTATTGATGCTATATCAGCGAAATTTTATTCAAACTCCCAAGGGTTCTTTTCTACAAGAAACACATTATCCTTGCTCGCTGCGATGCCATTCATACAGGCCGATAAAGGCGTTTACTTGATACACCATAGTCTGAATAGCAAAGATATAGTTGCCAGACATGAGGTTCACGATGAGCCAGACAAAGTTAACAATGATCCACAGCCACCAGTTAAATGAGTAACGCAGAATCATAGCTGCCTGAGCCGTGATAGATAGCACAAAGGCAATGACGTTAATCCAAAAGAAAGAAATAAACCCTAAAAACAGACTGTTATCATCTTCTACGACGGCATAACCATAGCTCGCCAGTAGATCATTGACGGTTGGGAAAAGGGCGAGGCCTACAATAATAAATGCAGCAGTGATTAACCAAACAGCTTTACTCGCTGACTTGGGTATCATGTCGCCATCAGGGTCAGTATGCTTCGACCAATAAAAGATACCGTAAACATGGGTAAAAAAGTTAAATAGTGGAGCAAGCATCAAACCTACTGCGCCAGACGTTGCCTGTACGATGACTTCGCCTGCCGTTGCCCCCATACCAAAGCCATTGCCCATGACGTTTTTGCGGAATGATAGCGAGACTACGCAGACCAAACCAATGAACGAGACTGCTAAATAAAACCAATCAAGCGTGGTATGGTCTGTCGTGAGCCAAAAACCCGCAGATAAGGCAATGACACCGCAAATAAACCAAATGATAATCCATTGCATCGCCCATTTTCCGGTGATGTTGTCCAATAGCTGAATACGCATCGCTTTTCCCCTAAAGTAAATACTGATATCAATATAGTGCTAACTACCATGTGCTAGTTAAATAAAGTGTGCTAGTTAAATAACGTGCGCTAGTGAATAAATTATTATAAATATGCTCAGTACAGTTTATGATTTTTTGCCATAGATATATTGATCAATCAATAACAGTGCTTGCTGGTAGCGAGCATCATAGTCGGGCTGATCGATCATATGCGGCGTAATATCGTGACGCGCAAAAATATCTATCAAACGGTGCTCAAAGCGTCCACGCGCTTCAGGCGTACCTAGAGATCGCATACCATCATCAACCCACGGCGTATTGTTGTCTAGCATGATGGTGTGGTCTAAGCGAAACTCATCAATACAAGCAGCCACAAAAGGATGCGTGCGACCCTCGTATTCTTCACAAAATGCTTGCGTAGTGACAAAATCAGTATCAACGATGGTGATAGGGGCAGTTGCGCGGGCTTTGGCTTCTCGGATTGCCTCAGCATGGTCGAGACAAATAGGGCCATAATCACTGTACTGTAATCCAACCTCGCTACCACCCAACTCTGTACCGACATACAGCCGCCCCATCTCTAGGGCAAAGCTGGCACCATAATAATTGGCAAGCTTATGGACTAGCGTTGTCTTACCTGAGCTTTCACCGCCGACGATAGCGACAGTCTTGGTATAGTCGGCGCGTACTTGCGGATGAAGTGCTGACCAATGGGCAACTGGATCACGCGCAATCGCATAAGAGTCAAACTCAGACTGTAGCGGCGTAGTAACGACTGGCAAAAGCAGCTGCTCTTGTATGTCATTGCGAGTGAGCGGATGGTTGTTCGCCATAAACAATACAGTCTCTGCTGATAGTGATAGTGCGTCCATTAAGCGTTGCAATTTGGCATTACTAGCAGCGACATCAATACTGACATCATCACTGGCACTATACAGATTTTCGTGCAGCGGTAGTTCGCTCTCATGAGTAGTATGAATATGAATAAATGGCAAGTCGGCACAGGCCATCTGTAGCCAACGCGCTTTGTCTTGTAAGGTAATCGTAAAATCAGGATGCGGCAATGGATGCGCCATAATAACGATATGCAAGGTTTTGGCTTGTCCTGCTGCATCCAATATGCTGCGCATCTGCCCTAAGTGCAGGGGCTCAAAATGTCCAATCATCAATCCAGTGTCGTACATAGTTATCCTTATTATTTTTTATTTTAATCTCAGTGTTCCATGTCTATTCCAAAGAATACGGCTAATACTGTCTAAGTTAAATGATCCAAAGTAGACATTTATTAAGAACAGTAATACCAACCACGTTCTTTACTTCTAGTATTCTTCGTAAAGGTATTTTTATCTAATAGTTGAGCAGTGTTACAACTTTCATCATAGAACGTCTGAAAACTTAAGTTGCTTATCAGCATGGTATAAAGCTTTTGGAGGATTTGCAGGTGGGTTATTGTAAAAATAAGGTATATCGGATGTACGCGGAATCGCACGTTTTTTAATTGAGGATTTTTTAACTGAGTAAAATTGGTTAGCTAAAATATTATTCAGACTATTAAAAATTTGACTCGATTTTAGCGTGATAAAGCAAGCTTATCTCTTTGATTAAATTAAAAATAACAAGATATGTAAAACGAAATTGCAAGGTTATAGCAACAAAGATGGTTCTGAAACATTTTGAAATAACTATTTAAAATCAGGGGCTTGCATGGTGCTATGACAGATTAGGGTAAGCTTGAGTAGCATAAACTCACAAAGTACTGCTATACCTTAAACAGATAAATCCTGAATTATTGATATACTGATTCGTAAGTTAGCAAAGCAAGATAATGTTTTAGCTAAATACGTAAGACAATCGGAAAAATAGAATAAAAAAATAAACAAGAATAGAAAATAGAGAGGTATTTGATTTGGCTAAGTTAGCAAAATTACATCGCTCACCAAACAATCGCATGATAGCAGGTGTGATGGGTGGCATTGCAGAATATGCTGGTTGGTCGCCAATATGGGTGAGAGTATTATTCGTAATCATCTCATCGTTAAGCGCAGCAGTACCAGGCATTTTGATTTATATCATCCTATGGATAATCATGCCAAAAGCCAATAGTCAGTCTTATCAATAATAGGAGTCTGATAGTTATTTTTAAAATTAGCTTTTTTAAAATTAGGTTTTCTGAACCAGTTAAAGAGCCAAATTTAAGTTAGACGTAATTGCTAAAAACAGTAAACTTTCAAAAAATAAAAAGCCTGACCAATCAGGATGCCCAAGACACAATTTTCCTCCTGCCCGAATGCTAGCGCATTTGGGTATTTTTTTATTTATTGTATTAGTACTACTTCCATGATGATTTGCCTGAAAATGCGCTATACAACCGAGGTTTTGTGCCCACTATGCAAATTTAGTTGATGTAAATATGGATAAAATAGTCAATTTTTAGTAAGGTGAGCAGGCAGATAGAGTCGTTGCCGAATAGGTCGCGCGAGCGCTATCAGAGATTTATTTAATAATACTCATTTCACAGTGGCTTTACTATGAAAACCGAAACTATGACATCCCAAGCGATAACCCCGATGACACAAGATAAAGACTCCCAACCGATGACTTTTCAAGATTTAATCTTAACTTTGCAAAATTATTGGGCCGATAAAGGCTGCGTTGTATTGCAGCCCTACGACATGGAAGTCGGTGCAGGTACTTTTCATACCGCGACGTTTTTGCGCTCATTAGGTCCTGAGCGCTGGAATGCAGCGTATGTACAGCCATCACGTCGTCCTACTGACGGGCGCTATGGTGACAATCCAAACCGCTTGCAGCATTATTATCAGTTCCAAGTCGTATTAAAGCCAAACCCACCGAACATCCAAGAGCTGTATTTGGACTCACTACGAGCCATTGGTATTGATCCATTGGTGCATGATGTGCGTTTTGTAGAAGACAACTGGGAATCGCCAACGCTTGGTGCGTGGGGACTTGGTTGGGAGATTTGGTTAAACGGTATGGAGGTCACGCAGTTCACGTACTTCCAGCAAGTCGGTGGTATCGAGTGTTTCCCAGTCACTGGCGAAATCACTTACGGGCTTGAGCGTTTGGCTATGTATGTGCAGGGCGTCGATAGTGTCTATGATTTAGTCTGGGCAGATGGTGAGTTTGGCCGCGTCACCTATGGCGATGTGTTCCATCAAAACGAAGTCGAGCAGTCTACCTACAACTTTGAGCACGCTGATGTGCCGATGATGGGCGAGATGTTTGACTTTTATGAGCAACAAGCAGACAAATTGGTCGATGCAGGATTGCCACTACCAGCGTATGAGATGGTATTAAAAGCATCTCATGCGTTTAACTTGCTTGATGCACGCGGCGCTATTTCAGTGACTGAGCGTCAGCGTTTTATCCTACGTGTGCGTACACTTGCTCGTAAGGTTGCCTTTGGTTATGTCGAAGCTCGTGCCAAATTGGGCTTCCCGTTGGCTGATGAAGAACATCGCCAAGCCGCGCTTGATAAGTATTTGCCAAAAGAAGACGTGGCAGCAGACAGCTTAGCAGCTGACAACTCAGCAAAAGAAACTACTGACACTAACCAATCTACTAACGATAAATAGGAGCATCCCATGAGTACTATTCTATTTGAACTGGGGTGTGAAGAGCTACCTCCAAAAAGCCTAAAACCATTACGTGATGCACTACAAACCAGTGTCACTGAGCAATTGACGGCAGCAGATATTACCTTTGATAGCATCAAAGCCTTTGCTGCTCCGCGCCGTTTGGCAATTCAGATTCAAGGTATTAGCGATAAGCAGCCTGATCGTACAGAGCAAAAACGTGGCCCTGCGATTAAAGCGGCGTTTGATGCAGAGGGTAACCCAACACGTGCGGCCATGGGTTTTGCTAAAGGTTTGGGTATTGAAGCTAGCGAGCTTACGACGATTAATACCGATAAAGGTGATTATGTTGGTTTTGAGCAAACCATCCGTGGTCAAGCGACCACTGAGCTACTGCCTGCTATTTTCCAAACCGCGCTAGATAATCTGCCAATTGCTAAGCGTATGCGCTCAGGTGCTAGCCGTAACGAGTTTGTGCGTCCAGTACAGTGGGCAGTATTGATGCAGGATGATACTGTCATCGATGCCACTATCCAAGGTCATCAGACGGGTACGCAAACGCGTGGTCATCGCTTCCACAGCCTTGATTATCACAATATTGCCCATGCTAATGATTATGAAGAATTACTAAGTGGTCTAAAAGTAGTAGCAGATTTTGATAAGCGTCAAATGCTGATCAAAAACCAAGTTAAAGCATTGGCAGATGAGGTTAATTCTGATGCCATCGTACCGCAAGATTTATTAGACGAAGTCACCGCATTGGTCGATTTTCCAATTGCGCTACGCGCAAGCTTTGAAGCACGCTTTTTACAAGTACCGCAAGAAGCGCTTATTTCGACTATGCAAGCGGATCAAAAGTATTTTTGCTTGACTGATAAGACTGGCAAATTGCAGCCGTATTTCATTTTTATTACCAATATTGAATCAAAAGATCCTAACCAAATCATTGAAGGTAATGAAAAAGTCGTGCGTCCACGTTTGGCTGATGCAGAGTTTTTCTTCTTACAAGATCAAAAGCAGCCGTTGTTTGCACTCACAGAAAGCCTAAAAAATCGCGTATTCCAAGATAAATTGGGTACGATTTGGGAGAAATCTGAGCGTATAGCCAAGCTAGCTGCATTCATCGCCACGTTGATGCAGCAGCAGGGTCACGATATCAATGTCGATGAAACCGTACGTGCAGGTATTTTGTCTAAAGCGGATTTGGCCAGCTCGCTCGTCGGCGAGTACCCTGAATTACAAGGTATTGCAGGTACTTATTATGCGCGTCTAAACGATGAGCCAGCAGCTGTCGCTGCCAGCTTGGAAGAGCAGTATCTGCCGAAATTCAGCGGCGATGTGCTACCACAAACACCAATTGGTATTTGCTTAGCATTAGCTGATCGTTTGGATACATTGGTTGGTATTTTTGCGATTGACCAAGCACCGACGGGTTCAAAGGATCCGTTTAGCTTACGTCGTTCTGCCATTGGCATCTTACGCATTTTGATTGAAAAGCAGTTACCGATTAATCTGGTGGCATTGGTTGAGCAAGCGATTAAAGGCTATAGCGATGCTGAGGGTAGAAAAATTGCCAAAATGGGCGATACTTTTACCCAAGTCATGGCATTTTTAAACTCGCGCTATCGTGCGATGTATACAGAGCAAGGTGTCAGCGTCGATACAATTCAGGCCGTACAAGCGATTAACCCGCATATGCCGCTTGATTTTGATCAGCGTATTCGCGCCGTACAAGCGTTTAGCGAGCTGTCACAAGCGTCGATGTTGGCTGATTCAAACAAGCGTGTTGCCAATATATTGGCCAAATCAGAAGTGAGCGTTGCTGATACAGTTGATGAGACGCTACTGTCTGAGCCTGCTGAGCAAAATTTATATGCGAATGTGAAGCAAGCACAGACAAGCGTGCAACCATTGCTGGAGCAAGCGGACTATACGCAAGTATTGCAAACGCTGGCGAGCTTAGATGAGCCATTGACACAGTTCTTTGATAATGTGATGGTTAATAGTGAAGATGCGGCGCTCAAAAATAACCGCTTGGCATTGCTCAAGCAGGTACGCGCCTTGTTCTTGACTGTGGCAGATATCAGCGAGCTACAGCTTTAGTTCTGCTAGCCTTTAATTTTAAATTTTGATATAAAAACTGGCTCAATGTGGCCAGTTTTTTGTTGCCATAGCACTTGGTTATTCGTCAGTGCTATTAATGACAATCCAGCATAATCAACAATTAACCGTAAAGGCATTGTGCCATTACCATTATTGACGGTAAAATTTAGGCATTCGAGCGTATTGGATCATGGTAAGTGTCATCACTTTTGTTATTCATTACGTTTATTTGTCATTGAAGGAGCGCTGCCGTGTTTGCCGTTATTATTGTCATTCTCATTATTTGGGCTTCAATGTGGGCTTTTTATAAGTTTATGTACCCACGTCCACCCAAAAGCATGATGCCAAAAGAGGGTGATGTCACCACACCGCGTCAGTGCAATTTTTGTGGTAACAGTTTGGCGGAGTATCGCGGTGTCCTTGAAACCAAACCGAATGTCGCTGCCAATAGTGATAACGCTATCGATGCCAATCAAGAACTGTTCTTTTGTAATTATGAGCATCAGGCAGACTTTCACGCAGGCAAGACTTACAAACCTTATGCGTAAGCAGATAGATAAAAACGAGTGACCATAAAAAAGCGCTTAGTATGGATGAACTAAGCGCTAACAGGCTGAACGGCTCTCTATCAGACTGTCTATCTTTTCGAATAACCTGTTTGCTTATAAAACACTGCTCACTTAAAGAATAGAGTGGGCGTCTTTCATAATTTTATTTAGCAATGCCTGTGATTGCTTATCTTTTTGCAAGCGGTCTTCATCACTTCTTTGGTTGGCATGGATTTTTTCGTATAAATTCAAGCAGCACAGCACCAGTATGCTTTCTTGACTGAGGCTTGGTGCATCTCGCTTTAGATCAAGCGCATAATTATTGATATAAGATACCGCCGATAGTAGCTCTTCTTGCTCATGTACTGGGCAAAAAATTGGATAAGTCACGCCTGCAATCGCGATATCTACTTTTTTGATCTGGGGCTCAGCCGCTTTACCATTGGCTTGAGACGATGTGCTGGATGTGCTCGCCCCCGATTGAGTGGATTTTTGTACGGCTACGTCTTTATTCGGTACTTGAGTATTTTGTGATGGGTTATTTTTTGGCTGTTTTTCTATAGCGTTGCTTTGGTTATCGGTCATGATACATCCTACAATGTTTGGTCAGTGGAATGAGTGATAGAAGTCGCGTTAGGGTGTTTCATAAACCACCCGTTTTTGCTATTGGTTGCCGCAACAGATTAGCTTTCTGCTTGATCGATGCGGGTTAAGCGTTGCAAGACGACTTGCGTGCGCTCCGCTGCCAACTGATTCTTTTTTTGCAGCTCATTGTTCTGTTGTTTGATATCGCTGTATTGCTGCTTCAATTCATTATTGTGTTTTTGCAGCTCGCTATTTTGTTGTTGTAATTGGCTGATTTGTTTTTGCAATTTGTCTTGTTCTTCACCAATCATATGGTGCGCTTCTGCGAGACTCTGATAGCGCTTGTCGAGATCGTTCAGTTGCTTTTTGGCACCGTCACGTTCGCTATGACTGTTATCGAGCTTGGTCTTTAGGTCGGCAAATTCTTTAGAGTCGGTGACAGGATGTTGTTTGAGGCTGCTAAGTTCAGCACTGACAAGCTGATACTGTTTTTTGATGTCGAGTACCATTTTTTCTAATATTCTAAGTTGATCATACATAGTCAGTTTTTATCCTTAACAAGTAAGCGTGAATGAATTTTTTTCGCTGCATTTAATAATGCCATAGGTGACCGCATAATATCTATATCAACAAAGTAATTACAAGTACGAGGCTTTGTCTTTTTACTTTTATCTATCGATGATTTGTCCCAGACATTTTGTCGTGACTATTTTTATTTTTTGAACAGTAATCAACTACTAGGACATCTATTATGAATGATAATATCTCTGGCTGGAATACTTGGCTAACCGCGTTTGATGATTGGACTGACGTGTCTATCAGCGAAGTGCATGGCATGATGACAGGGCTTATGACGGCTTGTAATGCACCTGACGAAGCAACTTGGGCTAAGGTGTTTGAGGAGCTCAGCTTTGCTCCATTACCAGAGCCTGCATTGACCTTGCTGACAGAAGAAGCGGAAGACATCGTGTTTCAGCTAAAAGACAAAGATGATGCCTACGCGTATATGCCGCTCATTCCAGATGATGAACATGATTTATACGAGCGCGTGATGGCGTTGAAACAGTGGGCAAACGGTTTTATGACCGGTTTTGGTATTACTGATTGTGGTTTGACCAGTGAAGAAAACGAGATGCTATCTGATTTGGCTAAGATTGGCGCAATTCGTCTCGAAGATGATGAGGATTTTGAAGGTGGCGAAGAGTCTTATCTTTATATCTATGAATTTGCTCGTATGGTACCCGTAAGTTTTGCCACACGTAAACGCAAGGCTGTCAAAGATATCGCGCTCATCGCAGGTTTGTCTATCGATGCCAAAACAACCAAAGAGCTACAGGCAGAAGGTAAGCTACCAAAACCAATGCCGCCAGTGGTTGATGTGATGAACCATAACAATCCATCGTAAGGCAGCTCTGATACATCATAGTTCTGAAAATTGTAGTAAGGATATTTTATGATCCAAAATAGCAGTAGTAATAGCGACAATGTCAGTAATAGCGATAATGTTGATAGTAGCAGCGATGTCCAGCTGAAAAATGCTGAGCACCCTACTCAGAGTCTCGATTGGCTAACACGTCTCATCTCCTTTGATACGGTCAGTCGCCATTCTAATTTGGCTTTGATTAACGATGTAAAGTCGTACTGTGAGCAGTTGGGTTTGACGGTAGATTTGACCTTTAATGAAGCTAAGACCAAAGCCAATTTGTTTGTGACCGTACCAGCTGGTGAAAACGCTGATATTATTAATAACGGTCTGGTCTTATCAGGTCATACCGACGTTGTGCCAGTTGATGGGCAAGCATGGTCTTCAGAGCCGTTTACCGCGACGATACGTGGTGATAAGCTATATGGTCGCGGTGCGTGTGATATGAAGGGCTTTATCGCTTGTGCGCTAACGATATTGCCGCAAGCCGTGCAGTTATCGAATAGCGGTCAGCTACGTCGTCCGTTGCATTTGGCATTGTCGTTCGATGAAGAGGTTGGTTGTTTGGGTGCGCCATTGATTTTGGCAGACCTAAAAGCACGTGGTATCACGCCTGATTATTGTATCGTTGGTGAGCCAACTAACATGGCTATGGTAGTTGCACATAAAGGCATCGCAGTTTATCGCTGCCGTGTACATGGTAAGTCGGCGCATTCGTCACTGATTGCACAAGGGGTCAATGCGATCAGCTATGCAAGCAGATTGGTGGGCTATGTCGACACGCTTGCTGAAGAGCTGAGCGCTCGTGATGACAACGATGCGTTATTTACAGTGCCATACTCGACATTGTCAGTAGGTACCATACATGGTGGTACAGCGACTAATATCGTGCCCAATCTGTGCGAGTTCACCTTTGACTATCGTAACCTGCCGCACATGACGCAAGACGATATACTAGCGCCCATTCAAGCCAAAGTCGCTGAGCTAAACGCTCAAATGCAAGCACGCGCGCCAGAGACTGGTATTAAGCTGATGCAAGAAGAAAGCGTCCCAGCAATGACAGATGACGATAGTGCTGAGTTGCAATCGTTAATCGCTGCGCTGACAGGAGATGATGAGCGTCATAAAGTGGCTTATGCGACTGAAGGCGGTCAGTTTACCAATGCAGGTATCCCAACGATTATCTGCGGCCCTGGTAGTATTGAGCAGGCGCACAAAGCGGATGAATATGTGGAGCTTAGCGAAATTGAACGCTGCGATGCGTTTTTAAAGAAGCTATTAGATAGCTGTACGACTCAGCCGTCCATGCAGTCATAATTATTCAGAAAAAGGCGTGTCGTTCCTTTAAGAATTTTTGCGAGACTTTTTTGATATATAGGTATAAGTGACACCGTCTTAATGGCGGTGTTTATTTTTTAGTCGCGTATTTAAGTCGTATAGCCGTTCGTCTTAGAACCATTTACACATGACAAAGTAGGGGTGGGTTGATGTCTTGGCATCTGTTTGCAGTGTTTTTCGCAAGTACGTTTTTTATCTCAGCGACCCCTGGTCCTAATATGCTGCTGGCATTTCAGTACGGCATGAACTATGGCGTCAAACGAACCTTATGGACGCTAGCAGGTCTGAGCCTTGGCTTGTTTGTATTACTGCTATCGACACTGCTTGGCTTGGACGTAATCAGTCGCCAGTCACCGTGGCTACTGACTATTATCAAAGCCGTGGGTGCGGCATACTTAATCTATTTGGGTATCAGCTCTTGGCGCGATGCTGGTGACAGTAGCTTGATGAGTGATGCTAAAAAGTTGAGTGCCGAGGTAGCAGCAGACTATGCTGCCACTGACGGCGTACCCAGTACACCACAGCCGCGTTCGCTCTCTAGTGCTGCTACTAAAATAGCGCCGAGCAACATGACCTTGTTTCGTACTGGTGTTTGGGTGTCATTATCTAATCCGAAAGCTATCTTGTTCTTTGCGGCATTTTTCCCTAAATTTATCAATTTTAGCGCGCCACTATGGCCACAATATGTCCTACTGACCATCGGCTTGTTTTTGAGTGAAACGATTTGGCAAATCGTATATACGCTAGGTGGCAAAAAGCTAGCAAGTTGGCTCGATGTGGGTAATCGCTTAGCGTGGCTCAATCGTGGTTGTGGGGTGATATTTATAATTATCGCTACCGCCTTATTGGCTGAAGTGATAAATAGTTTTATGGTATAAAAACTACCGATAAGATTTCAAATTAAAGTGATTAACTAAACACACGTTTATTAAATTATTTTCTATACAAGCCAAATTAATTATTGACTTTAATTTTTAAATCGTTATTATTGGCTCATTGATTTATATGGCTTGTTTTTCATAAGCGATAAATCGTTTCAATTAATCTGCTATTGTCGCCCTGACATTAGCCACAACCTATGGAGGAATCATCGTGTCCTATATAACTACCAAGACGTTTTTAAAGATTAAATGTGTAAACCACATGACAGCAATGACACCTTCGAAAAGGTTTGGCTAAATTTTTATATAAGCTATTGAGTGATATCCCATCTATCGATATCAACGAATAGCTTTCTGTATCTACTTGCGCTATCTCTTTTCTAAGTGTACTGTGCCAAATTTGCTCTGCGATTGCGCTAAGCCATATTGCGCATGCTGTTATCTGTTTGCCTAACATTTTTCTTTACCGTTATTGCTAATAAAGCGACTCAGGCTATGATTTAGCTAAAGCTTTTCTATGCGTATAATATTTACGCTGTGGCCGACGGTTCTGATCTATATTATCTTTCTTTAAAATGTCTATAATAAATTAACCATGAATTCTTATTAATTTTTTAATTAATAAGAATACGGTTTTTCATTGCCTAGATTTTATAATTTATTAATTTCATTTCTTATTAAACGTTTCGTTTAATTGAGATAGATAAGTAATATCTAAAAATTGTAAAAACTGGTAATGATAAAAAATGTATGGTTATTAAAATAATAAAATGGAAATAATAAATTATGAGCATTCAACTAGTTATAAATGAAAATCGAAGACACGGTGTACCCGTCAAGATTTATACCTCGGATGTTGAGCAAGGTGCGATGCAGCAGTTACGTAATCTAGCTCAGCTAGAGTTTGTGCATTCACACATTGCAGTGATGCCCGATGCGCACGTTGGCAAAGGCGCAACAGTCGGCAGCGTGATTCCGACCAAGTCCGCCATCATTCCTGCCGCAGTTGGGGTAGATATTGGCTGCGGTATGAACGCAGTACGTTTGTCCCTGACGGCAAGTGATTTGCCTGATAGCTTACGGTCGTTACGATCGATCGTTGAGCAACAAGTGCCAGTCGGCTTCAATATGCATAAGCAAATCCAAGCCAAAAATTCAACGCTTGATCCACTAGGTAAACGCCTAAAACCGATTACTGATAAACATCCGGGTTTGCTTAAAATGCTGAAAGGTTTTGAGCGTACTTGGGCGAAGCAGTTGGGAACACTCGGCGGTGGCAATCATTTCATTGAGCTGTGCTTGGATGAGAAAAATGATGTCTGGGTCATGCTGCATTCTGGCAGCCGCGGCATCGGTAATTGTATCGGTCGCTATTTTATTAACCTTGCCAAAAAAGAACGTCAATCACGCTTTGGTCATGTGCCAGATCGAGATTTGTCTTATTTTGCCGAAGGGTCTGATAGCTTTGCCGATTATGTCGAAGCGGTAGGCTGGGCGCAGGACTACGCGTTAGAGAACCGCCGTGAGATGATGCGTCTCGTCATTAAGTCATTGCAGTCGCCACAAGCGATGTTGCCACGATTTCAGCTGACCAAAGAAGCCATCAATTGTCATCATAATTATGTCAATGAAGAGGTGCATTTCGGTGAGCAAGTCTATGTGACGCGTAAAGGTGCGATCAGTGCTTATGCAGGTGAGCTTGGGATTATCCCAGGATCTATGGGCGCAAAATCCTTTATCGTACGTGGTCTTGGCGCGGCAGAGTCGTTTTGCTCGTGCTCGCACGGTGCAGGTCGGCAGATGAGCCGTGGTAAAGCGATACGAGCGTTCACCATTGATGAGCTAAAAGCGCAGACGGATGGCGTCGAGTGTCGCAAAGACAAAGGCGTCATCGATGAAATACCTGGAGCGTATAAAGACATAGATGAAGTGATGGCCAATCAAACGGATTTGGTCGAAGTGGTGCATACGCTTAAGCAAGTCATGTGTATTAAAGGCTAATACCAAGCCTGTAAATCATCTTAGCATCGTCAAACTCGTTTAATGTACTGAATGTACAATTAGCACTCCTTTTCCTCGCTAAGATGATTTTCGGCATTGGTACCTCAGGAAAATCAAAGAACAGGTAAAAACATGAGCTTAAAACAAACCTTAAAAAAGGCCAAACAGATTGAACGGCAGTTAGAGCGGCAAGCTGAAACAGGTGCACAGCACTCGCTAGGTACTGTCAAATCGCGTAATTATTTGGCACTGGATCCACTGTTAAGAAAAGGTGGTATTCATGAGAAAGAAAATATCGATATCGTCCGCAAAAAACGCCGCCGCGAGACCAAGCAGCAGTTACGGAAGACAGATTGGTTATCAGAATAGTGATAGTTAATATTCACGCACAAAAAAGCCGTTCGCTATACTAGTGAACGGCTTTCTTATTCTTACTCAAATTTATAACTTAACCATTGCTACCTTAACTACTAGGCCAATACTTCGATCAGCTCACCTTTTACCATGTGTGGGCTGACGAAATCAGTAATACGTACGCTCACAAGTTTACCTAATAGCTCATCCATTTTCTCGACATCATGAGGGAACATAACGGTACGAGTGTTATCTGCTGTACCGATTAAGCAGTCAGGATGACGATTGGCAACTTGTTCAACCAAGACGCGTGTCGTCGTACCGACCATCTCATGGGTTTTAGCAAGTGTTGAGTCAATGATGACTTTCTGGAATTCAGCCAAGCGAGCTTTTTTAGTCGTGAAGCTCACATCATCCGGAAGCTCTGCCGCTGGCGTACCAGGACGTTTAGAGTAGATAAAGCTGTAAGAGTGATCGAAGTTCAACTCTTTCGCCAAGTTCAAGGTATCTTGGAAGTCTTGATCGGTCTCACCAGGGAAGCCAATGATAAAGTCACTCGACAAGTGAATGTCTGGACGAATGGCTTTTAGCTTATTAATCTGATTGATGTAAACGTCGATTGTATGGTTGCGCTTCATCGCTGCCAAAATAGCATTTGAGCCACTCTGAACCGGTAGATGTAAGTGCGATACTAGCTCTGGCAATTGTGCATACGCGTCAATGATGTCATCAGTGAACTCTAGCGGATGGCTAGTCGTATAGCGAATACGCTCGACACCGTCGACATGCGAGACATAATGCAATAGCTCGGCAAAACGGCAAATACTGCCATCATCTTTTTCACCGCGATAGCCGTTGACGTTTTGACCCAAGAGGTTGATTTCACGCACGCCTTGCGCTGCTAAGCTATCAATCTCAGCCAATACGTCATCGAGTGGACGTGACAATTCTTCACCGCGGGTATAAGGAACAACGCAGAATGAGCAATACTTTGAACAGCCTTCCATTATAGAGACAAACGCTTTGTAGCCTTCTACTCTTGGCTCTGGCAAAAAGTCAAACTTCTCAATGCTAGGGAACGACACATCAATCGTACCAATACGATTTTTAGGCGCAATTTCACGTTGCTCATTTGATTGGTCATATAGTTCTGGCAGGCGATGCAAGGTTTGCGGGCCAAATACCATATCGACATAAGGCGCACGCTTTTGAATATTATCGCCTTCTTGTGAAGCGACGCAGCCACCAACGCCAATGACAAGGTCAGGGCGTTTTTCTTTTAGTTTGCGCCAGCGGCCCAATTCCGAAAAGACTTTTTCTTGCGCTTTTTCGCGGATAGAGCAGGTATTCATCAGTAGTACATCGGCCTCATCGATATCGTGAGTGACTTCCATACCATGCGAATCGCCGAGCACGTCTAGCATTTTGCCAGAGTCATAGACATTCATCTGACAGCCTTGTGTCGTGACAAAGACCTTTTTTGTCGCTGCTTTTTCGACGGGCGCTTGGGCTGAACTTGCTTCTTTGAGTGCAGTGACAGCACGTGCGGTGACAGTCGTCTCAGCAACAGCATCGTCATCGATGCGGGGATTGAATACAGTAACACTCATAAGGATAAGTCCATGATTGACCAAAAATATAGCGGAGTAGCCGATTAACAGGTGGCGTATTTTATCACAACCCTGTGCCAATGTGAAAAATTAGCACGAGCGATGGGGTATCAATATGATAAATAATTCATAGCAGTATCAATTATTTACTGTCGTTCATATTACTATTCATAAAAACTGCGGCTCGTTATCACTTCTATGTTACACCGTGCTGTCCTATTTATTAACAAAAGGTAAAGGAGATAGTTGAAAGCACAATGAGTATAGTATGATGATTGCTATACCCTTGGCGGTACTTAGCGAACCGTTATTCATATATTTGTAGAGATATCATAAAGAGAGTCAGTATGACAAAGTTGCGTGTTGCGCATAGCATCAAGGATGAAGAATCAATCAGTCAAAAGCGCGCGTCGAAGCGGATCGCAGCCAGTACGTTACGGTTGAGCGCGTTGAGCGTGGCAACAGCGGTCAGTGCACTTGGTGTGTCACAAGTCGCTTGTGCCGAGTTGACGTGGGGCGATGAGGAAAGCTACCAACAAGAAGGTAACTATCAACAAGACAGTAGTATTGACTCATTTATGGCAGCCGCTATCGCCGCAGACCGCGGTGATGTAAGCGAGCTCTATAACTATGAGCAAGTCATGAGCGGTGGGTTGTTTGCGATGTATCCGACCTATTGGCGTATGAATCTAGATCTCAATTCACAGAGTTCAGCGGCCGTCTCGCAGTTTGTGCGTCAGTATCCAGATACGGTCATGGCTGAGAAATTGGTTGCGGATTTTGCGGAGACCAAAGCGGGGTCAAATGATTATGCATCAGTACGTCAAGTCGCGAATTTAATTACCAATGCCGATGCCAGTGAGCGCTGTGCCGTTGCGCTTGGGTTTAATAATGGCGGTGATACTATGCGTGCTATGGCAGCCAAATCTGATGTGTGGCTAACCACTAAAAAGCAACCAGCATTGTGCGATCAGTTAGCGATGGAGATGAACAACAACGCGCTGATTAGTAATCAAGATCGTGCTGCTCGTCTGAAACGTATGCTACGTAAAGGCAAGACCGGTGATATTATGGCATTGTCCTCACGCCTTGGTACGCCAATTGCTTATTCGGCGCTCAGTGAAATTCAGCTTAATCCGTCTTCTTTCTTTAGCCGTTTTGGTCGTGAGCCTGCAAGCCAAACCAATCAATACCTATATATGTACGCAATCGGCCGTATGGCTGACAAGTCTTATCGTGAGGCAGCGTTACAGTTAGAGTTTGATATCAAACAAGACAATCAGCGCGCGGTCAAATTGTTGAATGACGAAACCCGGCGCTATGCTTATCGTACGCTTGGCGTGCAGCGTATGAATCACAACACTGACGATGGCTTTAACGCTGAAGCAGTGGATTGGTTCCGCAATAGTTTGGACAATGACTTTAATTTTGAAGAAGCAGAAGATTACGCTATGGCAGCGATTCGCTTCGGTCGTTGGGATGATGTGGTGGAAGCCATCTCAAAAATGGACGGCGAAACGCAAAAAGAAGCCCAGTGGCAGTATTGGCTAGCTCGTGCCTATGAGCAGTCAAGCGATAGTAGCAAGCGTAATACGTCCAAAAAAATGTATCAGAACCTAGCAAAGAGTAATGACTACTATGGCCTGATGGCAAAAGATAAAATAGGGCAGCGTTTTGATGCTAGCCGTTTAGGTGGTAGTAATTTGCCCAATGTCAGTACTGCTGACCGCGCGCGCGTCATGCAAGATGCCAACTTTGCCCGTGCGTTTGCGTTATACAACTCTGAAGCCAGTCGTGCTTATGCCAACCGCGAGTGGAACTGGGCAGTGAAGCAAGCTCGTGACAATCGTGATGACAATTTAATTATTGCCGCTGCTCGTCAAGCCTATGATATGGGCTGGCTCGATCGAGCGATTTATGCGGTTGATAATACTGATAGGGTGGATAGCTTAGCACTCTCGCATCCAATGCCGCATCAAAGCGCAGTCGTACGTTATAGTGAGGCAGCAGGTATTGATCCAGCATGGGCGTACGGTATTATGCGTCAAGAAAGCCGTTTCGTATCTTCTGCGCGCTCAAACGTAGGCGCGAGTGGACTGATGCAAGTCATGCCTGATACCGCAAAATATATCGCTCGTAACCTAGGCGAGACGTATAGTGCGAGCCGTGCCAATAGCGGTGATACCAATATCCGCTATGGTACGTGGTATATGGGTGATATCTTGGGCAAACTCAATTATCAACCAGTATTGGCAACCGCAGGCTATAATGCTGGACCTAATAATGCCAAACGCTGGCAGCCAGTTTATGGCTCACTTGCCGCAGATCAATATGTAGAGTCGATTGCATTCCCTGAGACACGTAACTATGTCAAACACGTGATGGAAAACGCCACTATTTATAGCAGTCTGTTGGGTCGTGGTCAGCCGATTACTCAGCGTATGGGTACGGTGCCAGCTGGATTTTAATCACTGAACTTGCATTTGATAAACCACTAATGATTTATTGTTAGTGGTTTATTTTTATCTGCTAATTTGCTTTGTCAATTGATCAACTCTGATTTGCTCAAGCAGCACTCATCTAGCTAAGGTAAATTTCACGGCCGTTATCCTTCAGTGCTTTATCAACATTTATCGAGATTCCTGACGATGTCGTCAACGTTTACGTTTTTGCTATAGATTAAAAAAAACGTTTTGTTACCATTGCCTTAATGAGAAACCCTATTTTTCAGTCTTGTTCTTAGGTCAATGCGTGTTTTATGTATCGCGTCTAATGATTTAAGTTATAGCCTATGTCTTATCATTGCTAACTAACTGCCTTCAGTCCTATGATCAAAAAATATTTTAGTCTGTCTACGTCGCCAAAAACCAAATATTCGTTATCTAATCGGATATGCTTTTTATCGAAGGCAAATACAAAGACGGATACAGACCTGAGCAATAAGGTCGCTAACTCTATGGTGCAATTGCGTGCAGGTTTGGCTAGTAAACATAGCGTAGGCAGTGTCAAAGCGACGATGAGCTTTGGCGCTTTACTGCTTATACAAGGCGTTATGCTGCTACCAGCACAGGCGGCTAGCACGGTTAAGACTGGTCAGCGCGTATTGATGATTGAGATGACCCCAGCATTATGTAATATGCAGCCGACGCGGGCACGTATGCGCCAGTGTTTAGAAGGGTATTCGTTGACTGTATCTGGTCTGGATATGGGATATGGTGAGCGCTGCGGTCGTGGTAGTGAGCCACGCCTTACACCGCTACAACTAAAAGTTGTCAACCGTATCATGCCTGACACAACGGTACGTAGCCAAACGTGGCAACGCTATGGAGCCTGTAGTCCGCTTAGCGCCAGCAGTTACTTTCGGCAGATTACTAACTATGCAGGTGGATTAAAACTACCGAATGAGCTAAATACGGGTAATAGTTATACCGTTTCCAAATCACGATTTATCAGTCAAATGACCCGCCTCAATAGTGGTATGTCTTCAAATAGTGTGGACCTCATCTGTCAAGAAGGCAGCCGTCGCCAATCGATACTCACTGATATACACGTGTGTTATGAGGGTAGTGATTTTGGGACTTGTCATGACGTTGTAGACAGCTGTGGCAGTAAATTTATCATTTCAGGTGGGCGATAATCTTCACTTAGTTATCTGCTTAAACCTCTTTTTTGATACCATTTTTCATTTCATTTAGTTCAATCTAATAGTGAAAACTGCCTATTTTGACCATTATATCTACGTATAGCATAGTGAAAATGTGCTTGAGTTGTTATGTGCTAAAGCCCTCTAGCGCCTTATCCGTAAGCGCTTAGCCTCTGCAGAAATCCTCTCGTATAAAATGTAACAATATAATCCCTGACGGGTCTATGACTGTATCTAGACGGTCACTGCGATGAAGTGCTACACTAGCTCTCGGTTTATACATGCTGCTATGCGGCAAACAAGTCGATATCTAAAATGATAATCGTTCATTAGAATTATCTAATAATTAATTAGGGAGTATTCAATGTCAATGAAACAGCCTTTACGTGTTGCCGTCACTGGTGCCGCTGGTAATATCAGCTACGCGATGCTATTTCGTATTGCATCTGGCGAGATGCTAGGTAAAGATCAGCCAGTTATTTTGCAATTACTTGAAATTACGCCAGCTCTTGACGCCCTAAAGGGTGTGGTCATGGAACTAGAAGACTGTGCATTCCCATTGTTGGCTGGTATCGTCCAAACTGACGATGCTAATGTCGCATTCAAAGATATCGATTATGCTTTACTGGTTGGTGCACGTCCTCGTGGCCCAGGTATGGAGCGTAAAGATTTGCTAGAAGCCAACGCTGCGATTTTCTCAGCACAAGGTAAAGCATTGAACGAAGTCGCTAGCCGTGATGTAAAAGTATTGGTAGTCGGTAACCCTGCCAACACCAACGCACTTATCGCTCAGCGCAATGCACCAGATCTTGATCCACGCAACTTCACAGCAATGACTCGTTTAGACCACAACCGTGCTATGGCACAGTTGGCTGGCAAGACTGACAGCACTGTAAATGACGTGAAAAAAATGATCATCTGGGGCAACCATTCGTCAACTCAGTATCCAGATCTAACCGCTTGTACAGTAAACGGCAAGCCTGCGCTAGATTTAGTTGATCGCGAATGGTACGAAGCGACTTATATCCCAGAAGTACAACAGCGCGGTGCTGCGATCATTAAAGCTCGCGGTGCATCATCTGCGGCTTCTGCTGCCAACGCTGCTATCGCACATATGCGTACGTGGGCATTAGGTACTGATGAAAACGATTGGGTATCTATGGGCGTTTACTCAAACGGCGAATACGGTATTGCTGAAGGTTTGATCTACTCATTCCCATGCACATGCACTAACGGCGACTGGTCTATCGTAGACGGCGTTGATGTATCATCAGATTTCTCGAAAGAGAAAATGGCTGCCACTGAGCAAGAGCTTAGTGAAGAGCGTGATGCAGTAGCACATTTACTACCGTAAATCTAAGCTGCTATCCAGTAAGCTATGATTTAAGTAGTAAAGATAAGTAGTAAAAAAAGCCCTCTGAAATATGAGGGCTTTTTTTATGTCTATAAGAAATAGGCAAATGAGAGCAATTTAGCTTACTGTCTTAAATGGATAAAAGCAGTTTACCGTTAATACAATTGATAACGTTAGATAAACGTTGATTAACAGCTATTAAAATAAAGCTTGCTACAATGAATATGTCAATTTGAATAACAAGCACATTAAACAATAAGTACGATCATATTAGTATCATTTAAGGAGAAAGTTATGTTGGGTGAACCAGAATACAGTATGAATGAATTATTTGCTCAGTTAGGTCTAGACAGCTCTGATGAAGCAATTAATAATTTTATCGCAGCAAACCAACTAGCTAGCGAAGAAAAACTGACAGAGGCTAGCATTTGGACGGACAATCAGCGTATGTTCCTGCAAGAAGAATGGCAAAAAGATGCCGCATGGGTAGAAACCATCGATGAGCTAAATGTCCGTTTACATCCTGATGCATAAAAGTTTATCAAGAGATAAAAAACCCCGCAATAGTCTTAATATCGCGGGGTTTTTTATGTCTGGAGTAACACTAAAAATCAAATTTGCTTTTCGCGCCACTCAAGTAGATCTGCGACATCTTGATGAATACCAGCCTTTAACGCCTCTAAGCCTTCATAACGGCGCTCACCATGCAAAAAGTGTAAGAAGCGTACTTGCAAATTCAATCCATATAAATCAGCTTGCAGTTCTGGGAAATGGACTTCTAAGCGCCAATCACTGCCTTTATTCACCGAAGGTCTGATACCGACACTGGCGGTTCCAAACAAACTATGTGCTCGCAGCCCTGCAATACCTATCTTGTCGTCAGTTGCATGCTTGCTCAAACCATTCGCTATGACATTTCCATCGTCGTCTAGGCTGACCACATCGACTGCAAAGATACCGTGCAAAGCCGGTTTTATTCGCTGCAAATCGATATTGGCGGTAGGGAAGTTCATAGTACGACCTATCTGATCGCCACGGACGACGGTTCCTGTGATGGCATAGTCACGACCAAGTAACCTGTTTGCCGCTTGAATGTCGCCTGCCAATAATAAATCACGAACGCGAGTAGAGCTGATACGTGCAGCGTCGTTATCGATAATATCGATACTGCCGCTATCAATGCGATCGTTATTAGTATGACCATCAGTGACCGTATGCAGGTTAGTCACATCCAAACCATAATCACGCAAAAACTGACTGTCGCCAGTACGGTCATGGCCGAAGCGAAAGTCATCGCCCAGCACCAACGCTTTTACGTTCAAACGCTTGGCTAATATATCGGCAAATGCTTGTGCTGATAGCGAGCGAAATTCTGTATCAAAACCTGCTACGATCAATGTTTCAACACCATATTCTGCCAGCAGTGCTTGCTTCTCTGCCAGATTGGTCAGGCGTGCAGGCGCTTTAGCAGGTGCAAAAAACTCGCGTGGCTGCGGCTCAAATATCATGACCGCCGCACCCAAATTTTGGGTATGTGCAATCTCACGAACTTGGGCTAGCATGGCTTGGTGACCAAGGTGCACACCGTCGAAATTGCCGATAGTGAGCACGCAAGATGCCAACTCTACTGGGACAGTGTCCGTAGATGAAGAATGTGGCGACGAAATCAGTTGCTCAAGAAAATAGGTTTTCATAAGTTTTCAGCTATGATGAGACCAAATAAAAAACGAAAAAACACATCTATGCTTAAAATTGATGTGTCTAAAACCAGCCATTATAAAGTAAAATAGCCACACTAACATCCTATAGTCTACGTGTAATGCAAGTATGGCACGTAGGGTAGCTATTCTTTATTGCCAATGATGCTAATAGTAATCCTAACAACAATCTCGACAACGATGGAGATCTTATGTCTGCTGCTGCCTTGAATACCATACCAACCGACCTATCGACATATCAGCTTACCGATCAGTTCGTTGTGCAGCGTGCAAGTAAAGAAGATTTAGCAGAAGTCTTAGCCATTTATAATCAAAGCATACCGGGCAAACAAGCAACAGCCAATCTTGCATTGGTTACGCTAGAGGAGCGTGCCGCTTGGTTTGAAGAGCATTTGGATAGCACAACCAGACCGATATATGTAGTCAAAGCACTATCATCAGATGATGTAGATCAAACAAAGGCACCGATAGTCGCATGGGGCAGCTTTAGCGATTTGTACGCACGTACGGCCTATCACATCAGTACCGAGATTAGCATCTATCTAAATCAAGATTATCAAGGCAAAGGGTTAGGCAGTTTGCTGACCCGTTGGATGTTGACGCAAGCACCAAGCCTAGGTATTCGAAATATCATCGCCCTTGTCTTTGCTCATAACCATCCAAGCTTAGGATTGTTCCGTAAGCTTAGCTTTGAACAATGGGGTTATATGCCCGAAGTTTGCGATATGGAAGGGTTTATCGCTGATGTTGTGATGCTTGGCAAAGCAGTCACGTCAGACGATATTTTAGATAAAGCACCTGAAACAATTTAACTTAAAACGCTCTAACCTAAAATCTTCCATTGACCTTCTATCTTCTGTAGCTGGTAGGTCAGTGGTGCAGGTTCGCTCTGTCTTTTTAGCATCAGCTCGCCAGTAATGGTGGCACGAGTTTTGTCATCATTGTATTTGGTATCAGTAATCGTAACGCCATCCACCGTTTGCTGAAACGCAGACTGAGTATTGGCAAGCTCTTCTTCGAAGTTTGCCATATCGACTTGGTAATATGACGCCGCATCTTTCACGTCACCGTAATATAAGCTGTTTAGGGCTTGCTTGACAGTATCTTCTGGCGTACCGGCTTGAGTCGGATTAGTCACTAGGCTTTTCTGTTTGGTCGCATCGGTGACTGGATTAATGTTATCACTATCAATTGCTGTCTTATTTTCAGCGCTATCTGTAATTTCGCCTGTTTCGCTAGCACTTTCAGCAATCTCTGCTTGGTCAGTCGTATCATTGTCCAATGAAACGTCTTCCGAGGTATCAACAGTCGCTGCCACATCTTCATTATCGGTAGCAGTTTCAGCCGACTCATTATTGCTACAGCCGCTAATAAGTAATCCAGTGCTTAGTACACCAGTTGCTAGCAAAATTGGTAAGCGCTGAAAGATTGGCTGTTTCGTTGTCATATCAAACCTCAAATGTCATTTATTCATTAATGATCTATTATGACAATTATCAGCAGCGAGCATTGTCATTTCTCATAACAGGCTTGTTTTGGTTTCGTAAGCCTGCCATGAGTTTGCTTATACTTTATCCTAGCCGTGCTTTAGCTGACGCGGACGGAACCCAGTTGCTAGCAATACAACACCGTAAACCAGCGCTCCGATGGCACACATAATGATCAGTGCGACGATACGTTGCCACTGAGCCTCATCGGTAGGAAAGTAAGGCAGCATAAAATAAAGCACGCCAATCATAGAGCCAGTCGAGATAGCAAATTGCGTAAATAGCTTTTTCCAATGTGGACCGAAACGGAAAATATCACGCTTATGTAAGAAGTAATATAGCAAGCCTGCGTTTACAAAAGCAGCGCCAGTCGTAGCCAATGCCAGACCACCATGTAGTGGTATCTCTAAAAAGTAAAATATCCCGATAAAAATAACACTAAAAATCATATTAGCGATGACAGAAATGATGCCGATTTTTACAGGGGTTCTGGTGTCTTGACGCGCAAAAAATGCAGGGGCAAAAATCTTAATGAGCATAAATCCTAAGATACCACCTGCCATACTACGTAAGGCCAGTGAACTCATTTGGGCATCACGTAAGGTAAACTCACCGCGTAAAAATAGTGCTTGCATCAATACATCTGCCAGTACAAATAAGGCAGCCGAGGCAGGCACACCGACCAAGATGATAAGACGTGCTGCCCAGTCGATGGTCTTTTTGAAACTGACATCGTCCTTTTGAGCTTCGCTTTTTGATAGGCTTGGTAATATGACGGTACCAATTGCCACACCAATCAGACCTAATGGTAGCTCGCTCATACGTTCAGCTGCATAGAGCCAAGAGACGGAACCGCCAATCATTAACGAGGCAAAGATGGTGTTTAATAGTAAATTAATCTGAGTAACAGAAACACCAAAGATAGCAGGTAACATCAACTTTAAAATCCGACGAACACCTTCGTGCTGAAAATCAATCTTTGGTGCGACAAGCAGCTTTTGTTGCCAGAGCTGCGGCAGTTGAATCAAAAACTGTAGCAAACCTGCGATAGCAACGGCATAGCCAAGCGCCATGATGGGTGTATCAAACATTGGCGCAAAAATCAGCGCCCCACCAATCATACACAGGTTCAATAACACGGGCGCAAAGGCGGGTGCGGCAAAACGACCGTAGCTTTGTAGAATACCACTCGCAAAGGCTGTCATAGAGATGAATAGCAAATACGGAAAGGTAAGACGCAGTAATTCAGCAGTGATGGCAAACTTGTTGGGTTGATCGGCAAATCCAGGGGCAAACAATGTCACCACCCAAGGTGCGATTAAGATGACCACCACCGTAAGCATCGATAACACTAGCAATAATGCACCCGAGGTTCGACTGACCAAAATCTGCACTTGTTGCAAGCTGTACTTTTCTTTGTATTCGGACAGTACCGGCACGAAAGCTTGGCTAAACGCACCTTCTGCAAACAGTCGTCGTAAGAAGTTTGGGATTTTGAAGGCGACTAAAAAGGCATCCATCAAACCACCTGCACCAAAAACCCCTAGCAATACAACATCACGTACCAAACCTAAAATACGCGATAACATGGTCATACTGCTGACCACCATGGTTGAACGAAATAACCGACTTTTTGCCATGAGAACCTATCTTGCTAAGTTGTATATTGAGTTATGTGCTGATGTGATATGGATAAAAAACTGACAAATTATATCACTTTCACCATTGAGATAAATGGATTGAGTGTGGAAATCACTTATGTGACGGTACACCGTTTTTCGTTGCATCAGCCACTAACTGGCGCAATCTTGCCCATTCAAAATAATCACCAGGGTCAGTCTTACGCCCAGGCGCGATATCACTGTGACCTGTTAAGTGGCGACGTGTTTTGGGGTAGGCCTTATAAATGGCGGCAATTACGTCGGCTAGCTTCTCATATTGAGCAGAGGTGAAGGACACAAAATCCGACCCTTCGAGCTCGATGCCAATGCTATAATCATTACATTCAGGTCGACCCAAGTAGCTAGACCGCCCAGCATGCCACGCCCGTTCGTTGAAATTGACGAACTGAGTGATAGCGCCATCACGCTCGATAAATAGGTGCGCTGATACTTCTGCGCCTTTAATTGTTTGAAAATAAGGATGAGCATCCCAGTCTAATTGATTGGTAAATAATGCTTTTACATAATGCGTGCCACTAGCGTCGCAGGCACCAAATTCATTCGGTGGTAGACTAATATTGTGTACGACAATAGCGTCAATACTTAAATCTTTTGGCCTTACATTGTAATTGGGTGAAGCCAACCAAGTAGCTGTTGATAGTAGACCGTCTTTGATGGTCATTGGTGACGTAGATGATGAGTTTGGCAATGATGCAGGCATAATGCTCTCTTTTTATACTAGTATTGATAATGGTGTGATAGACAATCTATCTAAGTAGCTAAATGATAGTAGGCGATGTGTTTGATTTTTTGACCCAGCAACTTTAATAACGCTGATAGCGTATGAATAATAACGTGCGAGATTTTACCTCATGTCTATAAAACTGACGTCCATACCTATCGATTGTACGCTAATGACCATTGGCCTGCGAGCACGTTTACCATTGGCTGTAGTAGGGTTATTGCTCTCGGCTCAAACACAGGCATTTCTACCAACGCCCCTGTCTGTCCTTGAATCAGATACATTGTCACCTGATGCATCTAGCATAGCACCTACTAGCACAGCACCTACTTATTCTAATTCGGATGTATTAGCTGAGTCGGGTAATATCAGTAATGCTGAACCTAATATTCAAAATAGTACTTTATCTGAATCAAGCTTAGCGACAGAGCAGCTACTATCAACATGGCGGCAGCAAGTAAAAGCCGACAAGTTGGCACAGCATACAACATGGCGACGCTTGTTGTATTTTTACGATGATAAAAACAGTGTATTGGGTAAAAAGAAAACCGAGAGTTTGGTTGATGATCCGAGCTTTTTTTTAAGTAAAAATGGTCAACGAGATTCAGGTGCAGAGTTAGATGCGATGCTTGTGGCACTCACACAAGAGTTGGTGCCATCATCAGCGACTGGTAACGACCAAGCCAAAACTGATGCCAATAATAATTCTGTCTTATGTCGTTTCCCAGCGCGAGTGGCATGGTTGACAGAGGTGCTATCGATCGATGCTGCAAGTCTATCTGCTGACTGTCCAGAATTGGATGAATGGATGTCGACATTGGCGCCTGAGCAGCTATCTATCATGTTTGCGCAGGAGTATTTGGACAATCCGCTCTCTGCGTTTGCTCATACGCTGTTACGCATTGACTCAAAAGCGAGTATCGCCGATCCAAACCAAATTGATAAGGCTTATGCGCTGAACTATACGGTAGACGGTGATCCAAACGACAGTTTCCCGATATATGCTACTAAGTCAATGATTGGTAGCTACAACAGCGCTATCGAAATCGACCCATATCCAGAAATGCTAGCGAAATACCTGCAAGATGATGAACGTGATACGTGGACATATCAGTTGAGTCTGACGCCAGCGGAAGTTCAGCAGATTATGCGCCACGTTTGGGAAACCAAAGCGTTAAAGATGCCGTATTACTTTACCACGGACAATTGTGCTTCTGAGATTCTACGTCTTATTGATGTGGTCCGTCCGCAGCAAAACCTACTGAGTCAATTGTCTTATGCAGTCGTGCCTTCTGATGTGATTCAACTATTAAATGATGAGCAGTTGTTGGCAAGTACGATTTATACACCTGCTGATAATACCTTACGTCAATCTCAGCTCAATGAGAAAAAACAACAGCGCGCGCAGTTGGGCTATCACAATAGTGCCAAACAAACCGTGAATGAGATCAAGTCTGCGCAGCTCAACCCTGTATCGAGCATGTCAGCTGATGGGCAAACACTGCTCAAGCGTCAAATCGACGTATCGGATAATAATCCAATAGACAGGCATCCGCTACAATTGGGCACGATAGGTATAGGGCAGCGTGGTGACGATGACTATATAGATATTGGGTTTCGAGCGGGGTTTCATGATACGCTTGACCACGCCTCAGGGTATCCACAGTTTTTTAATTTAGAAGGGCTGGCTGCGACATTACGACTGTATGACACAGATAACAGTAAGCCCAACCAGCCAGATAGTGTGACCTTGCAAAACGTCACTTTGATTCGTGGCCGCTCTTTTAACCCTGTCAATGCTGCCAAAAAAGGCAATACTTGGGGTGCCAGTATCGAGGTGACGCGAGTAAACGATGGATTGCAAGAGGCAGGTACGGATCATTTGGTCGGCAGCGTGGGTTACGAAAAAGGCTGGTCATGGGCATTTGGTACACCAGCCTCAGGTACTGGTGAGATGCCGCCGCAACTGTGCTATACGTTTTTGGCAGGTACAGGGCAAGTAGGACGAGGTATCAATAAAGGCTTTCGTCTAGGCGCAGGTATCAATGCAGGCTGCCGTTATCAGATTAACAATCAGTTACGCGCGCAAGCTGAATTGCAATTGCCATATTGGTATCATGGCAACAGCGATGAAACCAACGTCCGTGGTCATTATTGGCAACCAATCTCAAACCTAGGGCTGCAATACGACATTGATAAAAAACAAGCATTACGTATTAATGCCAATTACGAATGGCAAGATCGTATCGATGCCAATGATGATATACAGCTATCGTACAGACGGTATTTTTAGGCACTGATTTAGACATTGGTTTAGGCATTAATTTGAACAAAATGGCTTCTAAGCGCTGTAATGGTTGTATAAAGAAAGTTGTATAAAGGAAAACAGGCTTTATGAGTACGCAAAATTTACTAATTATTGGACAAGGTGATATCGGCCTACCAGTGACCAACAAACTTGCCCAAGATGGCTATTGTGTGACTGGGCTGGCTCGTAGTGAGCGCGAATACTATGATTTGGTAGATAGTGCAGGTTTTTTGCAGACTAATGCGTTGACTTTGACGGCTGAGCAGCTACAAGCATTTACTCATATTGCGATTATCGTCACCCCTGACGAGTATTCAACCAGCGGTTATCACGACAGTTATCTAGCGATTAGTCAGCATTTAGCAACGCTTGCTCCACAGCTTATTAAACTTGAACGTGTGGTATTTATTTCTTCTACTGGTGTCTATGGTCAGGATAATGGCGAATGGATTGATGAGCATACTGCACCTGTTACGCCTGCGCGTGAAGCCTCGAAATTCATATTGCAAGCAGAACAAGCGCTGCAACAAGGCTTTGGTGATAAAGCCATTATTATTCGCCCCAGTGGTATCTACGGTCGCGAGCGCTTAATGCGACTACGCAAGGCTCGTGAGTCAAATAAAGATCCAGTGCCAGCTGAGCATTGGAGCAATCGCATTATGGATCGCGACTTGGTCAATATCATCGCCAAAGTGTTGACGATAGAGACACCAAAGTCTGTCTATTTAGCGACGGACTATCGACCTGTTACTACGTTTGAGCTAGAGGTTTGGCTTAGTGAGCAGGTTGGCGAGACACCTCCTACTATTGATAATACAAAAACTTCAGTGACAGGAAAGCGCTTGCATAGCAACATTCCGTTAGCTTGGCTTGATTATGCTGATTGGCAGACAGGTTACCGAGATATTTTAAATCATCAAGAGTAAGCCTTTAGAGTTAAGCCTTAAAGAGTAAAATAGCCCTTGGTATAATCGTTCTTATTTATTTTCTAATCTATGGAGATTTCATGTCCCAGCCTTCTACTTCTGATGACCGTTTGTCTCATGCTAATCTGGCAACAGAGGGCGGGCAGCTGGCAGAAGGTCACGTCCAAAAAAAGGCTGGTCAATCGTCTATATTAGCTGATTCACAGCAACCTGCGATCGTACATCCTAACTTTGATCCCAAACAATCTCCTCTTGATCCTGCCAGACCATTAAGTGATATACCTGAGCCTGCTCGTCGCCTAAATGGTCAATTGCGCAGGCTTTATGGCAATTCGACTCGGTTCTATCAGCCCAATGCAGACAGCTTATCGAAGTGGTCGCTGATTGCTTCAGAAGCACTGGCTGAGCATTTATCATTGCTGAATGCGGCACAGCTTATCGAATTGCCGGACAGCTTTTATCAGAATCATAGTGAGCAGCCGTTAATATCGACATTATCAGATATGACATTATTAGATATGTCGGATATTCAACAGGCGATTCGCGCTTATCCAAAACTGAACCGTTATGGGTTTTTGCCTATTGATAACTCTACAGTGGTTGAGTCAAACAACGATTCAGATAATGACTCAAATAATGACAGCAGGGCTCAAAATTCTGCATTATCTATGCGCGCATTGACCAAACGCTATAATCCTGATGAGCTACTCAACAGTCTGTATGCCGACGATTGGCAAGTGATACTACAACCGCAGCAGTTTGAGACAGGTGAGGGCAGTTTGGCCACGGATATCATGACATGTAGCGTGGCCGTCCATGCGCTAAAGCAATGTAGTACCCGTAAGAGTATCAATCATAGTTATAGCGCCGCAGAAATATGTCAGCATGTGCGTAGCTATTTGCTCAGTCAGATCGTTTGTGAGCCGTCGCAGCGCCACGCTTATCGTCAGATTCGACTATTTGCTGGTCATATTATTGTTGCCGCTTATCATTTGGGCTGGGAGATACAAGTCCGAGCAGATGGACAAAGCTATTTTAATATCTCATCGCGTAGTGGTTTGCTGACTCGCTATGCCAATATGCAGGATTATGAGATCAATGGTTGGTCAAGCTGATCAATAATGCGTACAATAATGCAAATTTTTTGCCCCCTCTTTTTGCTGATAGGAATGTCATAATGTCTCATGTAACACGCCCTCAAGACCCTACATTTTCATCTCATCAATTTATTCAACTGGCTCTCGACAACCAAGTGCTCAAATTCGGCGAGTTTGTCCTAAAGTCTGGTCGTATCAGTCCGTACTTTTTTAACGCAGGCTTGCTTGCGACTGGTGAGATGTTGTCACTGCTAGCACGTGGTTATGCAGATGCCTTGGCTGAACAAATGAGTGCACATAACGGCGATAATGAGCAAGAGCTGGTCATCTTTGGTGCGGCTTACAAAGGTATTCCTTTTGTCGCAGCGACGGCGCAAGCGTTATGGCTACATCATGGCATCAATGCCAAATGGGGCTATAACCGTAAAGAAGCCAAAACTCACGGCGAAGGCGGCAATTTGGTCGGTGCTGACGTAACTGGCAAGGCCGTTTGGGTGCTCGACGATGTCATCACAGCGGGTACAGCCATGCGCGAAGTGGTCGATATTTTAGAGCAAGCAGGCGCAAGCGTTGCTGGTATTCTCGTCGCACTTGATCGTAAAGAAAAAGGTCAAGCAGATCACTCTGCTATTCAAGAGCTTGCCGCGACACTAGAAGTGCCCGTACGTGCATTGGTTGATATTGATGATTTGATCAGTTATTTGGCCGATGACCATGGTGCACGAAACGGCCAGCATAAAGACGCGACCCAGTTAGCCAAAATGCAACACTACCGTGAGCAGTACGGCGTATAGTTGGGCACTGATGTTGTTTAGTAGGTGTGTTTCATATTAATAATATAACGTAAGTGAGTTTTATCATGAGCCAACAAAAACAAGAAAAATCGCTAAAAATACTCGTTATTATGGATCCTATCGAGCGAGTCAATTATAAAAAAGACACCAGTCTTGCTATGATGTGGGCCGCTCAAGACCGTGGCCATCAGCTTGGTTACTGTCAGATTCATGACTTGTGGTTGAACCGTGGTCAGTTGATGGTTGATACGCAGCCACTGACAGTAAAGCGTGATCCTGCAGATTTCTATACGTTGGGTGAGAAAGGCACAGGGCCAGTCAGCGACTATGACGTGATTTTGATGCGCAAAGATCCACCGTTTGATATGCGCTTTATTTATGCCACTTATATGCTAGACCATGCCAAAGCAGCAGGCGTACTCGTGGTCAATGACCCACAGGCGATTCGCGACTGTAATGAGAAGCTATTTGCGACGTGGTTTAGCGATTATATGAGCCCAACGATTGTGACTAGCAAACAAGCACACATTCGTAAGTTCATCGCTGAACAGCAGGATGTCATCGTCAAGCCATTAGATGGTATGGGCGGCACTGGCATCTTCCGCTTAACTGCTGATAGTCCAAATATTGGAGTGACGTTAGAGATACTGACTGAGCTTGAGACTTTGCCCATCATGGCGCAGCGTTATTTGCCGGAGATTAAAGAAGGCGACAAACGCGTATTGATCGTCGATGGAGTCGTGGTAGATTATAGTTTGGCTCGTATTCCAACCAAAGGCGAGACCCGTGGTAATCTAGCAGCTGGTGGTAGTGGCGTTGCTATGCCATTGACTGATATCGAACGCCAAGTAGCAGAAGTTGTAGCGCCAATTGTCAAAGAAAAAGGCCTAATGTTCGTTGGTCTAGACTTGATCGGTGGGCGCATCACTGAGATTAACGTTACTAGCCCAACATGCGTACGTGAGATTGATGACCAATGCGGTACAGATATCGCGACCGACTTTATCATGGCGATTGAGAATAAATTTACTGCGTAGCTTTCGCTATGTTCAGGAATGCTTTGAGTTCAGGAGTATTCTGACTACGTAAAACCCATATTTTGAGGCATTGTTAGTCATTGGATTTTCTTACCTTTTACTAGTATTACGCGACGCCAAGCCGTGACCGATCATGGCTTGGATTTTTGTTATTTTTGCTGCATAAAGTACTGTATATAAGACAATGATTTCCTCTATACTATGCGGGCTTTGGCTAGGTCATTATTTTTCATAATTGTTACCGCCGCAGTGAGATAAACCCTTCATATAAATAAAGTAAAGATAGGCAGGCGTTCATGAAAACACCGCATATATTGATGATGGCAGCTGGTACGGGCGGGCATGTTTTTCCAGCGCTTGCAGTGAGCGATGAGCTGACCCAGCGCGGTGCGGTGATTCATTGGTTGGGAACGCCAAACGGTATGGAAAATGGGTTGGTTGAGCCGGCAGGTTATCCCTTTCATGCCATTAATATGCAAGGGCTTCGTGGCAAAGGCGTTGGTCGCCTATTGAAGCTGCCTGTGACTCTGCTATCGGCGACGATGGCAGCCGTAAAAGTGATTCGTAGTAATCAGATTGACGTGGTCATTGGGTTCGGTGGTTATGTGACTGCACCTGGCGGTATCGCTGCGCGCATGACCAACACACCATTGATTATCCATGAGCAAAATGCCATTGCTGGCATGAGCAACCGCTACCTATCTAAACTGTCGACCAAAACATTACAAGCGTTCGAGAATACCTTTGCTAATAGTCAGCAAGATGCCAAGCTTGAGACAGTGGGCAATCCTGTGCGTAACGCCATTACTGGTGTCGCAGAGCCAACGGTACGCTACGATGTAAATGACAGTTCACCGCTTAAGCTGTTGGTAGTAGGTGGTTCACTTGGCGCTCAGGTATTAAATGATACAGTACCAAAAGCGTTAGCATTACTAGATCAACCATTTGAAGTCCTACACCAGTGTGGACGCAACAATGAAGCAGCCACGCAAGCAGCTTATAGCGCACAAAACCTAAACAACCATCAGTTTACTGTACAGCCTTTTATCAATGATATGGCTGCAGCTTATAACTGGGCAGACATCATTGTTTGCCGCGCAGGTGCGTTGACCGTGACCGAAATCCAAAACGTCGGAATTGCCGCTATTTTTGTACCATTGCCACATGCAGTGGATGACCATCAAACAGCTAATGCACGCACGTTGACCTCGCATGATGCGGCAATTCTATTACCGCAGTCAGAGCTAACTGCCAAGAGTCTAAGTGACGAGCTTGGCGTACTCAATCGAGAGAAATGCTTAGCCATGGCAAAAAAAGGCCATGCCTTAGCCAACCGTAGTGCGAGTAAGCAAGTTGCTGATATCATTTGGCAAGCACTATAGTCTGTCATCTATACCCCTTATTCGAATTTACTAAGTTTTATTGACCTTTAATAAAGAGAGATCCTTATGCCTACCTCTGCGAAAGCTCTACCTAAGCGTTTGATTGAAATACCAGAAATGCGCCGTATCCAGCATTTGCATTTCATCGGTATTGGTGGCTCAGGCATGTGCGGTATCGCTGAGGTAATGAACAATCAAGGCTATCAGGTCAGTGGTTCTGACATCGCAGAAAGCTTGGTGACTAAGCGTCTACAGCAGATTGGCATCGAGATATCGATAGGCCATGACTCCAAAAATATCGCCAATGCCGATGTTATCGTTGTTTCTTCAGCGATTGATCGTAGCAATCCTGAAGTAAAAGCAGCGCTTGAAGCTCGTCTGCCGGTGGTACGCCGCGCCGATATGCTTGGTGAGCTAATGCGCCATCGTCATGGCATCGCAGTTGCTGGCGCGCATGGCAAAACGACGACAACCAGTTTGCTCACCACGATGATGGCAGAAGGACAGCTAGATCCTACTTATGTTATCGGCGGTAAGTTAAATGCGTCAGGCAAAAACGCGGCATTGGGTAGCAGCCGTTTCTTAGTAGCAGAAGCTGATGAGTCTGATGCATCATTCTTGTCATTGCATCCGATGGCCGCGATTGTGACCAACATCGACCAAGACCATATGGAAACCTACGAAAACAGCTTTGATAAATTAAAAGCCGCTTATATCCAGTTTCTACAAAACATGCCGTTTTACGGTTTGGCAGTGGTCTGCGGTGACGACCCTGAACTATATGCAATGATCGATGATATCGGTCGTCCAGTATTGACCTTTGGTCTTGAGCCGTTCAATGATGTACAAGCTGTAGATTTGGTGACAGAAGGAACCAAAACTCACTTTACCGTATTGCGCCGTGACCGTGAGCCATTACGCCTGACATTGAACATTCCTGGTACACATAACGTTTATAACGCGCTTGCTGCCATCACTATGGCGACCGATGAAGGCGTTGATGATGCAGCAATTGAGCGTGCCCTGCAGAAATTTGAAGGCGTGGGTCGTCGTTTTGAGCAGCATGCTTCTGTCGATATCGATGATGGCAATGTCTTATTGATTGATGATTATGGTCATCATCCAAAAGAAGTCGATGCGACCATCAAAGCCGCTCGTCAAAGCTTCCCTGATCGTCGTTTAGTGATGCTATTTCAGCCGCATCGTTACAGCCGTACCCGTGATTGCTACGATGATTTTGTAGAAGTGCTATCGAGTGTTGATGAGCTATTACTATTAGATGTTTATTCAGCAGGGGAGAGTCCGATTACGGGCGCTGATACCAAGTCACTAGCGCGTAGTATCCGTTTGCGCGGTGAAGTTGAACCGACTATTATTGATAAAGACAATCTAGCCCCTGTTATGCAGCGTTTGTTAAAAGCCAACGATATGCTGATTACCCAAGGCGCTGGTAATGTCGGGCAAATTGCTATCGATTTGGCTGCCAATAACCTTTATATTAAGTAAGCTAAAATTTAGGGACGATCCTCATGACAACTGATAATAAAGACAATAATAGTACTCGAAATGCAGCTATTAACGATACATCTTTAGACACGATGACTCATACAAAAGATGCCAGTCAGTTTGGCAAAGTAGCCGTTATTTATGGTGGCAGTAGCAATGAGCGCAGCGTGTCTTTGGACAGTGGTGCAGCAGTATTGCAAGCGCTCCAAAACCAAGGCGTTGACGCCACTCACTTTGATCCAAAGCACCAAGACATCACTGAGCTACGCAAATTCGACCGCGTGTTTAATGTGTTGCATGGTCGTGGCGGCGAAGATGGTTTGCTACAAGGCGTATTACAGTGGTTTGATATACCGCAAACTGGTTCAGGCATTCTAGCTTCTGCACTGGGCATGGACAAAGTACGTACCAAGCAATTGTGGCAAGGTTGCGGCCTTTCAACTGCACCATTTTCACTATTGACGGCTGATACTGACTGGCAGCAAGTGGTCAACATGCTAGGTTTGCCACTTATCATTAAACCAGTTCATGAAGGTTCAAGCATTGGCATGACCAAGGTTAATCATCTTGATGAGCTGCCTGCCGCTTATGCAACTGCAGTGGAATGTGGTGATGCGGTGATGGCTGAGCGCTGGATTACAGGTCGCGAATTTACAATTGTAATTATCGATGACGAAGCCTATCCAGTTATTCGTCTCGAACCAGCTGATATCACTAATTTCTATGATTTTGAAGCCAAATATAATCGTAACGATACCAGTTACTATATCCCTTGTGGATTGAGCGCGGCTGATGAAAAGCACTTGCAAGATTTAAGCCTTGCGGCATTTCGTGCAGTAGATGCAAAAGGCTGGGGACGTATCGATGCCATGCAAGACGAAGCAGGCAATTTTTGGTTGCTCGAAATCAATACCGTACCAGGTATGACCAGTCACAGTTTGGTTCCGATGGCGGCCAAAGCTCGTGGACTAGATTTTGATGCACTATGCTGGCACATTTTGGCGCAAACACTATAACTGTCAAATCAACTAAATTGAGAAGATAGTGATGACTCTTTGTGTCACTAGAGCTGCTATACCACAGCTTCATGTAAACTTGTGTAAATTCGCTGCTGCTGGTTGGTGTTTGGCTATTGTTTAACCATAAAATACGTTAATATTGTAAGAATAGGTCTATTTCGGCGATATTTATGTTGTTTTGTGAATACAGCTGATAACTTATTCATAATTTAAGAAAAATGTTACGTTTAAATCAACGTAATCGCTGTATATAAGCTATATTTTTAATAAAATTTGATAACATATCGACTTAATAAGCTTCTGCCAAAAATACGCAGATTTATATCAATAAATAGCATGATCAGTTTTATGCAAATATAGGGACAAAGGTCGTTATGGCTCAAACTGTCAACGAGGTAACTGACTTGATGAGTGATAAAGCCGGTCGCCCAAAATCTAAGATCCAAATACCGGCAACGGTAAAGTATCTATTTATGGTACTGGTCTTAGGTTTGCTAGTGCTAATATTAATGATGGGCGGCAAAGCGCTGCGTGATGCACCGCCAGCAAATATTTATGTCAGTAATCAAGGTTTGTCTGCTGCTCAATATCGCTCATTACAAGACGTGATGGAGCAACAGCAAGTAAGTAGCTTTTTTACTTCTGATTTGCAAACATTACGCGACATTACGATGGGCTTAGCTTGGGTAGACCAAGTGAGTATCTCTCGTGATTGGCAACGCGGCATCGTCATCAATGCATTACCCAAGCAAGCAGTTGCTAATTTTGGTACAGAACGTTTGGTCGATGCAAAAGGCGCTGTATTTGTTCCTGCTGATAGTAGGGATTTAACACAAGAACGTTTTGCGACCTTACAGGGTGAGATGTCTCAAGCGCCAGTTATTATGCAACAAATGCAGCAGGTCAATGATTGGTATGCACCGCTTGGTATGCAGGTCGAAGATATCATTCTGTCACCGAGAATGACTTGGCTAATCCGCTTTGACAATGGATTACGTGTGATTGTAGACAATGAAAATACGGCGCAAAAACTACTGAATTTAAGCCAGCTGCTTGGCAATCAGTTACGTACGCGTCGAGATGACATGCAGTCTGTAGATTTACGATACAAAAATGGCTTTACCATTGCTTGGAACGTGACACAGAGTGCTGAATCAGAATAGCCTAAGTAAGTACTACATCTATGCATAACCGATGTGAGCTAATACGGTTTATTTAGTTTGAAGAAAATATGTACAACATCATAGCGTATTAGTAACGCTTTTTTTAATGATTTAATAGAAGAGCATCACTTGCTCTTCTATTTAGCGATAATTTGTCTGGTACCATGAAAAATAATGAAAATCTGGTTGTTGTCCATCTAAGTGCCACGGCAGTATATGTCGTCATAGGCAATGTTGTCTCTGCAAAAGACATTCGTATTTTGGGCGTAGGACAAGTTAAAAACAGCGATTTTTATCAAGGTCAAATAAAGCATCGTGAACGTCTGCAAGGTGCTATCAAACAAGCTATCCAAGAAGCAGAAGACACCGCTAACTGCCGTGTACATAGTGTTTGGTTAACGCTTGCGACCCCTGAGCTATCTAGCAAAAACAGTGCTGGAGAGGTCAAAGTAGAAGATGAAGTTGTACGTGCCAAAGATATGGTACAAGCATTGGCCAATGCAAAGTCGCGTGATTTATCATCTGACTATTATTTGATGCATTGCTGTCAGCAAGGTATCTATGTTGATGAGCAAGACTTTATGGTGGATGATGTCATCGAGATGATGGCACACAATATCACCGTGATGTACCACATGATGATGATGCCTGTTGCCAGCCGTCAGAATATTCAAAAACTATTGCAAAGTTGTGACGTCGGCATTGATCATATTGTTTTCGATGCAGTGACCAGTGCTGAGTATAGTTTGATGACTGAGGAACGCCAGCAAGGCGTTTGCTTAGTAGATATCGGTGCTAGTACGACTAGCATTTGTGTGTATAAAGAAAATAAGCTGATTTTTACACATTGTATAGCAACAGGTAGTCATGAAGTGACAATGGATATTTCAGCTGATTTTGGTATTTCCATGATTGAAGCTGAAAAGCTGAAGAAGTCTCATGGTACAGCTGATGTTAATAGTGTCGATCCAAGCGCATTCTTTTTATTCAAGCCTCAAGGCTCGGGTGACGAAATCAATATTGGTATTTATAACTTGGCACGTATTATTGAAGCTCGTTACGTTCAGATATTTACTGAAGTAGCACGTCAACTACACGAAGCAGGTTTGATAGGCTATATCGATAAAGGGATTGTGTTGACTGGCGGCGGTAGTACGATTAAAGGTATGATACCCTTTGCCAAGAAGCTACTAAAAATGCCTGTTGTACTGACCAATACTCATCCTGCTATCAGTGCTTATAATCATTTTGATAATGATGAATCATTTAAGCTACTAAATAGTCAAGTGAATGACCGTGCTTATCAGACGGCTTTTGGCACATTGCTATATAGTCAAAGTGAGCAATTCCGCCGTAGCGAAAAAAGCGAACCTGAAGCGATTCAAAACAATCGAGTATCAGGTGTATTTCGGAGTGCGGGTCAACGGTTTGCAAACGTTTTAAAGAAAATATTATAGATCTGTTTAACATGGTATCTAGAGCATCCATACATTATGGAATACCTCTAAGTTGATTAAGCAAAAAATAAAGTAACATTTCGAATAAATTAGTTTTAAAAATAAAGTATTAAGTGATAATGACATATTATTGTTTATACTGATCGATTTTAGCCATACCCTGTTTTATTTAAATACATTTATATATAGTATGTCGATAGCGCGCCACATGAGTGCGTTACTATGTATCGACTTACACGCTATCTGCAACTGGAGAATCTTTTTTATGTCAAAATACACCATGCCAGATGATAATCAGCTTCAAAACAATGGCCAAGCAAGCTTCACTGTATTCGGTGTTGGTGGCGGCGGCGGTAATGCAGTTGAACATATGGTACAGCAAGGCATCAGAGGTGTAACGTTCGTTTGTGCCAATACAGATAAACAAGCGCTAGATCGTCTTACTGCACCGCACAAACTGCAATTAGGTGCAAAAACGAACCGTGGTCTAGGGGCAGGCGCAAATCCGGAAGTGGGTCGTGAAGCAGCAGAGAGCGAAGAAGAAGCGATTCGCGCATTGCTTGAGCACTCAGATATGGTATTTATCACTGCTGGTATGGGCGGCGGTACTGGCACAGGCGCAGCGCCAGTTGTTGCTCGTATTGCGAAAGAAATGGAAGTACTAACAGTTGCTGTTGTGACCACGCCATTCAAATTCGAAGGTGGTAAGCGTATCAAAGCTGCTAAAGCAGGTATTGAGCAGCTGACCAACTTTGTCGACTCAATTATCACGATTCCGAATGATAAGTTGATGAGTGTATACGGCAACATCTCTATGCAAGATGCTTTTAAAAAAGCGGATGATGTATTGCTGCATGCCGTTCAAGGTATTGCGGAAACCATCGCTAGCGAAGGTATGATCAACATTGACTTTAACGATATCCGTACGGCAATGACTGCCAAAGGTCATGCGATGATGGGTATTGGTCGCGCCAGCGGCGATGATCGTGCGCGTCAAGCCACTGAAAAAGCCATCAGATCACCACTACTTGATGATTTGCGTTTAGAAAATGCAAAAGGTCTACTTGTTAACGTTATTTCTTCAGAGTCATTGTCACTAGATGAGATGAGCAAAATCAGTGCAATAGTCGAAGAAATTACTGATATCGACGACGCTCACATTTTTTACGGTTCTGTGATTGATGAAAAAATGGGTGACGACTTACATGTAACCGTCATCGCAACTGGCTTAACGTTAGATGAGAATGCTGGACAAGAGCCAGAAGTAGTAGAGCAGCCAGTACCTTCTGTTAATAGCACACAACCTGTTGATCCTAACGTGCATACTAGTGCTTTAAACAGTCAGAAGCAGTCACAAGCTCAGCAGTATCAAGATAGCGTTGCACGTCCTAGCGCAAGTGCACCTCAAGAGCAGCCTAAGACTAAAACAAACAGTATCCAAGACTATTTAAAGCGCCAACAGAATAAATAGTACTTCTAATTTACTGTAAGTAAGAAAAAGCCAGCGTTTTAATGCTGGCTTTTTTGTGTTTAAACAAAGGTGAACCGTTTTCTATAAGAAAAATTATGACAGTTTTCTATGTAATCTATATGTATATGGCTGTCGAAACTTATATGAGTCTCACTTTTTTATAGCATTAAATAGGCTATATAAAGTAAAAATAAGCAATAGGATACTGACGATAAGTGTTATCAATCAAGGAGATAAGAAAATTAGCGCTTTTTATATATAGCGAATAAGGGGTCGGTAATGGTACACTATGTCAATTGTAACAAAATATGTGAGAAGACAACCATGAACCAAAGAACCATAAAAACAGCAATAGCCGTTACGGGTACTGGTCTACATAGTGGTCAGCCTGTTGACTTGGAGTTTCATCCACAGCCGATTGACACTGGTATTGTTTTCGAGCGCTCTGATATAAAAGGTAGTCAACCAATTCCAGCGAGTGCGTTTTTAGTACAAGACACGATGATGTCATCGAATTTGGTGTTTGGTGGTACGCGCGTGGGCACGGTTGAGCATCTGCTTAGTGCCATCGCTGGTCTAGGCGTGGATAACCTATTGATTCGTGTCTCTGCTTCAGAGATACCAATTATGGATGGTAGCGCTGCGCCTTTTGTCGCGCTCTTACTTGATGCAGGGTTTTGTGAGCAAGAAGCGGCCAAAAAGTTTATTAAAATTATACGTCCAGTACGAGTAAAGCTAGAAGATAAATGGGCAGAGCTACGTCCTTATGAAGGGTATGAATTAAACTTTGAGATTGACTTTGATCATCCTGCGTTTGATAAGAACTTTCAGCATGCACAGTTGCAGTTCTCTACACAGAACTTCATCGAACAATTAAGCACTGCGCGTACTTTTGGATTTTTACATGATATAGAAGCGCTACGTCAAAATAACTTAGCACTTGGCGGTAGTATGGATAATGCTATCGTTATCGATGATGCCAACATACTTAATGCCGAAGGCTTACGTTTTAACGATGAGTTTGTCCGTCATAAAATTTTAGATGCTTTGGGAGATTTGCATTTGATTGGCTACCCAATTTTAGGTCGTTTTAATGCCTATAAGTCTGGTCATGCTCTGAATAATTTATTGGTACGTGAAATACTGTCTGACGAAGATAACTTTGAAATTGTAACTTTTGATGACAATGTAACCTGTCCTATCGAGTATTTACCGCTTAACGATTTGGTTATTGAAGGATAAATACAGGAATATACAGGAAGTATCGAAACATTTACGCAATATTACATAGTAGGCTCATAATTACATTTATATAATATTCTATATTTTGAATATATCATCTATATGAATATATGAATTTTCCGTTAAGGCACATAACACAAAAGCTGTAGATGGTTTTCTAATCCTTCGTTAGTTATATCCATAATCTGGATGTAACTAACGGAGGATTTTTTTTATCTGATACATTACAAAAATCCATCTTTATCAATGCCATCACCTGCTCTTATTTACATAACTTTACATTTAATGGTCGGTATTTTTAATGATTAATCAAACGCAAAAGGGCTTTTCTGAGATTTTCATCAGTGGTGACATGCTCTGCGGCCTGTGATATAGTCCGTTTTGTGTTCTGGCTAAGCGCCTGATTTTCATTGGCTTTACGAGAATTTGGTAAGTGCAGTGATGATGTTGATGATTGTTTAGATGAATAATTATCAGTAGAGTTTTTAGCCACAACGACGCGAATTTGCTTGAGTTGTTTAAATGTAATTGACTGCTCTGTTAGTATTTGCAAATACGAGCTATGTAAATAGCGAATATGATTTGCTGCTGTCATTGAGCTAACACTTAATATCAACTGCTCAGGTGATAAGCCTACAACCCAACAGGTATTGAGTATTTCTTCAGGTAGACAGTCTACCAATAGCTCTTTTATCTCGTTGGTTGCTTCTATATATAGTCGCATGTTGTTAGCAAGGGTTTGAGGTAGCGCGCTACCAGCAAATGCTTGATGATCTATAAGCTGGGCAAGCCGATTAGGCTGTTTTTTTGACATCGTAAGTACTCATCTAATAGGTGACAAACTCGATACTCATAACAGACATGCTAAAAGCAATATATAGCAGATGGCTTATAAGATAGTTGACTAGGTGGGAAGTACTACTGGCACTAGTCACTATTTGAAAAGAATGAACCGTTGTAATAGGGATTTTATCACGTCTATTTGATGATTATATCCTCTAAATTAATTGATGCTTCGTTACGGATGACGAGCAGACTTGTATTAACAATAGGTAGTAAATTTATGAAACAAGCTTTATTAATCTTGTCAGTATTGGGAATGGGTATCGCACAGACGAGTGGTGCTGCCGAAACAACCTTTCAACCAAATAATACCTTGAGTCATACCATCACAAATATTTCTACTTCTGCGAACTATGGTTCTAGTCGCAATATCTATAGCACTAACAGTGGTGCCCATGTATATAGCAACGATGAGATCAGTCAAGCAATTGACAACCTAAGCGCTCATGCTAAGCAAAAAGAATATCAGCTCGCTTCACTGACCAGTCGTTTGTCTTACGAGCAGCGTCAGCAGCAAGCAAGCCGCGTACCTGACCGCAACTCTGCTCCTGCTATTGCAGCAGCAAATGCCTCTCGCGTCGCTCTATCTAGAAGCTCTGGCTACTGTGCTCGCTATGTACGTAAAGCATTACAATCAGCAGGTTACGAATTTACGCCTAACCCTTCAGCCTATCAGTACGCCTCTCGTGGCACGCTAGCCCAAGCCGGCTTTACCAAGATCAGTAACGACATGGCACCACAAGTTGGTGATGTCGTTGTCTATAACCGCACGTCAAGCCGTCCACATGGTCATATTCAGATTTTTGATGGCAATGACTGGGTATCTGACTTCCGTCAAAACAGCATTAGCCCTTATAGCGGTACATACAGCTATACGACATGGCGTGATTCGCAGTATGTTGATGATGCATCAGATCGTGGTATCTACCTTGCGATGGCTGACAAATAAACATCGGTTAAATGAAGTAAGCATCAGTTAAATAAGACTAAAGTTTTCTCCAAACTCAGTAATGCTCTTTATGACATTACTGGGTTTTTTTTGTACTTTAAATAATTATATCTAAGAATAGCTGTATTTAAATGAGTACAGCTCATACAACCAAATCAAAGCTCAAACTTTGGCCAATAGTCGCGATTGTGAAAATCAGGCGGGGATGCATGGCCCGAGGCAAAATATAAGTCAGTTTTGCCAAACCATAAGATGACACAAGGATGTATTTGTTCAATCTTCATGTTTGCAATAGCGTATTGTTGATTCGGTAGCTGCGTTATAGGTAGGCTAAAGCTGCGCTCATAATGAGCAGGTGTCTGCACTACCGTTGAAGTGCTAGATAGTAGGCTTGCTACTGATAAGGCTGTCAAATCCTTATGGTTGTTCCAACCAACAGATGCGCGTGTGGTTCCATCAGTTTCATACAACGGTACTGGCGGTAGTGCCGCAGGGTTACGATAGCTCTCAAATTGATAAAGTGCATAACGACCATCAGGACTCGCATTAATCTCTATATAAGCAGTTGTTTGCTGAAGTGGTATCTTGTGAGGTTCTGGATGGTGAATTGCTACGATATCTTCGTCATCATTCTTACAGCCTGCAATCTTGCTGCCAGCAATAAAACATTCAAGGCACGTCTCTTCCCATAGGTAATCAGTGAAATTTACTTGAGTTTGTTGCCATGTTCGCCAATTGAGTTGGTTTGCTAGAATTTGGCTAGGCAGAGTCACTTGATAGGTCAGCATTAGTTGCAAAGCTGGCTGTTGGATGATCTCTGTACTTACTTCGATAGAGATATTCTCAAGATCTTCTATAGACACGCCTAATTGCTGAGCGTCTTTCGCTATCGTCTCGGTGGCTATAGAGAGGTTAAAAGATTGGTTCATTATAAGTACATCTCGATGGTAATAATAAAGAGGTGATAGTGACAAGAGAAATCATACTGGCTAAGAGCACTAATACTAAAGGACACTAATACTATATGATAAGTATAACCGAGACTATCGGAAAACATAAAAGCCGCGAGCAAGAAGCGTCGCGGCCTTTGTATTTCGTTATCGTTTGGCTATGATATAAGTGAGCATAAAACCCAGTCACTTAAGTCTAGTCGGGTATGACATATTACTGCGCGTGACGTGCTAGGTTAGACAGTTTTGGGTTGGCATTTGGGTTTTTGCGTAGTAATAATGCCATACGACCAATAGAGTGAACCAAAGATGCATTAGCCGCTTTAGCAAGTTCAGCGCCAACGATGTCACGCTCTTCTTTCGTGCCAGCAGGCAATTTCACCTTGATAAGTTCATGATCTGTTAGCGCGCGATCGATTTCTTCAGTGATGGTCGGGGTGATACCCTTGTTGCCGATCATAACGATAGGCTTTAGCTCGTGACCGATGCCTTTTAGACGTTTAATGGTAGCGTTATCGAGTTGCATAGAATTCCTAAGTGTTGGTAAAAATAAAAATGGTACTGTCAAAAACAGTTATTGATCATTATAGATAATCTGTGACCATCTTGCATGAGATCAGCAGGATTTTGCACGATTTTACGTGACGAAAATGTTAAACTGAATGTTTGGTACATTATAAACGCTACTGCCTTATAAAACAGTTATTTAACCAATAGAATTTGGTCAGTTTGCAACCAACCATGAATAAAAAATTTGATTAACACCGTATTTAGAATAATCCGCAACGGATTAATATCAGTTTGTAAGTGATAGCGCAATTAAAGCAGCTAGATTTAGTAAAGCAATAGGAGCAGGTATTTTGGCCACGCGTATCGAAAACAAAAAACTATCAAAGAGCAGCAGTGCTTGGATGAAAGAGCATATTGATGATCATTATGTACAAAAAGCTCAAAAAGATGGCTACCGTGCCCGTGCCGCTTATAAATTATTAGAGATTAATGAAAAAACCAACCTGATCAAAAAAGGCATGACGGTCGTAGATTTGGGCAGTGCGCCTGGCAGTTGGTCTCAAGTAGCGGGACAGTTGGTTGGTGACGACGGTATCTTGATTGCCTCTGATATTTTGGCGATGGATACTTTGCCTGATGTGACCTTTATTCAGGGTGATTTTCGTGAAGCCGAAGTGTTTGATGCCATTATGGCAGAAGTGGGTGATAGACAAGTCGATGTCGTATTGTCTGACATGGCACCCAACACGGCTGGGAATAGTGCTATCGATCAGCCACGTATGATGTACTTATGTGAGCTGGCAGTAGACTTCGCGCTTGCAACCTTACCAGAAGGTGGCGCACTTATTATGAAAGTGTTTCAAGGCGAGGGTACACAAGAATTACGCAAGCAGATGCAGCAGGATTTTAGTAAGATTCGTAGTATAAAGCCAGGTGCGTCACGACCACGCTCAAAAGAGATGTTTTGGATAGCGATTAAATAGTTTTAACATCAATAGGTTGCTGCTCTTGTAAGCGTGAGAGTAAACCACCATAAAGTGTTATTATCGCGATATAAAAGCTGCGTCAATTGTTAAATGAATAATCGTGAAACCTGCTTGAATTATGCGGGTTAGCACCACATATCATGGTATATTACCTTTGTTTTTAGCATACGTTTTAGGCAAAGTCGTCTGATAATAAGCGTTTTACAAGCTCAATGATCGTATATCTATGTTTATCTCATACTGATTATTTATAAAAACAATTTTTATGCTACCTGTAAATCATATAAGTTTAATTTAGCAGCTTTTTATTATCGGGATATTCGTTAAAAATGAGCAATGCGTTTATAGACGTCACGTGTTTAATAAACACACCAATAAGTAAGGGATGGGAATAACTAGTGAGCGACATGGTAAAAAATACCTTATTGTGGCTGGTGGTAATCGGCGTTTTGGTACTGGTGTTTAGCGGCTTTGATCAATCTTCTGAGCCGGATAACCTTAACTACTCTGAGTTTGTGACCGCAGTGTCAGAAAATCAAGTAGCCAGTGTCGAGATCGACGGCGAACAGATCACCGGCGAAAAGAAAAATGGCTCATCTTTTGAGACCATTAGACCAGCTGTGTCAGATGACCAGCTCATGCCAATGCTACGTGAGAACCAAGTCGAAGTTCAAGGAACTGCACCAAAGCGCCAAAGCGTATTAATGCAACTACTGATAGCCAGCTTCCCAATTCTATTGATTATTGGTCTGTTCTTATTCTTTATGCGTAATATGCAGGGCGGCGCTGGCGGTAAAGGCGGCGGCCCAATGAGCTTTGGTAAATCGAAAGCGAAGATGCTGACCGAAGATCAAATCAACGTTAACTTCGAAGATGTGGCTGGTTGTGAAGAAGCCAAAGAAGAAGTCGTTGAAGTGGTTGAGTTCTTACGTGATCCAGACAAATTTACCAAGTTGGGTGCAACGATTCCTCGTGGTATCTTGATGGTAGGTCCTCCAGGTACAGGTAAAACGTTGTTAGCAAGAGCTATTGCTGGTGAGGCCAAAGTGCCGTTTTTCTCAATCTCAGGCTCTGATTTTGTTGAGATGTTCGTCGGTGTTGGTGCATCTCGTGTTCGTGATATGTTTGAACAGGCGAAAAAAAGTGCTCCTTGTATCATCTTTATTGATGAGATTGATGCAGTCGGTCGTCACCGTGGTTCCGGTATGGGCGGCGGTAACGATGAACGCGAGCAGACATTGAACCAACTATTGGTTGAGATGGATGGTTTTGAAGGTAATGAAGGCGTTATTGTTATTGCCGCAACCAACCGTGCTGACGTACTTGATAAAGCATTATTGCGTCCAGGTCGTTTTGACCGTCAGGTACAAGTAGGTTTGCCGGATATCAAAGGCCGTGAACAAATATTGAAAGTTCATTTGAAGAAACTGCCAAACACAATCAGTGTAGACGCAAGCTCTCTTGCTCGTGGTACGCCTGGATTTAGTGGTGCACAGCTTGCTAACCTTGTAAACGAAGCTGCATTATTTGCCGCGCGTCGCAACAAGACCAGCGTCGATATGAATGACTTTGAAGATGCGAAGGACAAGCTATATATGGGTCCTGAACGCAAATCCATGGTCATACGCGAAGAAGAACGCCGTGCAACTGCATATCACGAAGCGGGTCATGCGTTAGTAGCTGAGCTATTACCAGGTACAGATCCGGTGCATAAGGTTACTATTATGCCGCGTGGCTTTGCCCTTGGTGTGACTTGGCAGTTGCCTGAGCATGATCAGACTAGTATGTATAAGTCGAAAATGCTGAGCGACATTGCTATTTTGTTTGGTGGTCGTATCGCTGAAGAAGTATTTATTAATCAGATGTCAACGGGTGCTTCGAACGACTTTGAACGCGCTACTAAAATGGCACGTGCGATGGTCACGAAGTACGGTATGTCTGATGCACTTGGTATCATGGTGTACGAAGATGACGACAACTCGCAAGGATATTTCGGCGGTGGCGGTCGTACTATCTCTGAAGCTACGCAGCAGAAGGTCGATGAAGAAGTGCGTCGTATGCTAGAAGAGCAGTATGATATCGCTCGTGAATTGATTGAAGCCAACCAAGACAAAATGCATGCGATGGTTGATGCACTTATGAACTGGGAAACCATTGATCGTGACCAACTGCAAGATATCTTAGCAGGTGAAGAACCTCGTCCACCAAGAGTTTACCAGCATAACGAAGTAAACTTGTCGAAGAACGACGTTAAAACAACGGGTGCTACACCGCCACCATTACCAGCGATGTAGGCTCTAACTGATTCATGTTTAATAAGAAGCCCTTTATGATAAAGGGCTTTTTTATTGTCATCATTTTATGAAGGATTTAGAACCCCACAGGATTTACTGGTATCATAAGCATAGATAACAATAAATAGGGCGTGTTGAACATTCACAAATAGGCACTGCTAATCGCTAAAACTGTTCCAGACAAGGCATAAAGTGACGGTAATGCTCCAGCCTTAACTAGGTTTGCAACGTACTGCTTGTATGGATCTGGCGGCAGTTTTAGGCTCAGCTCTAATATTAACAGAAGGAGACAGGACTCTTTTTTGCCATTTCATTGTTAAAAATACACGCTTAGAATGACTAAACTTACTATTTTTAACGTCGAACTGTCTAAAAAATAGTCTCTATCAGTGCCATGGTCGAATGTTCAATACGACCTAAAGCTGCATTATAAATTTTACTTGTGATGGATTATTCATGTCATTTTTCCAACCTTTACCCAAATATCAAATGTCTAGCCGTGATAAAACCTTAGATTTGTCGCAGCCACATGTCATGGGCATCTTAAACGTAACGCCAGATTCATTTTCAGACGGTGGGCAGTTTAACGCAGTAGATAAAGCCGTCGCTCATTGTCAGCAGATGATAAATGAAGGCGCTACTATTATCGATATCGGTGGTGAGTCTACTCGTCCAAATGCGCAAACTGTGGCGACTGATGATGAGATACAACGAGTTGTACCAGTGGTCCGAGCCATTCGTCAGCACTGTGGTGATGCCATTTGGTTATCGATTGATACTAGCAGTCCTGAAGTCATGCAGGCAGCATTTAATGAAGGTGCTGACATTTGGAACGATGTACGAGCACTGAAACGTACTGGTGCGCCAGAGCTAGCGGCTAAGCTTGATATACCTGTTATGCTAATGCATATGCGCGGTGAGCCAACGACAATGAATAATCTGGCACAGTATGACAATGTGATCGATGAAGTGCGTACAGAGCTGCTCGACCGTATTAACGAAGTAGTGAGCATCGGCGTCAAACGAAGCAATATCATTATCGACCCAGGTTTTGGTTTTGCCAAAAACTATGAACATCATTGCGCGCTATTAAATCAGCTGAGTAGCTTGCAGACATTAGGGCTGCCGATGATGTTTGGCATTTCTCGCAAGCGTTTCTTGGCAGAAGTATTGACCAAAAGTGGGGTGCAATCCGTAAGTATGACGCAAGCGGTAGAGCGTGATTCGGCAGGAACCGCTGCTGGGTTGTTTGCGCTACAACAAGGCGCAAGTATTATTCGTACGCATAACGTGGCAATGATGCAGCAAGCAATGGCCTTATGGAGTCAACTGTCAGCATATCGTTGTTAATTTCATTCTACATGTCCGAATGCATAGTGAGGTTTCAAGACTATAAATATTCTATACGCTATGCTTAACGTCTACTTTTAAACTATCTAAACCCACAAAGCTATCCAAATTAACAAGAGTAAATCTATGACAAGTACAACTCAGCCAGAACCAACCAATGAACAGCGCCGCATCATTTATCAAGCTCGCCGCGGATTAAAAGAATTGGATTTTTATATTGATCCTTACGTCAAAGAGCTGTATCTGACAGCAGATGCTACTGAGCAAGCAACCTTTGCAGAAATGCTGACTCATGAAGACCCTGATCTATTAGATTATTTTACCAATCAAAATCGTCCAGAAGAGGATGATATCTGGGCATTGGTCAATAAGATTAAAACATGGCGCCATACCAAAGATTTGGTTTAGCTCTTAAGGAACGGGTCAGCACAATATCTAACGTTTCCCATGGTACGCTTATATGACGCCAGTAACCTCGCTACGTATTGATACAGCTATCAAGCCTGCCAGTTATTTACGCGCGCTGCTATATGTAGGCTTGACTGGCGTTATGATGATATTGGCATGGTTTGCATCTTTGGCTTTGTGGCAGTATTTACTAATCTTAATAGTCTCGGCAGCAGTTGCAAGTTATCTGATTATATCGAGACCAATCCTATTACATATTAGTCAGCCATCGCTCAGTCAGCGTGTCGATAAAGAATGGCAGTTACTGATACGAACGGGTCGCGGCGATGAGTTATGGCAAGCAGAGTTAGTCGATATAAATTGTTATAAGTGGGCAATGAGTATCGAGTTCGATATCGTTGAACCTTATCAAAGATCGTTTTCGACTACTATATTCCGCGACCAAGTAAATTCTGAGCAATGGCGACAATTAAATATTTTAACCAATATCAGTAAGGGTAATATTAGATAGCTGAGTATTTATTGGTCTTATATTTCTCCTTTTACGATGAGAAATCTCTACACGTCATAACAAAATAGCTATCTCAAAGGACAAAGAGGTTTGTTATATTAAAATCTGTTATATTAAAAATAGAAAATAAAACTCATAAGTCTGCTGTCCTGTTATTAAAGAACATGTAGGCAGATATGATGTTTCATAAATTTTAGCAGTATTTTTGTACTAAACAATACGATAAAAAGAGGAATAGATAATGAGCTTATTAGGGAATTTAGTGAGCCAAGTGGCACGTAGTGCAATGAATCCAGACGACGCTCAACGCAATCCAGTTAACCAACGTACTGAAACACGGCAGACTGGCGGACTAGGTGATATTTTAGGTAGTGTGCTGGGCGGTGGCAGTCAGGCAGGTGGTTATAGCCCTCAACAAAATAGCCGTCAAGCAGATAATGGTTTTGGCTTAGATGATATCATTGGTGGTCTCACTGGCGGTAGTCAGCGCGGCGGTATGAGTTCAGGTGCTGGTGGACTAGGTGATATTTTAGGTAGTGTATTAGGTGGCCAGCGTACTAATAGTGGGTTTGGTGGTAAAGGTATGCTCGTTGCTGCATTGATGCCTATGGTACTTAGCTGGATCAAACGTAATGGTGGTTTGAGCGGTGCATTGTCAAAAATCACTGGTATGGGTTACGAAGGTCAAGCACGCTCTTGGATGAGTAATAACGAAGCAAACGATAATTTAGATCCAAATGAAATCAATCGTTTATTTGACGAAAACGAAATTCAGCAAGTGGCCGCTCATACTGGTGCTAATGAAACTGAGGTAAGACAGGGACTTGCTGAGCTGTTACCTGAGGTAATGAATCAGCTAACCCCTAATGGTAATCTGGATAATGAGTCTGAGGCCAATGAAGAGATAGATCAAATCATTAGCCAGTTATCTAGCCGTCTTGGTAATTTTAAGTAGTTTGGCAGCTTAGAATTCGAAAATTTCTAATTGAATACTTAAAAGTCATGTAGATTAAAACAATTGATAGTATTGATTAAAGAGCACGTTATATAACGTGTTCTTTTTTACGTCTATCACAAGAGCATGACTGTCGGTAAATACCGTTTGGCAGCGACAGTGATAGTAAGCCCTTAAAATCGCTCGTCTAGCGTCTCTGTAGTATGGTTAAGTGCTGCAAAGCAGATATCGGTATTAAACCCTCTATACTGTAAAAAACGTAACTGCTTGGCTTTTTCTTTTTGCTCAACTGGTATGTCATTACCGTATTTTTTGGTACGTGCTATCACCGCCAGTTTTAGCCAATCTACACCATCGACTAGGTTGTCTGCATCATCATCTACAAACTCACTAAATTCATCAGACTCAGTATTTGCCATATCAATTAGCTCATCGATGTTACCTGGCATAGCGATTTTCTTACGATAGAATTCTTGTTTGATCCGACCACGTCCGCGGCCTTTACGGATATTCTCACGTATCAGCATTAGGGTAGTGCGGTAATCACTTTGATAACCTTTTTCTTCAAACTCATCGAGCAGTGCGTCAATTTTCTCTGGGTCTTGTTCTTTGTCGATCAGCTTTTGCTTTAGCTCAGCCTTACCGTATTCACGGCGTGATAAGTAATAAAATGCGAGCCAACGCAATCGACTTTCTGCTTTGATCGCATCGATTTCTGCTTGTTTTTGTTCAGGGGTTCGTAAGTAGGCTTTGAGCGCGGCTGGTATGTTATCGTTTTGGCTGTCTGTTTCACTATCATTGATAGCAAAAAGCTCAGCTTCATTTTCTGAGTTTTTGGATAGCGGCTTAGTACTATCACTAGTACCATTTGTCAAACCATCACTAATTTCGTCGTTCTGAATGTCGAGTTTGACTTCTGCCAGCATCTCTTTAATGGTTTGCGCTTCGGGTGGCTGATATGTAGGGGTATCACTAGGCTCAGCGGTAAAATTAGCCGCTGGATGAAAACGCTTTTTACGTTTTTTAGATTTAGAAGTTTTCTTTGAGTTAGGAGAGGAGTCTTCGAAAAACGCTGTATCAATAGTAGAGTCGTTCGTGACTGAATCATCTTCACTTGAACGGATAGTCCGTTTACTGGATTTCTCTCGTTTTTTAGGCTCTTTCGTATAAGAATCTTTGGACGGTTTTTTTGGTTTACTATCAACAGAACTAGGTGAGTCGGCGCCCGACTCACCTAGGATTTCAGCTAAGGTTTTAATTTTCATAATGAATCATAGTGACTGACAACGGTTAATCGTTAAACCATTATTGTACAGGTTCAGAAGCCTGTTCTGCTTCTTCAGTTTCGTCGGCTTTGCTATTTTTCTTTGTACCAAGCTTTTCGTCACGGATCTTATCTTCGATTTCTTGGGCAATGGCAGGGTTCTCTTTTAAGAAAAGCACAGAGTTGGCTTTACCTTGACCGATTTTTTCGTCGCCATAGCTGTACCACGATCCTGCTTTACCAACCGCTCCAATCTCTACACCTAAGTCGATGACTTCGGCTAAATGGTTCGTACCTTCACCGTAAGTAATTTCGAACTCAGCTTGGCGGAAAGGTGGTGCCATTTTATTTTTGATGACTTTGACACGGGTCTGGTTACCGATGATTTCATCACCGTTTTTGACCGCACCAATACGGCGAATATCCATACGTACAGAGGCGTAGAATTTCAGCGCATTACCACCAGTCGTAGTCTCAGGGCTACCGAACATAACACCGATTTTCATACGAATCTGGTTAATAAACACCACCATACAGTTAGAGCGTTTGGCGTTACCAGTGATTTTACGTAGGGCTTGGCTCATAAGACGCGCTTGTAGACCCATGTGTGAGTCGCCCATTTCGCCTTCAATCTCAGCACGTGGCGTCAAGGCGGCTACTGAGTCAATCACGATCATGTCGATTGCGCCTGAGCGTACCAACATATCGGTAATTTCAAGTGCTTGCTCGCCATTGTCAGGCTGCGAGAGCAATAAGTCATCAGTGTTTACCCCAAGCTTGCGTGCATAAACAGGGTCAAGCGCATGCTCAGCATCGATAAAGGCACAGGTACCGCCTTGCTTTTGACACTCTGCAATAGCTTGCAGGGTCATCGTCGTCTTACCTGAGCTTTCTGGGCCGTAAATTTCAACGATACGGCCTTTTGGTAGACCACCAATGCCAAGCGCAATGTCTAATCCTAGAGAGCCTGTAGAGACCACATCGACATCCATAATGGCTGAGTCATCGCCTAGATGCATGATGGTATTTTTACCAAATTGCTTTTCGATTTGACCTAATGCCGCTTTGAGGGCTTTGGCTTTATTGTCGTCCATATTGGATTCCTTGTTTTCGGTAGTTAAGTTGATGCTATAAATAAAATATTGGTACTGTTAAAACCTTTGGCAAACGCATACTGACTGTTATGAAGTCGGCAATTATTGTCTGGCTGTTTTATCAAAAAATAGGTTGTCACGTGACTGGTATAGGTAGTAGTATCGAATGTATCGTTCTACTATACAGTAAAATTAAATAGCGAGAGAAGTAAAAATAAGTCCGTAATACACTGTCGTTATCGTTGTTTTTGAGTCAGACTTGGCGTGCTAATTACTCGACTCAACTTCTTAACGCTGTTGATTTGATAAGGTAATTATAACAAAAGCAAAGCACTATAATGAGCGTTGAGGGATGCTAGACGACACTATCTGTCGTATGGTATGACGCTGAAAATCTATAGAAATGATGCGATAGGTCGCTGTTGTTTTGAACCTGATAATGACTATGCTTGTCAATAGATTTAGGAGTTGTCCACAACAAATAAAAGGCTTATTTTCGCTAATTGTGAAACATTATGAAGAATTAAATTATTTTAAAAATTATTTAAAATAATTTTTTATGTGTGTGAATTTAATATAAGTATTTGATTTTAAATGTTTTATAAATTGTACAAAAAATGAACGATTTTACCTTATCCTTTAAGTTGCTTAGCTATAAACTTGTCAAGTGGTGACTTATACACAGGGTTATCCACAGCTTATGGGGAGAACTCTGTAAAGCCTTATAATACATAAGTTTACGTAGATTATTAGTGTTGGGAACGGGTTCTATATCTCGTTTTTCATCACTTTACAGGTACTATTTTGTCTACAAACAACGCTATGAGCGCTATGTTTCACAAATTATAAATTTATCTTTTTTTACGCATAATCATACTATAGGCATTAAAAGTCAGGAGTATGACTCAAGATATACACCTAAGATGTCAGAAGACATAGTTATGCATAGAATGTCTAGTATTTTTAGAGATATTTTCTATAGCCTATAGAAGGCCACAAAAAAGCGGCTACATCAGATAGCCGCTTTGTCAAAACACTTAAAAATAGAGCTGTATCAATCAGTCTTTGATATAGATCAAATCCCACACACCATGCCCACGGTCGAGGCCACGACGTTCAAACTTAGTCATTGGACGAAAGTCAGGACGCTCAGTGAAATTACCTGTACCTGCTTTGTTGGTCAATCCAGCGAAACCATCCAATACTTCAACCATCCAAAATGCATAATGCTCCCAGTCAGTTGCTGTATGGAACCAGCCGCCTTGTTTTAAGCTGCGCGTAACGATGGTCATACGTTCAGGACTGACAAAACGACGCTTATAGTGACGCTTCTTTTGCCATGGATCAGGGAAGTATAGCTGAATACGGTCGATATGGTTTTCTGGTAGCTGCTTGAGCAATTGAATGGCATCACCGTTGATGATTTTTACGTTGCTCAAATCTTGGGTGCCAGCCATATAAGCGCATTTACCAATACCAGGCTCATGCACTTCTACACCGACAAAATTACGAGTAGGGTCAGCGGCCGCCATTTCAATAAACGAATCACCCAAGCCAAAACCAATCTCTACCGTAAGCGGTGCATCTGCGCCGTTAGGGCTATCAGCAAATAACGTACGTAGGTTGTCAATACCGGTAAGATCGCCATCCCCAAAACTGTTATTGACCAAATACTCAGAAAATTCTGGAGCAGTTAGTGCAAGCTCAGCATTTTTGTTCATGTGCGTACGGCGCTTCATAAACGTATTGACGATGCGGATATGCTTGTCAGAGGTCGGTTCTATCTCTTGGCTAGTGCTGTTATCGTTATTGATAGGCTCGCTTGTGCTATTAAGGGTTTGCTCATCAGTAGTATCGGTACTATTGACGTTGTCATTGATATCAGAATGTTGACTCATAGGATTCGTAAGGCTTAATTAGGTGGGTGATGTTTGCTTATTATAAGTCAAATCCATACAACTGTGAACGGACAATCCTATTTTCGCGTATTTGCTGGTCAGTGCTGGGGTTTCTCTATGTTACACACGGGTTTTAGCGTTATCATATAATGGTATCTTTTAAATGCTTTTTCTAAGAGTCAGCAAGTAGAGCGTGTTGCCATGTTATTTATCGAGACAGATTCACCGCCACCATTTTATCAAGAATCGTTAACACCTGCTAAACGTAAGCAGTTAGACAAATGGTTCATCGGTAATCGTAGCCAGCGTTATTATCTCAAACGCTTTGAGCAGTTTGATCAGCAAGGTTATCTGTCACCAAAATGGCATTGGGCTGCATTTTTTATCACTTTCCCTTGGCTGCTATATCGCAAGCGCTATATGGATGCGATTGTCTATAGTGTCGCAGGGTGGTCTTTTATCCAGCTTAATGTGGCACTAGTGCTAGTCGCTTTTGAGTTTGTAGCGATGTCCTATGTCCCAGATGCTTATCAGATGGCAACACGTATCGGTATTGCCGCTGTTATTTGGCTATTTTGGTCGTTTATGGTGGCACGTTGGACAGATGCGTATTACTACCGAATGGCAAGGCGTGAGATCGCTGATGCGATAAATGACTATCCGCGAGATGAGGCAGCACAGAAGGCACATCTGCAAAGAGAAGGCGGTGTTAGCTTATTTGGACTGGCATTAGGATTTGGTTTTTTTGCGTTTTCGCTATTGGTAATTAAGGTGCAGTTTTTACCGATTATTGCTAAGCCAAAAGCAAATGAAGTTTTGTTTGATGCTTATGATATTGCAAAGAATGCCCAAAATCGAGTGGCGTTGATTTATCAGCAGACAGGGCAGTGTCCAGTAAACCTGCCCCTGAGTACCGAACAGCAGCAAATACGCATGCATGTCGATACTCAGGCCGCTGGCGTAACAGAAACCGACTGTGCGGTAGTAGCAACGATTCAGAACGTGACGTTTCCGATACGCTATTTAAACGAGCAGACGCTGGTCTTTTATCATATACCAGACAGTGATAATTGGGATTGCACCAGCTCACTGAATAAAAAACAAGCCCCTAAAAACTGCATAGCTGATTAGGGGCTGTATTTGACGAGTGCTTGTAGATGTTGCTAGTGCTGAGAGCTACTGTTTAGGGTTAATGCTTAGGGTCCGTTGCAGTATCATTCTTTTCCTCAACTGGTGTTGCTTGGCTCTTTAACGCCTCATAAAAATCGGTCAAATCCATTTTACGTGCTTTACCAATATCTTCATCAAACAAGCTTTCAAGCTCAGCCATTGCTGATTGCGCGGACTCAATCATGCTAGCTTCATCATCGTAAATTGCTTGTTGGCGTTCGATCAAGTCATCATCATAATCACGGAATGTTTTTACTGTTTCTCGCGCTTTTTCTGGTGAGATGCCTAATAACTGTAGTGATTCGCGTGACATGTCCAAAGACGACAAATAAGTCTCACGCCAAATGTGCCGCACGCCAACTTCACGCAAGCGATAATAATGCTGACGATCACGTGCTCTTGCCAATACAATCAGTTCAGGATAGTTTTTGCGCAAGTATTGAGCGGTGGTGATAGAGCGTTCTAAGTCATCGATGGCAAGAATAAACACCCGCGCTTTTTGAATGCCTGCCGCTCGTAAAATCTCAGGATTTTTCGGATCGCCATAATAGACTTGGTTACCGAATTTTCTTACAAAATCTACTCGGTTTGCAGAGCGTTCAATGGCGGTAAATTCGATATTATGCATGCGCAGTACACGGCCAATAATCTGACCGACACGGCCGAAGCCTGCAATAATGACCTGATGTTCATGATCGGGAATGGTATCGTATTCGCGGCTCGGCTTGCTCTTGGCAAATAGCGGCTCACCCACTTTTTCTAATAACAAGAATGCCAGAGGTGTTAGCGCCATCGAGATGGTAACGACTAAGTTAAGAGTATTGGCAAGTTCGGGACGCAAGACATTTTGGGCAGTAGCGACACTGAACAAGACAAAGGCAAACTCACCACCTTGGGCTAAGGTCACGCCTAATCTAATACTGGTCGGCCAGCGATTGCCCGATACTTTTGCAATACCTGCAATCACTGCAAATTTGATAAACATCAAGGCGAGCGCACAGCCAATAATAAAGATGGGTTCTGCCAAAATGAGTTTGACGTCGGTAAGCATACCGACTGACATAAAGAACAGACCTAATAGCAACCCTTTAAAAGGTTCGATACTGGCTTCTAACTCATGGCGATACTCAGAATCTGCCAACAACACACCTGTCAAAAATGCACCTAATGCCATTGATAGACCAATTTGGCCCATCAAAATAGACACGCCCATCACGATAAATAGCGCAACCGCTGTCAGTAGTTCTGACGCACCACTGGAAGCCACAAATTTAAAGAAGGGTCGAACCACATAACGGCTGGCAAAAATCAGACCGGCAAAGACAGCAAATACCTTACCAAAATAAATCAAATCGTAGCTTTGCTCACGCACCCCTGATAAGAACGGAATGACTGCTAACAACGGAATGACTGCAATATCTTGGAATAACAAGATAGTGAAGGCTTCTCGACCATGCGTGCTCGAAAGCTGCTGCTTTTCAGTCAGTATCTGTAGTACAAACGCGGTAGAGGATAGCGCCAAACCAAAACCAACAATAAAGGCGGTATCTAGTTGTAAGGAGAAAAACTGATGTAGGAGCCACATCAGTAGCGTACCAGTCAAACCGACCTGCAAACCGCCCAATACAAATATAGAGCGGCGCAATGCCCAGAGCCGCGAAGGCTGGAGCTCAAGCCCGATAATGAACAGCAGCATGACCACGCCAAACTCTGAAAAGTGCAATAGACTTTCAGCGTCGCCTGCCACATCCAAGCCACTTGGGCCCAGTATGAGTCCAGTGATAAGGTAGCCTAAAACCGTTGCAATGCCGAAGCGTTTACCGAGAGGGACAAAGAGTAATGCTGCTCCCAAAAAGATAGTGGCTTGCAACATAAGATTTGGTGAGCCGGCGGCGGCAGCAAACATCTGGGCTCCTTAAAAATTTGAATAAAATATACGATATAAAATCAACGTGACTAAAATCAGTATGGCTAAAACGATATCGCGCTAGTATCTATTATTTTTTGCGATAAATTTTCCACACACCATTGTCTGCAAGCGGATTATTATAAGCATCGTTGCGGCGTTTACGCGGTGTCTGGCGACTATCTACAATCTTAAAGTCAGGCAGGGCATGTACAATAAGACCCGTACGATAAAAGCGTACTCGCTCAGGCTCTAGCATTTCGCCCTTATTATCGCGACAAAAAACATAGGCACGCAGATCGATAAATTCACGATGCGCTACCAGTCGCGCTTCCTCGTCGTTATCTAGCACCGCTGTCATGCGCTCAATTTCATCATCCGTATATTGACCACATTTATCAGTCAGGGCGCCTACTGATCCAAAGCTTTTAGATTCTTTGGCGCGTGTCTTAGTTAAATGTAGACGCTGAACGTGATAGATGAATTGCGGTATTTCAAGGCTGGCAGGGAGCGGCAGATAGTCAGGTGGCATATTGGCCGCTGGATAAAAATCCTTTGCACGCTCAAGCAGATTTTGCCAACGTTGCTGATAGGTTTGGACCTCCGCTAAGTTGCCTTCGTAGATAGGCATATCACGAATCTGGCGCAAAATATCAGGTGGAAACTGTTCATTACGAAAGTTTGCAATGTCTTCTTGCAGCGTTGATAACAAAACTTTGGCGTGTTTTTTGCCATCTTTTGATGCAGGATCATCGATATAGTCTGGGGCGACAAAGGGTGCTGAGCGTCTAGACATAGTGTTGTATCATCAATAGATAGAGTGAAAATACCAAAAAGTATGATTATAAAAATTAACTGGGGTGCTAAACAAAACTTTATAATAGTTATTATAACCACATAAGCCGATTTGAACTTAAGTTTTTTGAATGGAATAAAGCAAAAGTTTGTCGCAAATCACGACTGTCTTAATGTGATCTAGATTCTAGTTCTAATTCTACGTAACTTTTAGTATGAACCAGTATCAGATGCCTATACTTGTATTTTCTAGGTCGTGTTTCAATTTATTGACTTCTTTATTCAATCACTTAGCTGAAAATGTATCGTTAATGGTTATGACCAATATGACTATTACCATCAGGTAGCTGTCCCGAAATATCACAGACCAATGCATCGCTATGTGCGATATTCTGCGGGTGAGGCGAGCTTTCGACCTGAATAGTAGCATGGTGAATACCAAGCTCTAGCAGTCTTTGTTCGAGACTGGTAATCAGAATATTTGATTCATGGATACTCATTTCACCATCGACCACCACGTGACAAGAGAGTGCATTGAGACCGCTAGTAATACTCCAAACATGTAGGTCATGTACTTTTTGTACTTGAGAGTCTTCGAGTAATTTTTGCTCTACATCGACGAGCGATATATTGGCAGGCGTTCCTTCCATCAATATATGCACAGAATCACGTACAACGCGGTAGCCACTGATTAAAATAAGCACAGCAACGATTACTGATGCCACTGCATCTGCCCATACCCAACCAAAACCCATCATAAGTAGTGCAGCGATAATCGCAGCTACTGACCCTAACAAATCGCTCAATACGTGCAAATAGGCGCTTTGCATATTAAGGTTAACGGGTTCTTCATTATTAGGTTTCTGCTCTGCGACCTTGGCATCATCCGTACCATGATTATGGCTGTGTGGCTCGCCACCTTGACTACCTCGGTGCATTAGCCAAGCGACCAAAATATTGATCAGTATACCGATAGTCGCCACGATAAGCATGCCTTGGGTCGCAATTTCTGGCGGTGAGTTAAAGCGTTTAATCGCTTCATAAAAAATCATCAAAGCGATTATCACAAGGGTAGCGCCATTTACCGTAGCAACTAATATCTCAAAACGCTTGTAGCCAAAAGTTTTCTGATGGGTAGCCGCTTTTTCGCCGATTTTAAATGCGACCAAAGTGGCACCAAGCGCTATCGCATCGCTCAACATATGCCCTGCATCAGATAGCAGAGCCAAACTACCAGTGAGCCAGCCACCAATGGCTTCGATAAACATATAACCAGTAATGATAATAAAGCTGAACAGCAAGGTGCGCTGATAGCCTTTGGTATCTCGTGCTGTGGTTGTTTGCTCTAGATGCTCATCATGATCGTGATGGCCTTGGTTTTCTTGAGTGTAGTTATTTTCTTCATCTTCGCGAACGTACTTAGGCACATCCGTATTATCATACTGTTGGCTATGATTGTGCTCGTCAGAGTTTGGATTATTTGGATTCATAATAATACTCAAATTCGCTGATAGTTGCGTTCGATAGATGATGTTTACTAATAAGTGACGTTTACTAATAAGTGATGCTTGCTATTGGTAGAGTAGGCGTAGAGCCTTTACCACATACCATTTGATGGTTATAAATTTAACATAGCCAAGCATGAGAAGCTGTAACGACGAAGTAAACATGATGAGAAGAGGAGCAGAAAGATATTCACCCATTTGTTGAAAGCTGAGTGAGAACTACCAACCGACAGGATCAATATCCAAAGTGAGCTTAAGGTATTTAGCGCTTGGTAGGGCAAGCACTGGCTGCCACCACTGTCCTAACACATGGTGCAATTGACGACGATCTTTAGCCAGTAGCAAAAGCTGTGCATGGTAGCGGCTGTTCTTTTTACTCATGGGCGCATCAATAGGACCGAGAACAGCGAGGTTATGAGCATTCGGCAAATGCGCAATAGCATCCTTGAGCGCTTGAGTAGTGGCTGCCAATGTTTTGCCTTCACAGCGTATCAATGCAGCATGTCGATGAGGAGGTAAGCCCATCATTTGACGTTCTTGCAGTAGCTCGCGCGCGAATGACAAGTAGCCGTCTTTGACCAGTTTTAATAGTAACTCGTTATCAGGTTGCAACGTTTGGATCAATACGCGACCAGCTTTGTCACCTCGACCAGCACGGCCTGCCACCTGAATCATGAGCTGTGCGGTATGCTCTGGTGAGCGAAAATCTGCTGATAAAAATCCGCGATCGGCATTGGGTAAGCAAACCAACGTGACGTTGGGGAAGTGATGACCTTTGGCAACCATCTGTGTACCGACCAATATGGCAGGGTTGCCTTTGTTGATTTGCTCGTAAATATTTTCCCAGCTGTCTTTGCGTCTTGTGGTATCACGGTCTATTTGAATAATCGGATAGAGCTCTTTGCTGGTTTGAGGATTGGCAAAGATTGCGTGTAGATTCTCGCTGAGCCTTGTCGTTCCCATACCTTTAGCGTCTAGGTTTTGACTGCCACAATCAGGGCATACGGTAGGTATATAGGCTTGCCAATCGCAATGATGGCATTTCAAATAAGAGTTGCTTGAATAACTGTTTCGCTGGGATTGGCCGTTATAGTGAACGGTCAGGTGCGCGTCACAGCGCGGACAATCTGCTTGCCAGCCACAAGCCTCGCATAAGAGAACAGGCGCATAGCCACGACGATTCAAAAATATTAATACCTGATCACCGGCTTCTAGCGTTTGCCGTATCGCCCCGATCATGGCATCCGTCAGCCCTGTATCATAGCGCGCACCGTCATCTTGAGCCTGTTGATGGGTACTTTGCAAGCGAGCATCAATCAGCTGCATGGTTGCAGGCTTGGCATTACCTGGACGAGTAAGCAGTTGGTATTCTACTAGTTTGCCATCATCGACCAGTTTTAAATGCTCAAGAGAAGGTGTGGCAGTGCCGAGTATGACAGGGATTTTGTACTGCAAACCTCGATAGAGAGCAACATCAGCGGCATGATAACGTAATGTGTCTTGTTGCTTATACGAGCCATCATGCGCCTCATCAACAACAATCAAGCCTAAGTCTGCAAAAGGATATAGCACAGCCGAACGTGTACCGATCACGATTTGTGCATGACCCGTGCGGCAGTCTTGCCAACCTTGTAAGCGATGAGTATTGGTCATGCCAGAGTGCAATAACACAATGTGGGCAGCGAACCGACTGGCAAATCTTGCTCGTGTTTGCGGTGTGAGGCCAATCTCTGGTACTAAAATAAGAACCTGTTTACCAGCCTCTAGTACAGCTTGCATCGCTTGCAGATAAACTTCGGTTTTACCACTCCCAGTAATACCGTTGAGCAGAAAACCAGTATAAGTATCAGATTCGTGTGCAGCAATAATAGCGTCGACAGCAAGTTTCTGCTCATCATTGAGATCAAGTGGCATTTTTGCCAGTTTAACTGGAGTAGGCGCTTGTTTTGGCTGAATATAGCGCTCGACTAACCCTTTATCTTCTAGCGTCTTTAAAAAGGCTCGTTGCATCCCTTCTAGTAGCAATACATCTTCACTTGCGCCATGCTGACCATGTAGCTTTAGCATGTCGAACTGCTGCTTTTGTTTTTTAGCATTGGCTCGAAAATCATTATCAGTGATATGAGGCAAAATGCGCCAATGGGTAATCAGCAAGTCTAATGGTTTGCCTTGACGGACAAGGCTTGGCAGGATAACTGCTAACACGTCGCCAAGCGGATAGTGGTAATAGCGGGCTAACCAATAGGCAAGCTTGAGCATGTCCGAGTCCAAAATCGGCTCAGCATCTAGACATTTATTAATGGGTTTAATTTTATTAACAGGTACGCTGCTATCGTCTTGTGAAATATGAGCAATCACAATACCAATCAGAGTCTGACGACCAAATGAAACCTCAACACGGCTGCCGATTTGCGGTATCGCACTGTTTGGCAAAGCAAGCATATCAGCTGGTAATCTATAGTCAAACACCCGATAAAGGGGAACGGGCAGAGCAACTTGTACCAACATAAACGGCTTCGCAGTCTTATTAGGTGAATATGAGATCAGAATAATAGAACGGAGACCAATAAGCTTAGCATGATGCTAAGCTTATTGTGATATGACTTATAGGCTGTTGCTAAAATGAGCACTTAATAATGAGCGCTTAATAATGAGCACCTAATATTAAGCATCAAATATCATCTTATTCGATATAAAGAATAGACTCAATTTCTACCACGCCACCTTTAGGCAAGGCAGCTACTTGGACGGCAGCGCGGGCAGGATATGGCTCGCTTAGATTGGCGACAAACACTTCATTCAAGACAGCAAAATCACTCAAGTCAGTCAAAGATACATTGAATTTGACCACGTCATTTAGACTGCCACCAGCTGCTTCACAGATAGCTTTAATGTTTTCAAATACTTGCTCAGCCTGTGCTTTAAAACCTTCTTTTAGCTCCATCGTGTCAGGATCAAAACCAAGCTGACCTGAGATATAGACAGTATTGCCGACTTTTACAGCTTGAGAATAGGTGCCGACTGCTGCAGGTGCTTTATCAGTTTGGATGGTTTGACGAGTCATGGGGTGTCCCTTTTATATTTTATGTGAGTGATTCATTGCTACTAGAATAGCAGTTCTATTTTAGCTATTTGCATCACGACTATAGCAGTGATGCAAATGTGCTTATTATAATTGATATAACCGTATAATGTTAGGGAAACCTAGCAGCGAGCGTAGTTCACGAATGCCCTGTGCTAAGTGGTTGCGACTACGTACTACAATATGAATGATGGTATCCGTATTGCGAACATCAACGGTTTCAACACCCATATTGAGCTGGCGTAAGTGATAGATAACTTTACTGATTTGCTCGTCACTAAGCGCAATAGAGAGCTTTAAATAAGCAGGAAAACGAATCTTGCCACTGTTTTTTAGATCGTGCTCACCGATGTCACCTTGTTTGACCGCATTGTCATTGCGCCAACGTAACTGGATCACTTGATAAGGATTGTCTTTTCGGATATCGTCCAGTGAGAAGCACTTATGACGATGAACGACCAAACCATGACGCGATAAATGCCCTACGATAGGGTCGCCATATATCGGATGACAGCAATTGGCAAAATCAAGCTCGACGCCAGCAGCATTAGCGATCAACTGTTGCGGTTGGGTCATGTCATCGCTATGTACTTTTGCCTGTAGATCGCTCAGCTCATCGCTAAACAAACGTGTCACGACTAGCTGAGGAAGTAGCGTACCTGAGCTTATTTGTTCAAATAACGCATCTTTTTCTGTCAGACCGCGCCATTCAGTCAGGTCTTTCCAGTCTGCGTCTGTCAAATCATCAAAACTTTTCTGATGCGTTCGGAGCGCACGATCCAATGCTTGCCTGCCATGGTGTTGTTTGTCAGTGACAGACAGATCTTTGAACCAACGTAAAATCTCTTCACGGGCTTTGTTAGTCACTACAAATCCCAGCCACTCTGCTTTCGGTTCTGAGTGGCTATTCACTTCTATCTCAACGGACTGTCCATTTTTTACCACGGTGCCAAGCTTTGCAGCTTTGCCATCGATATTTGCACCAACGGCAACGTTACCAATCATAGGCCCGACCGCGTAGGCAAAATCTAGCGCTGTTGCACCCTGTGGAAGCTCGTAAGCACGCCCTTGGGGACTGTAGCAAATGATTTTACTAGAGTGCAGATAATCCATCAGCTCATTAATAGTAGAGACCGCTGCTGAGAAATCAGGACTGTTTTCATTCAGATTATCTTCATCGACCAAATCTTTCATGTTGCGCAATGACGCTTGGATAACCGACTGACTAACATCAGATGCGTGCTCTGCACCAATGACCCCAAGTCTAGCGGCGCTCTGCATTTGCTTGGTCAATATAGTGACTTTTACCACATCATTGTCACGCTCATAGATGAGGGTGAGGGACTGGTTACCACCTGGCAGCGGACGACGAATATTATCCGCAATATGGGTATCATCAATCTGATATTTTTTGATCAAATAATAGGCCAGCTTGTCGCAGGCTTCGATATTGTCGAGGACGATCTCAAACGCATAATGACGCAGTAGCGCATTAATCTCACCGCGATTGCGGAAAAACTGACGATATATGACCACGCGATTGTCTAAGACTTTGACCAGACCACTGAGATCCAAGTTGTTTAGCACGATACTCAAATAACGATGAATGGACTCTCTTTGAAAGTTACGTCCAAGCCCATGCTGTAGCAGTTTATCAGACAACTTGTTGTACATATCGGAGTCTAAATTGCGATAACACAATACTTCGATATAGTCAGCAATATCATTCAGACCCATTAATCGGGCAAATGGCACATAAAAATCTAAGGTTTCTTGAGCTGTAGTGCGCTGCTTCTCGGGACGTACTGCGTCAAGCGTAGACATATTATGTAGACGGTCAGCAAGCTTGATAATGAGTACACGCGGGTCAGCGAGGGTAGCGGTCAGAATTTTATGAAAGGTGGCCGCTTTATTTTGCTGCTTGTTATGCGAAGAAGATTTTAGCTTGGTCACACCATCGACCAGTCTTGATACAATTTCACCATAACGCTGCTTGATTTGCTCATCACTAACTTCGGTGTCTTCGACCGTATCATGCAGGATTGCTGCAATGATGGTATCTCGATCTAAGCGAAAGCCCGCTAGTATCTCAGCGACAGCGATTGGATGCGTGATATAAGGTTCCCCTGATTTGCGCTTGTCTTTAATGTGCGCAATATCTCCGAACTCACAAGCATCAATAATGTCACGGCGCTCAGCAGCAGTGAGATAACCGACTGAACGCAGCAAGTTATATTGAGCGTCATCGACGAGATGATGACTGAGTTTGGGTAGGGTTTGACTCATAAATGACGATCCTATTTTCCATGACTGACTGACTTGATCCTGGATCGAAGTAAGCAGTGAATGGTGACTGAATATTGACCAAACCATACGAAATTTAAGTAGGGATAGGCCATTCTCTAATTAATCGCAAATCGCTTTCAATGTCAACTGATAAGCGTGTGGGCGATGAAAAAATTTCACTCAGTGGTCTATTTTGGGGATAAATGGTAACCAAAATAGCCAATACATTATTATTACAACCAAAAAACCACAGCCTATGCTGTGGTCTCTATAGTTGATTAAGATGTGTATTTATTTTATAAAAACACGATTGGCTTTATAAAATACATCTTATCAAAACAGCCTACTAGAAGCTGTGGTCGCCTGACAATGCTAAATCTAATGAGCTAGTAGCAAAATTATGCTCTGGCTGATTTAGGATATCGCGTGTGATTTTGCCAGCGGCAATTTCACGTAGTGCCAATACTGTAGGCTTGTCGTTATCAACGTCAACCAACGGTTCGGCAATACCTTTGGCCAATTGACGGGCGCGTTTGCTTGCGACCAAAATTAGCTCAAAGCGATTATCAACATTATCCAAACAATCTTCAATCGTCACTCGTGCCATAAATAGCTACCTCGGTTGTTTTTATTAGTAACGGACCTTGCCCGCCACTCAATAAAAATAATATCAAAAATATAAAGGGGGATAGCTAAATATTATAGCATTTTTTGCCAAGTCGCGTAGTTGCTTTTTATATCTACTTACGAGATTAGCTGCTTGTGCTTAGTTTACTCTTCTACCTGAGCGTTTAGCAAGTTGCTAATCGTACGATGATAGCGCTGCTGCTGACGACCAAGTGTCTGCCTGTCGGCCACGATGATGGCTTTTAGCTCAGCTAAGGCTACATCAAAATTATCATTGATTACTACATAGTCAGCATTCACATATTGTGCCATTTCGGTGACCGCGCCAGCTAGACGGCGCTCTATAACTTCTACAGAATCCTGCGCGCGGGTTGAGAGACGTTGACGTAATGTCGCAATGCTGGGTGGTAGAATAAAAACCATAATGGCATCGGGAAAGATATTTCTAATTTGCGTTGCGCCTTGCCAGTCAATCTCCAAAATCACGTCAATACCCGCCGCTAGCTGGGTACGTACACTTTCTTCTGATGTGCCATAATAGTTACCAAATACTTCAGCATGCTCTAGAAATAGACCTGCATTGATACCATTGGTAAAACTATCGGTATCTGTGAAATGATAGTGCTGACCATCAATCTCACCTGGGCGTGGTGCGCGAGTGGTGTGAGAGACGCTGACAGTCAAGTCATTGGTGGTAGCAAGCAATTGCTTAACCAGTGAGGTCTTGCCAGTACCTGAAGCAGCAGTAACGATGAATAATGAACCTGTCATACAATTTATCCTAATAGAAAGTTTCTTAGTAACTTGTAAAATGTATTGTAATAAATGCGTGTTGATAAAAAGTTAAGCAGTGCCTCAGTTAAAAACAAAGACTGGAAAAAATAAAAAACGCCATCATGTATGGCGATAGAAATTATAATAGATGCATTATTATAAACTGCTTTTATACAAGTTAAAGCTGGTTTTGCAATATGTCGTAAGTATGCTGAGGTTTGCCTATAAAATATTGCTATGAGTAGACAGCTATTTTAGAGAGCGACAAAAGCAAATTATGCTAAAGTAGAGCATTGATTTCGCCGCAACTTTTGAATAAAAAATTCAAAAATACGTTTTAACTATAAATTATCCAATGATAGGCCTTTTTATGCAAATTTATCTTGCCAATCCCCGTGGATTTTGTGCTGGTGTGGACCGTGCAATTGCGATTGTTAATGAAGCATTGACGCGTTTCGAGCCGCCTATTTATGTCCGTCATGAAGTTGTGCATAATAAGTTTGTAGTATCAGACTTGGCCAATCGTGGTGCGGTGTTTGTTGAAGAGCTTCATGAAGTACCAGACGGCTCTATCGTTATTTTCTCCGCTCATGGGGTCTCCAAAGCAGTTGAAGATGAAGCAGAGCGCCGAGATTTGACGGTGTTTGATGCAACATGCCCGTTGGTAACTAAAGTACATATCGAAGTGGCAAAGTTTGCGCAAGATGGGATGGATGCAGTGTTAATTGGACATGCAGGACACCCAGAAGTCGAAGGCACGATGGGGCGCTTCAATCGTCGCCATGGTGGGCAGATTCATCTGGTCGAAGATGAAGGTGATGTGGCCGCATTGACTGTACAAGATGCTGAACGCTTGGCATTTGTGACTCAGACAACTTTGTCGATGGATGATACTGCGCGCGTCATCGATGCGCTACGTGAAAAATTCCCTAGTATCCAAGGCCCTCGCAAAGACGACATTTGCTATGCTACTCAAAACCGTCAAGATGCGGTAAAAGATTTGGCCAGTCGCTGTGAAGTGGTCTTGGTAGTTGGTTCGCCAAACTCATCAAACTCTAATCGCTTGCGAGAGCTGGCTGAGCGTATGAATTGTCGAGCGTATTTAATTGATAATGCCAGTGAGATGGACAAGCGTTGGTTAGATGGTGTGCAGAGTATAGGCGTGACCGCTGGTGCATCCGCGCCCGAAGTGTTGATCCAAGAAGTATTGCAACAGTTGCAAGACTGGGGTGGCGATCTACCTAGTGAGCTATCTGGTATTGAAGAAAATGTAACGTTTAGTCTACCGAAAGCGTTGCGGATTCCTGTCACTCAGGTTGGTAAGTAACTAGTGTTTACGTTTGTATTTGTATGAATCATCATTTATATGGATAAGGTCGCATGAAAGAACCAAAATTCCGCTTTGTATTGTCAGAGGCCACGCTCGCTGAAGTCAACAAACAACTGAAACTCAATATGCTAGTGATGGCAGCAGTGGTCTTCGTATTGTTTATGAATATTATGAAGTTTATGGCAGAAAAAAGCTTTTTTTACGCGATGCTCGCAGTAGTCATGATTTGTTTATTGTTTTTCATACAAAAAGCTCGTCGGATTCTCACGCTAAGAAAACAAGAGCTTATCCATAAATAGAAAGTACAAGCATAAATAAAAAATACAGGTGAAAGTGCCAAATATAGGAAAGAGAGAATAGCTATGACTGCTTATTACAAATTTATTAAACGAGAATTACAAGAAGACGGTGTCAGTGTTGCGTATTATCAGCCAACCAAGCATGCTCAAGGTGCTTGGAATGAGCATGAGCAGCACATGGCGCCAGCAACAGGCCTATTAACAGCCGAGATTAATAGCTTTGCGCCACAACCTAATATTCGTATCGCACGTGTGAGTCTTGATATCTTGGGGCTAATACCGCTTGACGATTTTACTATTACTACTCGCTGTATTCGACCAGGTAAGACTATTGAGCTGATTGAAGCGGTCATGAGCAGCCGTGGCCGTGACGCCATTATAGCAAGAGCGTGGCGACTGATTACTCAAGATACCAGTGAGATTGCCGGACTTGAAGATCAACCAGCAGAATACAAACCTGAAGAATTGCCAGTTTGGGAAGGTATGAAAGGCTGGCCGGGCGGTTTTATTGAAAGCGTGCGTTTAGTAGCGACAGAAGACCGTCGCTCTGGTCGCGGTATGGTATGGATTACTAATGATCTCGACATGATTGAAGGCAAGCCGACTGATGACTTGGTGCATCTGTTAGGTATGGTCGATACTGCCAATGGTGTTGTACCAAGATTGGGTCTTGGTTTATCTAAGTTAGAGTGGATGTTCCCCAATACTGATTTGCAAATCCATATGCATCGCTCGCCAAAAGGTCGCTGGCTCGGTATCGAGGCTGTACAACAATATGGCGATGATGGTATCGGATTGACCAGTGCGGTACTGCACGATGTACATGGGCCTTTTGGTCGTAGTGAGCAAATCCTTACTATTCGTCCGATGCCACGTTAAACGGCTAAGAGTCAGCCAGTTTATAATTTTGAAAAATGAAACAATACGTTATAATCAATTAATTATACAAATAATAGGGAAATGGTTTTAATAGTAGCTAACAAGTCAATATTACTAAAAAGATAATATTACTAACAAGCCGATGTTAATCGACATAGAGGTTACTATGAAAAACCATACTCAATTTTCAAAAAAGCTGACGACTCTTTGGGAGTTATTGATAGAAGCATATTCAGAATAGTTGCTGTTGTTTGCGCTTTGATTGCTATATCAGAAAATAACTGAGCAATTAAATAACCAAGCAAACAACTGATACCAGAACACCGCCTTGGTAAACCAGCGCGGTGTTTTTTATTGAATAGGGCTTTTGAGCTTGAATTTTTTCTCAATGCCCCTATTAGTATAGACAGTTTAACGGTATTGCATACGGCAGGTTCTCTAACATTATGAGAACGGCTTTAGTAAGTGTATCGTTATCTGATCATAGGTCTTTCATAGAATTTAAAGGAGTTTTTATGAGTGAAGCAACTCAAGCTGAAGGTCTGAATCCAGAATTAAAAAAACATACGTTTGAAGCGGAAGTGGCGCAGTTACTGCATTTGGTAACGCATTCACTATATTCTAACGCTGATATTTTTGTCCGCGAATTGGTATCTAATGCGTCGGATGCTTGTGATAAGTTGCGCTTTGAAGGCACAAATGATGATAGCCTCTATGAAGATGATGGCGAATTAAAAATCCGCATCGCCGTCGATGAAGCAGCCAAAACTATTACCTTTACCGACAATGGTATTGGTATGAACGAAGCCGATGCAATCGAAAACTTAGGTACGATTGCTAAATCAGGTACCAAGGCATTTTTAGACAAATTGTCTGAATCACAAAAGCAAGACGGACAATTGATTGGTCAGTTCGGTGTTGGTTTTTACTCAGGTTTTATTGTGGCTGATACCATCAGTGTCGAATCACGTAAAGCGGGCGAGCCTGCGGATAAAGGCGTGCGCTGGGTATCAGATGGTACTGGTAGTTTTACTGTTGAACCTATTACCAAAGACACGCGCGGTACGGCGATTACTTTGCATCTAAAAGAAGAATATAGCGAGGGTGAAGATAACTACTTAGATCGCAGTAAAATTAAGCGTTTGGTCAATAAATACTCTGACCATATCAGTTTGCCAATTCAAATGCGTAAAGAGATTTGGCAAGAAGATGTAAAAGAAGACGAGAACGACGACACGCCTGCTGGTGGCGAGATGGTACTCACTGATGAGTGGGAAACAATCAATAAAGCCAGTGCACTATGGACTCGCTCTAGCTCTGAAATTGAAGATGATGAGTATGTCGATTTTTATAAGAATATCTCTTATGACATGGATGCGCCGCTTACTTGGACGCATAACCGTGTAGAGGGTCGCGTACAGTATACGCAGCTATTATATATCCCTAAAAAAGCGCCAGTCGATCTATACACTCGTGAGCAGCAGCATGGTCTAAAGCTATATGTGAAGCGCGTCTTTATTATGGACGAAGCTGAGCAATTGCTACCGATGTATTTGCGTTTTGTGAAAGGTGTGATTGATTCAGCAGATTTGCCATTGAACGTGAGCCGTGAGCTACTACAAGAGTCACGTGATGTAAAATCTATTCGTGATGGTAACGCTCGCCGTATTTTGACCTTACTTGCAAGCCTTGCTAATAGCGAAGACAATGAGAAGCAAGAGAAGTTTGCCCAATTCTATGCAGAGTTTGGTGATGTCATCAAAGAAGGTCTAGGCGAAGACGCAGGCAATCAAGAACGTATTGCTAAGCTATTGCGTTATGCCACCAGCACCCAAGACGGTTTGGTAACAAGCTTCGAAGATTATAAAGGCCGTATGAAAGATGGTCAAAAAGCCATCTACTACCTCACCGCTGATAATCTAGCCGCTGCGAAAAACAGCCCGCAACTTGAGCTATTCAAGAAAAAAGGCATCGAAGTTATCTTGATGACCAGCCGTGTTGATGAATGGGCAATGAACTTCTTGACCTCATTCGATGAGACACCGCTGCAAAACATCGCCAAAGGCGCAGTAGACCTAGGCGACTTGCAAGATGAAGCAGAAAAAGCGGAAGCGGAGAAAGCCCAAGAAACGCTAAAGCCAGTAGTTGATAAACTAAAGGCTGCATTGGGCGAGCGTGCTAAAGACGTCAAAGTGTCTACTCGTTTAGTCGATAGTCCAGCTTGCTTGGTTGTTGGTGAAGGTGAGCTATCACCACAAATGATTCAGATGCTACAGCAAATGGGTCAGGACGTACCAGCAAGTAAGCCAACGCTAGAAGTAAACCCTGATCATCCACTCATCAAAAAGCTTGAAAGCAGTGAGCAGTTTGATGATCTGGCGCAAGTGATCTTTGATCAAGCATTATTGGCAGATGGCGGTCAGCTAGATGATCCAGCCGCTTATCTAAAACGCGTCAATGAGCTATTGATGAGATAATGTTTAGTAATTAGCAAAAAAGGGAGGCTTTATATAAGAGGCCTCCTTTTTTATTTGAATTTTTAGCCAAATCTGAGTGAATTTTACAAATCAGCCTTATCCTCTTAACCGACAATCCGTTACAATCGCGATAGATTAGCGAGCTAAAATATTAGGCAATGCTAGTCATCTTCTATAATCACTCCATCGTGAATTCAATATAAATCGATGTCTGCATGCTGTACAAAAAATCGTTAATTGATTGCACCGCGCGGCTGTTACATTAAGATAATTATCATTGAGTCATTTTATTTTTCTCGACTGGCTAGAGGTCTAAGTCTTTGTCACTTACGTCGTTAAAAACCGTCTCGCTTCAGCGTTTTTCGCTCAATTTCGCTGCCAATATTATTGCAACCTTGTGGATGCTAGTGGGCTCAACACGGGCTTTTTCTTGGGTTAAACCTACTTTTGTACAGTTTGCCGTATTTGCGTTATTGGCGCTTGGTAGTAATGTCTTATTTTCATGGTTAGCTGCTGAAAGTGGCAGCATATTTAATGAGCAAGGATTGGTCAGTTATTTGATCTGGCCAATGATTATTTTGCTTGGTGGTATTATTTTGGCTCGGCGAGCCAGCAACCAAGCATTGGTATTTGTACCAGTAGTACTTTGGTTGGTGGCTGATACATTATCAGCCTTATTACAAAGCTTGGTGCAGTTTTTTGGTAGCTATGGTTGGTTGCCAAATTGGAGTTATTCGTTCTTACCAGTACTGTTTTTAGTATTGTTCTTATGGCAAACGCTAGCGTTACTTTGGATTTTCTCCCGTCGTCTGCGTATACCATGGTGGGAGCGAATCATTGTATTGGTCGGTGCGGTAGCGTTGCTGACTATCTGGCAGCGTAATGTCGCAGATCAGCCAATTTTTAAGCAAATACCTGTAGAGCCTGTATTAGAAGAGGCGGCACTGTATCAGCAGCCACGTCTATTACAGCAAGCATTGGATAGTATAGACCCAAGTATCGATGGCAAAACCGACTGGTACTTTATGGGTGTGGCAGGGTTCTCTGGTCAAAACGTCTTTCGTTCTGAGATCAGTAAAGTACGTGAGCTGTTTGATGTGCGTTTTGGGACTAGTGGGCACTCGTTGTCTTTAATTAACAATACGTATAGTTGGATGGACGAGCCAATTGCGACCAAAACCAGCATCCTACGCGGCTTAAAGAAAATCGGTCAGCAGATGAACGCGGATGAAGATGTGTTGTTTTTGACGTTGTCTTCACATGGTAACCAAGATATCGTCCAATTGGCAAACCCGCCGCTTGCGATGGATAATTTAGATGCTACATGGTTGCGTGACGCGCTAGACGCATCGGGTATTCGCTGGCGTGTGATTGTGGTGTCTGCCTGCTACTCAGGTTCGTTTATTGACGAATTGGCATCGCCAACCACGGTAGTGATTACTGCATCAGCCGCTGACAAAGCCTCGTTTGGCTGCACGAATACAGCTGAGATGACCTATTTTGGTCAAGCGTTTTTTGCTGAAAGCCTACGAGGGAATACCAGTTTTGAGTCAGCTTTTAAGGACGCCAGTATACGGGTCAATGAGCGTGAGAGCGCCATGGGCTTTGAGCCATCAGAGCCACAAATGGTGATTGGTAGTTTAATGGAGACAGCATTACCTGCATTTGAACAAGTATTGTTTGATAAGGCGCGGCCATCCGTTGCTAGTATTACAAATAATGCTACTTCTATAACGGTTAATACTCTACCTGACAGTGCTACTAATCTGTCAGTAGACGAAGTAGAGATAGCCGCTGAATAAGCACAAAGTAAGATTTGGCATTTTATAAATGCCAATATCAGATTTACTATTAGATGTTGAGCATTTATTAAACATCGTCATTGGTTCTATTTTGAATAAAAGGGATATCACTCATGCAGAATTCTTATAGTCATAGTTTATCTACCAATAAACAGCTTACCCAAAAAAGCGTGAATCGCTGTTTCAACGGTGAGCAGCATTATTATAGCCACGAGTCGACGTCTACCAAAACATCTATGACGTTTAGTATTTATCTACCTGATGAAGCCTTGGCTGGACGACGTTGTCCTGCGATATTGTACCTATCAGGTTTGACATGTAATGCCGATAATGTCACTCATAAAGCGCATTTTCAGCAAAAATGTAGCGAGCTTGGTATGATACTTATCGCACCTGATACTTCGCCTAGAAGTAGTGAAGATAGTGATGTACCAAACGACGATCGCTATTTTGTCGGTCAAGGTGCAAGCTATTATGTTGACGCGACCCAAGCGCCTTGGTCAGACAACTTCAACATGCAAAGCTACATCGTCGATGAGCTATATGACTTACTACGTTCAGAGTTTCCTATTCACAGTATCGGTGTCACAGGACACTCAATGGGTGGTCATGGCGCGTTATTGCTAGGATTCAAGTTCCCAAGTAAGTTTGTCAGCGTATCGGCTTTATCGCCAGTATGCGCAGCCAGTGAGTCTGCATGGGGGCAAGCTGCTTATACAGAGTACTTCGGTGATGATAAGTCTCTATGGGCACAAGCGGACGCCTCACAAATGATTGAAAAGGTCGGTCAGCAGTATTCGAGCATTTTGGTTGATCAAGGCGCAGCTGATAACTTCTTAGCAGAAGGTCAGCTACAGACCTCTAAACTACAAGACGCTTGTGCAAAAGCCAAACAGCCCTTAACATTACGCTATCAAGCGGGGCATGACCACAGCTATTATTTTATCCAAACGGTGATTAATGATCATATCGAACATCATTGGCATATGGCTCAAATGAGCTAAGATGCCCTGCAGATGACCGTGATACATTTTTCGCTATTCCATTCATGCTCAACAGGTGATTTTTATGGCAAGTTATCAAGATTTGACAGCTTCTAATTCAAAGAATAAGTCAGCAGATACGAGTTCTACAAAAACGACTATGCAAGCTGATATGGATGCTGCTCTACAAAATAAACAACGTAGCAATGATTATAGTGATGAAGTGTCTCAAGTTAAGTCAGACGAGCTGATTGCAAAAACCGTCAACGACGCTGGCGATAGAGTACTTGATGATGTACAAATATCTCGCGTGATAGAGATGGCGTGGGAAGATAGAACGCCATTTGGGGCTATAGAGCATAGCTACGGTCTCGATGAGACTGGGGTTATCAAACTCATGCGCCAAGAGCTAAAGCCTTCATCTTTTCGCTTATGGCGTCAGAGAGTGAGCAATCGTGCCACCAAGCATGAAGCAAAGCGCTCCTTTGAAGTTGGCCGTGCTTACTGCAAAACCCAATACAAGCAGCGTTAGATAATTAAGTATTTAACATCAGTACATAAAGGGCTTGCAGTATAGGTGAGCCGCTTGAAATTTCCTTTTTAATTTATCAATATCTTATATAAACATGAATTAGGTAGCTCAATTATGAACAGTCCTGCTAAACCTTATCTTATTGCACCGTCGATACTCTCAGCTGATTTCGCGCGGTTGGGCGAAGAAGTTGAGAAGGTACTAGAGTCGGGTGCCGATGTGATTCATTTTGATGTAATGGACAATCATTACGTACCCAATTTGACGTTTGGTAGCATGATTTGTAAGGCGTTGCGCGACTATGGTGTTGAAGCGCCAATTGATGTGCATCTGATGGTTTCACCTGTCGATAGTATGATTGAGCAGTTCTTGGAAGCGGGTGCTAGTATCATTACTTTCCATCCTGAAGCCAGCGCTCATATCGATCGATCGCTTCAACTTATCAAAGATGGCGGCGCAGAGTGTGGCTTGGTATTGAATCCAGCGACACCATTACACTATCTTGATTATGTCATGGATAAAGTAGATCAGATTTTATTAATGAGTGTGAACCCGGGCTACGGTGGACAGTCGTTTATCGATAGTACTTTAGATAAAGTCCGTCAGGTCCGTCAGCGTATTATTACTAGTGGCCGAGATATTCGATTGGAAGTTGATGGCGGTATCAAAGCCAGTAATATACGTGCGATTGCTGAAGCGGGTGCTGATATGTTCGTTGCGGGTTCTGCGATTTTTAATCAGGAAGATTATAAAGCGGCTATTGATGAGATGCGCGCAGAGTTGCTATTAGCCAACAACAGCTAGCGAGCGTTACATGGTTAATAAACGCTATTAGCCATACAATAACAATATTAGAATGTGCTGTATAACTTATGACTATAATAGTTAACCCCATATAAAAGAGCGACAGCGTTAACCTTGCTTGAAGTATCGCATTACATCTGCACTCAGTTGCCTTGTTTCTCTTTTAAATTGAATCAACTCTATATAATGGTCAGTCACGCAAAGGTGAAATATGGACACAAACAGTTCTAGCAGTTCAACAGAGCCTTCTGAGCAAGCAAGCTCTCATGAAGCGTTGAATCAGCAAGCTAGGCAAGCACTTGAAAGTGAAACACCGCAGCGCAGTTTGGTACCTAAAGGTATCACCATTGGCTTAGCGATGTTTGCACTTGTACTGAGCTTGGCAGGTTATGGCTTTCGCCTGATGGTTGGTGATGATGTTGAAACAGTGCTACGTCATGCTGCAGTCATTGTGCCTGCATTTATGCTAGGCATTCCGCTGTTCTTTTGGGTAGGCTCTCGCATACTTAATAAAGTTAAAGGCCTGCATATCGAAAGTTGGAATGCGATTAGTTTGGGTTATTTGACCTCTTGTATATCGATGCTATGGCTGATGGGTACTTACAGTTAAGTAGTTTCGCTATAAGTATAATGCTTTTTCGCGCCTACATAATATCGTGATATTTTATATTTTTTAATCATTAAGCCATGTTCTACAAGCATGACTGGAATTTTATATGAGAATCGTACCAGCCAGTATTGCTAAAATTATCTATCCTAAAGATTTACCAAATGGCTTATTTACTAGCTTAATCATCGCTTGTTTATTAATGGGATTGGCGTCACTACGTCACGGAACCGACTTACAAGGTTGGCTAAATGTCATTGAAAACTGGCTGCTTATGCTGCTGATATTGCCCACTGCGACGGCCACCGTTGCACTGCCATTTAAGTATCGTGATCCTAGCCTTGAGCTAAAGCTGGTTTATTACCTTGGAATGTTTGTGGCCTTCTTATTTACATTAGGAAAGTTACGTTATTGGCACTAATATATACAAACGACATGGCATTCAAGTTTGCTTTTATTGCGAAGACTTATGTGACAGCCCTTGAATTCCAATGTTAAAGCGTCCATTGTATGAGTAAGACAGATTTACCCGCGTTACTGTAAGACGATAGATTTGCCGAATGAGTTTATTTTTAAGAAATGACTGCTTTGCAATGACTAGTTTCTCTACCAGTACTAAACGGGATAATAAGGAACACATTAATGCCATACGATATCGATAATGATATAGAAGTAGATAACGAAAGTAGCGATCAATTTGCAGGATTTGCCAAAGAAACCACGTTAGAGTTGGTGGAAGCAGATGATGGTAGATTGTTGTTGCGTGATGCTGAACAAGATGAAGCGCCGCTGATGACGATTGACTTTTCTGACAAGCTAAAAGAACTACTTGGTAGCGATACTCAAGCGATTGGTCAACATATGATTCATGCTGCGATTCAGGTCATTATGCAAAAGCAAATGAGTAAGTGGCATGCGCATGTATATGATAAAGAACCAACACACTACAGCTAATTTTTGGTTATTTTTGAGCACCAGTTAAAATAAATACTGGTCAAGGCAAATGACTGAAGACGTAGCTTAGCAACATGAAGCTACAGTCATAAAAAAAGGGTTTATCAATTGATAAACCCTTTTTTTGTTCAAATAACTTCTTTATAGAAAGTATTTATAAAAATGCCTTCTACAAATGATGGGAGTTATTTGATTTTAGCTTCTTTAAAGATCACGTGCTGGCGTACTTTTGGATCAAACTTTTTGATTTCCATTTTGCCAGGCATAGTGCGCTTGTTTTTAGTAGTGGTGTAGTAATACCCAGTACCAGCTGTTGATACTAATTTAATTTTATCTCTCATGATAGCTTTCCTGTAAATGAGGGGTCTTCAAACGATAGGTACGTGTCTCAAAGAATGAGTTGCCACAACTAATGTAGCAAAACAGCAGCCTAAATGATGAGAGTCATCACCCAGCTGCTACTTTTAACTTAAACTTTTTGACCTTGTGCGCGTAGATCCGCTAACACTTTATCGATACCAAGTTTGTCAATGATGCGCATACCTTTGGTAGACACACGTAGACGTACAAAGCGGTTTTCAGACTCTACCCAAAAACGATGGTTGTGAAGGTTTGGTAGAAAGCGACGACGGGTTTTGTTGTTTGCATGCGAAACATTATTACCCACCATAGGGCGCTTTCCAGTCACTTGGCAAACTCGAGACATGGCGAACTCCTAATCTATGAGGTATGAGTTTTTCTCATACCAGTCTGGGCAAGTTGCACGTTTTTGCGGCATGGACACAGCAAGCGGCAGCTTTGCACCAAACAAAACTATATGAAGGTTGAGCTGGTTTTGCTGCTATCTAAAGGCAAATAACAGGCTGACCAATTCAGAAAATTTTAAAGCCGACATTTATACCATAAAACAGATGAATACTCAAATATTTTTATAATAACTGTCGAATTAAAGGAGGGCTATTATACCCTGAAATGAGCGCTCTATGTTGTTGATTGTTTAATAGTAAAGATTAATTTTTAGTTGTAAGTTATAACAAAAGTCAGTAAAGTTGCTGTTATATATTTAATACAATCTGTTAATACACCAGTATTACTGTAAATCTATGTATCATTACCAATCTCTTCTGATTCTGGGTAATGGTTTTTTGCTTATTTGCTCAGATAAATTACTGCTCATACGGAGTCAAAAACATGTCATATAGCTCATTACCTTTTACTTCTAAGTTGTTTCAACTTACTTCTTTGACTTGCGCCCTAGCGTTAGCAGGTTGTGGTGGAGGCGGTGATGGTGACACTGTAGATTCTGTTGCACCCGCACCTGACTTGGGGGTTCAGCAGCCTGGCGAAGATAATGGTAGCGATGGTGGCGGAGAGCAAGTGCCAGAGGTTGAGCCTGATTTCTTTTTACAAAAGCTTAGTACATCGCCTACTATCATCGAGCTATCTGATGAGCAGGCTCTTTTCAATGTTACAGTTAAAGCTGCCGAGGTAGGATCAGGTGGTGCGATGATCGGCAAAGCAGTTACATTAAAAGTAGTGAGTTCTGAAACCAACGGTATCACTATCGAAGGTCAAAGTACTCAAGTGACTGATAGCGATGGTAATGCAGTATATACACTAAAGCTGAACCCACAGGCAGTCGCAGACAAAGAGGCGTTAATTGCAAACGGCTTTACCTTAATGGCCACTGCCAATAAAGCAGATGGTACAGCTATTGCACCACAGGAGTTGAAAGTCTCAGTTAGTAGAAAGGGTAGTGGAGATGGGACTCAAGTTGTTGAAAGTGAGCTTGATATAAGTACTTCATTGACCACTAGTTCGGTTTCCAATAACGTCTTAAATGTATATGGTGATACAGCAACCCTTAGTGTGATTGCCAAAAATAGTAAGGGTGCTCGCGTCAAAGACGTAGCGGTTGGTTTGGGTATTGATAGCATCAAAGGTATTTCTATCATAGGCGGTAATAGCAAATCCACAAATACAGATGGTATTGCGGTTTTCAAAGTAAAGGTAGATGAAAATCTTCCAAAAGCTGAGCGCGATGCTTTATTAATAGGAGAAGGTATTGCATATGCTATTAGCATCCAAGAGCAAAGTGGGGCGACTAAGCAAGAAACTGGTAATTTATCTATAGGACTGCCTACCTCTGATTATGTGTTGGATGTGGAAGGTAGAGATGAATTGCTCAATGCTTATGGAGATGAGCAACCTCTAACTGTTACAGCTACTGCCAAAAACTCTAAAGTACCGACGAATATCGATGGCGCGAAAGCAACTATCAAACTTAACAATTCGATAGCTGGAGTCAGGCTTAGTACAGAGGCTCTTACCTTTGATGCTACTGGTAAAGCAGTGGTCAGTCTAATCATAGCTTCTACATTGACTACAGAGCAGCGTAAAGAAATTGTAGAGAAAGGTGTGAATTACACTGTGGTTTTATCAGAGCCTAATCGTGCAGTAACCGCAGACACCTATGGTAATGAAGCGTATATCCCTGATTCTCAGTATCAAATAAAGTTTGCGACAAAAAATAAAAGTAGAATCTCTAGTTTTGGTAGCGAAGCTGTTATTAGCTTTCGTGTCAATGACAAAAATGGTGGAGCAGTTGCCAATCAAAAAGTAACTGCCAGCCTACCTCAAGAGCTTGTAAATACTGGCCTTTTAACTTTAGACAGTGCCGCTGCCCAAGTAACTGATAGTAAGGGTATGGTTAGTTATAATGTTAGTGTGCCAGCCAATTTGAGTGCTGCACAAAGAACCAAGCTAGAAGGTATTGGTAACTTTATCTTGACAGCTAAAGTTACTGAGACATCAGGAGCCAGTAGCAGCATCAACAGTGAGCGTATCCAAGTAACGGCTGAAAGTGAAACGATCCTAACTGTGAAAAACATTCCTAGTGCGGTCAATATATTGAAGGATCAATTCCAAATACAAGTTGCAGGTAAGCGTCCAGATGGTAGTGCGGCATCTGAGAAAGAAGTGAAATTGACGATCACCAATGTAGCAGGTGTGAGTATTCAAGGTAACCAGCAGACTACGGATGTATCAGGCAATGCAGTATTCACCATCAATGTAAGCCAAGATTTAACAACAGCCCAGCGTGAAGCGTTAGTGAAGTCTGGTATTACTTATACGATCACATTAACAGATGAAGATGGCGTAGCCACCGAGCAATACAAAGCACCAGTTATTATTCCAGTAGCTGAATATAAGTTAAACTTTGGAAGCAGCAGTAGTGAAAAACTGTTAAGCACTGGTGGTGTTACGACTTTAAGCTTCCGCGTTAATGATAAAAATGGTGGCGTCATTGCCAACCAAACTGTAACAGCGAGTCTACCTAGCAGCTTGACGCAGAAAGGTTTAATAACGCTTGAGAGTGCTGCAAGTCAAGTAACTGATGCTCAGGGTAACGTAAGTTACATGGTACGCATTCCTGCAGGGCTGTCTGCTACACAAAGAGCAGAACTCGAAAAAGCAGGTGAGTTTGTATTAACTGCTCGTCTGGTTGAGTCCTCAGGTGCCAGTATCAATACTAGCAGTAATCGCGTCTTATTGACTGCTGACCCTAGTAAGAGCAAAACTGTCCTGACAGCAAAAACCACACCTAGCGTCGTAAACGTTTTAAAAGACCAGTTTACGATTCAGGTATCTGCCAAGCGTCCAGACGGTAGTGCGGCCGCCAGTAAAACCGTGAAGCTTGCCATTAATAGTATAAAAGGCATTAGTATTGAAGGTGGTGAACAAACCACGAACAGTGCTGGTAATGCAGTCTTTACCGTGAATATAGACCAAGCATTGACCTTAGAACAGCGCAAAGCACTTGCAAAAACAGGTATTGCTTATACAGCTACATTGACTGATGACGATGGTATTGCCACTGAAAACTACAGTGTAAAAGCCTCTGTCCCGAGTTCCGAGTACCAAATCAACTTTGGCAGTAATAGTAATGCACAACTATCAAGCTCAGGTGGTAGTACTATTGTGAGCTTCCGAGTGAATGATAAGGACGGCGGCGTTATAAGTAATCAAAAAGTCACAGTCAGTCTACCAAAATCTTTAGTTGACTCTGGGTTATTGACTTTAGATAGTGCGGCTGCGCAGACAACAGATGACAAAGGTATCGTAAGTTATACTATTCGTATCCCTACTGGATTAGAGGCTACACAAAAAGCAGCTTTAGAAAAGGCCAGTGGATTTTTCCTGACAGCCAACTTAGTCGAGACTTCAGGCGCTAGTACCAGCGCTCTTAGTACGCCTATCAGCATAAGCAATAAAGTTCAGTCAAGTTTGACAGTATTAACTTCAGAGACTAACCCTAAGGTAGTGAATGTTCTAAAAGACCAGTTCACGATCAGCGTATCAGGTAAGCGTAAAGATGGCAGCGCTGCAGCTGATAAAGTCGTTAAGCTAGCGCTTAATAACGTATCAGGCATGACTATTAAAGATAACGAGCAAAAAACAGATGCGTCGGGCAATGTGACATTCACTGTAGAGATAAGTCAAGATTTGACTCAAGCTCAACGTGAAGCACTAGTGAAGTCAGGTATCAATTATACAGTAAGCTTGACTGATACTGATGGTGTAGTGACCAGTGGATACAATGCCTCTGTCATTATTCCGGCAGCACAGTATCAGATCAACTTTGGTACTAGTGATAAAGTTCAGTTATCAAGCTCAGGTGGCAGCGCTATCATTAGCTTCCGTGTCAATGACAAAAACGGTGGTGCTATTACAGGTCAAAAAGTAACAGCAAGCTTACCTAGTGCTTTAACCCAACAAGGTCTACTGAGTATCGAAGGCAGCTCTGAGCAAGTGACTGATAGTAAAGGTATGGTGAGCTATACCGTTCGGGTTCCAGCAGGCTTGACGCAGAAACAAAAAGACGCGCTAGAAGTGATCGAAGATTTTGTACTAACTGCTAAGGCAATCGAAGATTCAGGTGCGAGCAGCAGTATTAGCAGCTCACTTGTAAAAATTACCTCGGCTGTAGAAAAGAGCGATATTAAATTGACGTCTATCAGTTCACCTAAAGTGGTCACTGTCACAGACAAGCAGTTTACGATTCAAGTATCTGCGAAACTGACTAACGGTAGTGTTGCAGCTGGCAAAAACGTCAAGCTTGTGATTAAGGATGTGGCAGGCGTTAGTATCCAAGGTAATGAACAAACAACCAATGAAGCTGGCAATGCTGTATTCACCGTAAATCTAAGCCAAGATCTCAATGAGGACGAGCGTGCGTCGTTGGTGGCGTCGGATATTGCTTATACCGCTACCTTGACGGATAGCGATGGTACAGAAGCAAAAATTGAAAACAAAATTGATGTCGTACAGCCGGTTACTAGCTTAGAATTTAGCGAGATCATCACGCCTTCTATTAGTGAGCTTGGTGGTCAAGGCACTATTAGCATTAAGCTATCAAATAAAGCCAATCAAACAGCAGTTAAAGGGCAAGCAGTTGCTATTCAATTGGGTAAAGCCGCACTCGATTATGGCGTTACAGTCAATCAAACGACAGCGACTACTGATTTTAGTGGTGAGACGACATTTATTGTTACTATTCCAAAAGGGCTAACCGCAGCAGAGCGTACCGAACTGAAGCGTGTAGGTATTAACTACCAGCTGTCGTATGTCGAAAAAGAGGAAACTTATACATCTACTATCACAAAAGTAGATGTACTAACGCCAGCAGTTGATCTGACAGTACTAAATTCACCAAACCTTATTAATAATCGTCCTTTTTATACATTGAATGGGGAAGGTGATACGGCTGTGGTGAACGCTGGATTAAGTACTCGGAATACCAATATAAGCATCAGTGGTCAGCCTATCCAATTAGAATTTGCGAATAAAGAGTTAGCAGCATTATTAACTGTAAACGGTAAGCCGGGTGTAAATAATAATATTGTCGAAACCAGCGCTACGGGTGCAGCGAGTTTTACGGTTATTGTGCCAAGCAACTTAACTGCAGAGCAAAAAGCGACACTCAAAAACCAAAAGTTAACGGCTACCTTAACTGAGACATTGACGGGTAAAAAACAAGATATTCAGTTCAATATACAGTCAACCAAAGCGGCTATTGATTTAATAGCTATCACACCAAATTCACTAAATCTAAATGGTGGTGAGACTCAGGTTGAGGTAATAGCCCAAGACAGCAAGGACAATGTCATTGCGGATAAGCAGGTTTATTTAGCGCTTCCTGCTGCTGTTGCAGCTCAAGGGGTTAGATTGGTAACCAGTGGTACGCAAACCACGAATGACTCAGGTAAAGCGAGCTTCACACTTGCTGTACCAGCTGGACTAACGAATGCGCAAAAATCAGCCATTGGTAGTAGCTTCAAAGTCGTATTTTCAGCTACTGATGAGAATGATAATATTGCTACAAAAATCAGTACTGTTAAGACACTAACTCCTGATCCAAGCGGTACGACTGAAAGTCTTACTATTGGTGCAAATAAAGTCGTCAATACCAAAGGTGATACGTTCAAAGTGTTTGTTCGTTTAGAAAATACAGACGGTGCTATTGCCAATCGTCAAGTTACTTTAAACGTTGATGACCCTATAAAAACGGGTGTCAGTATCTCGAACGGTACTGCTACTACCAATAGTGATGGCGTAGCTACCTTTAACTTAACTCTTGAAGATGGGGCTAACGTTAACCAAGCAACGTTAGAAGCTGGTATTCGATTAACAGCGACCACAACAACTGCCGAAAACACTTCATTAGTACAAAACTATATCGTTGCAGTAGATACCGCTACGATCGATAGCTATCAGCTAATAGCGTCTTCTGATAAGTCTACTTTGAATACTGGTGGCGATCAGACTAATGCGACCTTCCGAGTGACAGATAGTAATGGTGGTGTTTTATCAGGAGTGCCAATACAGCTGAGTATTGAAAACTTAGAAGCAAGCGGTGCTGCGTTGACTACATCTAGTACAGTTGTGAGTGATAGTAGTGGTCGGGTTGACGTAGGTGTATTGTTAGCAGCTAATAGTATCAATGCTCGCCTCAATCATAGTGTCGTGATTAATGCTAAAATCGTCACGCCGCAATATGATGCTAACGGTACTGTCAATATGGAAGTGCGGGAACAAAAGTCTCTGAGCTTATCTGCAATTGGCACAACACTTACCCTTACAGCATCTGAAAAAAATCTCAAAGATAACAGTACAACCACCCTGTCTTCTACTTTAACTGATGGAACGGGACTTGCGATTGCAAATGCCAACGTAGAGCTCATTGATACTGACGGCAACCTTATTGCTAGTGATGCAACCGCGACCACCGATTCAGAAGGTAAAGCTAGCTTTACAATCAACGAAAATGATTTGAGCTTTGATAGCAATGGTAACTTACGTGTCTTCGTGAGAGCAGCGGGTGAGCGAGAGCTGACCACTCAGCGTAGTACCAGTAGCATTGATTTGGTTAAGGTATCGCAAGCGGGTATTAGTTTCATCGATATTGAAGACGTTTACGATGTTAATGAGCAGCAAACTATCAATGTCCAAATTCGTGCTGATAGTCCAGAATTAGCACAAAGTCTGGTTGGTGAGACTATTGAAGTGCAAACGACTATTGGGCAGTTTAATAATGGCAGTGGCAACAATGATGTCATTTTTACAAGAAGAATCAGAGCTACTGATATAGCTGCAAATGGCTATACGATTACAGTTCCTGTGAAGCTAACGTCTGAGTTGGCAGGTACAGCAGTACTAGAGGCTAAAGTACTAGGTATATTCGCTACAGGTACTGCGGGTAGTCTTAAGTATCAAACAACCGTAGACACACGTTTTAGAGCTACTACGCCAGCTAAGGTACTGTTCCAAGCTGTAAGATCAGTTATCACACCAGGTAGCAGTACGGAGCTTGTCGCAACCGTCAAAGATAAAAATGATGTACCAGTCGAAGGGCAAACAGTCGTCTTTAGCCGTGCTTCCGATTCTTCAGCAGGAAGGCTATCTGCTGCAACTGCTATCACTGATAGCAAAGGTCAAGCACGTGTAGTGTATTTGGCAAACGCCAGCTCACCGATTAATGGTGTGACACTCAACGCTCGACTATTGAATGACCCTAATAATATTGGTAGCAAGTCCACTAATATTACCGTATCAAAAGATGCTGTTTATACAACATTGACGTTTGCTAATAAAATATCTTCTGACGACATCTACTATACAGTTAATGGCTCGATATCGGTTATGGATGGCTCAGGACAAGCCGTGGCCAACAAAGAGGTATCTATCAAGTCTTACGCAGTAGAGTATGCACAAGGTCGCGTGTGTCTGCTAGATAGTAGCACTTCGTATCAAGGGGCTAATACAGTAGATGGAGAAGGTAACATCAGTACGCCAGAACCTAAAACATTCTCTGAAAAATCTGCCATTTTGTTACGGTCTAACTGGATTACGAGTGAAGACAGTCCAGAGTATAATTACATCTTGGATAATGACGATGATGTAAATAACAATGGTGTACTGGATACAATTAACCCAGTTGCTATCATTGGTGGGACATTTGCTGAAGATGGTTATTCGTTTGTCACTGATGCAGAGGGACGTGCTGATTTCCAAGTTCGCTATCCCATCCGTTATTCAAACTGGGTAAAAGTAAGGTTCGACGCATCAACTTTCCTGAATGGTAGTGAAAATACCCAAAGCCTGAATTATTCGCTACCATACTTGGATGGTGACTTGGATATCTCTGGTGATACCTTATTCAGCCCTTGGATCGCAGACGCTAGCCCATTTGGTCCAGGTAACGCAACTTGTGTGAATAGCTTGAGTGTTAATATCGATGCTGAAAAAGATACTACGAAAGTGATACTTTCACCATATCAGCCAAGCTATGCAGTATCGATCAATGGTGTCAGTCCAAATGCACAATCGCAAGGTTACAACAGCTTTATTGTAGACTTTAATCAAGCGTTTGAATTGGGAGCTACGTTAGGCGTCGTGAGTAATGGAGCAGGTTTTACCAGAACTATAAAAGTCGAATAACATTGCCAAATACTGAAAAGTGATATTTTAAAACCCCTGACCACATGTCGGGGGTTTTTGCTTTATCTTTCTAAACAACCAAATCACCTTAAATAACCAAAAACAACCAACTCGCTCAGCAAAATATTGCAAAAAAGATTAAAATAACCGGTTTACTATGCTGTCAGCAATTTTTCAGCGATAAGTCATCATTTTTTATATTGGGCGAATTATGTCAGACAACACTAAAACGGTTTCATTATCGACCATAGCTTCTCAGAGCAAACAGATTCCTAGCGCTATTGATACAGCCACGCTGCTCATCAAATGCAAAGATCAAGCGGGTATCGTACAGGCAGTCTCTGAATTTATTCATCGTTATGGTGCTAATATCATTACGCTTGACCAGTATTCAACAGCGCATGAAGGTGGTCAATATTTTATGCGTTTAGAGTTTGCCTTGGCAGGATTAAGCGATATTATCGAGAATTTTGAAGCCAGCTTTGCGCATACGGTTGCCAAGCGTCACGATATGGATTGGCGTCTACATAATAATGCAACGAAGACTAAAGTTGGTATTTTGGTATCTAAATTTGATCATGCGTTGTTAGATTTATTATGGCGACATCAGCGTGGATTGCTCGATTGCGAGATTACTTGCGTGGTCAGCAACCATCCTGATTTAAAGCAAGCAGTACAAAACTTTGGCATTACTTTTCATCATGTGCCAGTGACCAAAGACAATAAGGCAGAGGCAGAAGAGCAGATTCATAAGTTGATGGCAGGTAACGACTTGTTAGTATTGGCGCGCTATATGCAGATATTGTCATCAGATTTCGTCAAACGTTGGCCGATGCAGATTATCAATATTCATCATTCATTCTTACCTGCGTTTGTGGGTGCAGATCCTTATCGTCAAGCTTACGATAAAGGCGTTAAGCTTATTGGAGCAACTGCGCATTATGTCACAGCTGAGCTTGATCAAGGGCCTATCATTGAGCAAGATGTACACCGTGTGACGCATCGCCAAGGGGTGACAGAGTTGCGTGCTATCGGCCGTGATATCGAACGCAACGTATTAGCACGTGCTGTAAACTGGCATGTGCAAAACCGTGTGATTGTGGCGGGTAATAAGACAGTCGTATTTAACTAAGAAGAATTAGTAGTGAGTCGGCTAAAAATGTAAAAAAGGCGGTCAGTAGCAACAGTTACTGACCGCCTTTTTTTGAACATATATTTTATAGGAGCATTTCTAAGACGAACTTGCTACCAACAAAGCCAATGGCTAATAGGATAAAAGCATAAATAGTGATATTAGCCGCACGTTTGCCTCGCCAGCCTGCACGCCAGTTACCGAATAGTAGCACACCAAATAATAACCACGACAGTAGACTAAAAACAGTCTTATGCACAATATGCTGCGCCATCAAGTCTTGTACATAGATAAACCCAATCCCCAGTGCGATACTTAGCAATACAAAGCCAACCAATAGCATATCGAATAATAAACTCTCCATACTTTGCAAGGAGGGTAGTTTATTGACCCAAAAGCGATGAATGGTATGATGCTTGAGCTCACGTATTTGTAGCCGTAAAAATAGCGCTTGTACCGCAGCCATCAACAGCACACAATAGGCAGCTAATGATAATATGATATGGATTTCAAGTCCGATACTGACATCCGTTAGTGGTTGATAAGGGGCGCGGCCGACATAACCGACCGTCATACCTATTAGCGCAGTGGGTGCAGCCAAAATACCAAGGCTAAGAATAGGGCGATATAAACAGAACAATAGATAAAAGAATAAGAAAAATAAACTGGTCAGACTGATGATATTAAATAAGTTGAAATTTAAACCATACAGCGTCACAACGTATGGATATAGCAGTGCCGCATGTGCCGCCATGCCGACCAGCAATAAGCCCAAACTGAGGCTTTTGTGGATAGGTTTGTCCTGAACCAGCGCCCAACCAATATGGATGCTGACTAAGATATAAGCCATGCTAGCAAGTAAGAATGCAAAGTGCACAGATAAAAAGCCTCATCTTATACTGAGCATAAACTGCCGCTCAATGTGTCGCTAAAGTGGTATTATCAGAATGATTAGAATAATCGTCCAATTTATCATAAAATGGGTGCCAATTGAGCACCATCTTGCTTATAACTTATAAATGATCAGAAGTGCTGCATAGCGCAAAACATAAAATATGTCATCTATAAAAAGTTGACTACAATTATAATCGCTGTGTCCTTTGCGAAACGACTATAAGTTTTGAGCCATGTTAATGCTATAGTATTGATAATATAATTCTTTTATCATGTCCCTTGTCATGCAATATCCTAATATCTTATAGCGTATCCTAATATTATTTACGAACCATTTTAATGGTTTGATTTAGAGTTATTTTCATTGCGTATTATTTAATTGAAAACCATTTTAATTGAGAGTTATTTATGTTTGATACCTTAACAGAACGCTTATCGTCGAGCCTACGTAACATCGTCGGTACCGGACAGTTGACCGAAGACAATATCAAAGACACGCTACGTGAAGTGCGTATGGCGTTGTTAGAAGCTGATGTGGCGTTGCCTGTCACTCGTGATTTTGTAAAACGCGTAAAAGAACAAGCGCTTGGTGCTGAGGTGCTAAAAGAGTTAGCGCCAGGTCAAGCATTTGTCAAAATCGTACACGACGAGCTGACCGAAATGATGGGCAGTGCCAATCAGCAGTTAGAGATGACAGGTAAGCCGCCCGTTGTTTATTTGCTAGCAGGTCTACAAGGTGCGGGTAAAACGACTACAGCTGGTAAGTTGGCAAAGTATTTACAAGAGCGTCAAAAGAAAAAAGTCATGCTAGTCTCTGCCGACGTTTATCGTCCAGCGGCTATCAAACAGCTTGAGCAAGTAGCCGGTCAAGTGAATGCTAAGTTTGTGAACTCAAGCACAGATGAGAATCCAATTGATATCGCAAAACGTGCGATAGAAGAAGCCAAAATCCAATATCAAGATATTCTGATCATTGATACCGCTGGTCGTCTACATATCGACGATACCATGATGGATGAGATTAAGGCGCTAACTGCTGCGGTTAACCCATCTGAGACGCTATTCGTCGTCGATGCCATGACGGGTCAAGATGCTGCCAATACCGCAAAAGCCTTCAATGATGCGTTGCCGTTGACGGGTGTTATCTTAACTAAGACTGACGGTGATGCTCGCGGCGGTGCAGCGCTTTCTGTACGCGCTATCACCGGCAAGCCAATTAAGTTCTTGGGCCGCGGTGAAAAACTAGACGAGCTAGAGCTGTTCCACCCTGAGCGTATCGCGCAGCGTATCCTTGGTATGGGTGACGTACTGAGTCTAGTCGAAGAAGTTGAGCAGAAAATTGACCGTGATAAAGCCGAAAAAATGGCGAAAAAGATGCAAAAGGGCGGTGACTTCGACCTTGAGGATCTATTGACCCAGTTCCAGCAAATGAAGAGCATGGGCGGCATGGCAGGTTTCTTGGATAAGATGCCTGGTATGGGCGGCTCAGATATGCAAAAAGCCGTCGAAGACGCCAAACCAGAAGAAAAAGTACGTGAAATGGAAGCATTAATCAATTCGATGACGCCATTTGAGCGCAAAAACCCTGACAAGATTAACCCAAGTCGTAAGCGCCGTATCGCTGCAGGTTCAGGACGTGAGATTCAAGACGTTAACCGCTTGCTCAAGCAACACAAGCAAATGGCAAAAATGATGAAAATGATTTCAAAGCCTGAAGGCATTAGTAAAATGATGAAGTCTATGCAAGGATTAATGGGCGGCGGCGGTGGAGCAGGTGGCGGCGGTCCATTGTTTGGCGGTGGCGGTCAGCAAGGTGGTACTAAAGACGTGAATCCAGAACAAATGGCCAAGCAAATGGGACTGGATCCAAATAACATGCCAAGCACTGAAGAGATGCAAAAGCAAATGCAAGAAATGCAAAACCAAGCACCAAAGAAGTTTAAAACACGCTTCTAAGCCATCGTGATGCATACTGAAAGTATTTTATATATGCCCTAAAGCTACCTAAGCTTTAGGGTTTTTTATGGTTAGCTATGAATAAGTACAGATGAATAAAGTGTGAAAAATATAGAAATTAATAAAATTCGTGTACCCTAAATGCTATGATAGGCGCTGCTCCATTCTGTCAGTATTCTTATAGTGCATGAACGATGGATCGTGATGAAAAATTAGTAAAATCTGACAAATCAATTTAGAACGCCAAAAGTAAAAGCCGAGGTTGTGATGTTTTTAGCAATGGATACCGTGTTCGACCAGTGTTCGATCGCGATTTTAGATTCGAGTGGACAGGTACTATCGAGCCATACCGAAACAGGAAAGCGTCAGCAGACTCAGCAGATTTTACCCATGATTGATGCTGCATTATCCGAGGCGCAGTTACGTCTTGCTGATATACAGGCTTTGATATTCAATCGCGGGCCGGGTGCGTTTAGTGGTATCCGCATCAATACGGCAGTGGTACAGGCTCTGTCTGTAGCGCATGATTTGCCTTGTGTTGGCGTCTCAAGCCTGCAAGCAATCGCACAATGCGCGTATCAGAAGTATGGGCTGACACATCTATACAGCGCCCTTGATGCTCGTATGCAGCAAGTCTACTTTGGGCAGTATGAGTTGGTAACTGATGACAAATTAGGTCATAGCATTATGCAGCCAGTATTGGCTGATGGTACTGATAGTACAGAGCAGCTATTAGATTATGATAGCCAAACAGAGCTCAACCTGCCTATTGCGGGTAATGGCGCAACGCTGTTGGCACGACATGATCAGCAAGACTGCCATGAAGATGTTTGGCCAGATGCGGTTGTCATTGGGCAGCTTGGTATTGCTCAGTTTGCAAATGATGGTGGTACGGAAGCATCGCAGGCATTGCCAAAATATCTACGTAATCAAGCTTGGAAAACACTTAAAGAGCAAGGCAAAGCATAGCTTTATAAATATGTTTTTTGCAGCCAGCTTTTTAGTGTTTAGCAAGCACATACCAATACAAAATCAACGTTAATATAGGACAGCCAATCGGTCTGTTTTTAGGCCAGTTTTTTTAGGCCAATCTGTTTCTAGGAAAGTCACTGTGGATATAGTTTTATTTGTTCAGGCTGTCATCATGGGTATCGTTGAAGGTATCACTGAATTTTTACCCATCTCTAGTACGGGATATTTGATTCTATCAGCAGATGTGATGGGTTTCTGGACTAAAGAAAAAGTTGATTTATTTGTCGTGGTGGTACAGCTTGGCGCTATTTTAGCAGTGATTTATGACTATTGGGGTAGGTTATGGCAAGCGCTGATGGGCTTGCTGACTGGTAAAGCAGAGGGCATGACCAATCCTAGACAGCTGGGACTGAGTCTGATTGTCTCTACTATCCCTGTGATGATTGTTGGTTTTACTTTTGCCGATGAAATCAAAGCTTATTTGTTTAATCCTATCGTCGTTGCCATTATGCTCATCATCGGCGGTCTACTGATATTTTACGTGGAAAAGCGTCCTAAAACGGTCATTGCAGAAGAAGCTGAAGATGTCAGCATAAAAACTGCGTTGATGATTGGTTTGTTCCAATGTTTAGCTCTTATACCAGGGACATCACGCTCAGGTGCTACGATTATTGGTGCGTTGTGGTTAGGTGTCTCACGTAAGGCTTCTGCTGAGTTTTCTTTCTTTCTAGGTATTCCTGTCATTGTAGGCGCGGCACTGTTAGATTTGCTCAAACATGGTGACGTACTGACCAACAGTGAAGACTGGCTGGTGCTAGGTATTGGAACCATCGTATCATTTGTAGTGGCGCTACTTTGTATCCGCTTACTTGTGGCATGGGTAAGTCGCCGTGACTTTACTATTTTTGCTTGGTTACGCATTATCACGGGTGTTATCGTGTTGGTCGCCGCTTGGGGCTTTGGTTATCAAATGGCTAGCTAGATTTGCATTATGATTTAACACGCCAGTAATTTATAGTGAAAATAAGCAGCAAATAGGATGATGGTTATGACAAATGTGCCCCAAACGTATGACGAGACAGATGCTGTTGTACATTGTCAGTTATTCTACGTCAATGACAGCCAGCAAGCACAGGTTGAGAGCCTACAGTCATTGATAGCTGAGCATACATTACCAATTATCTTAGATGTAGAGGTCGCTACAGAGAAAATAACTCAAAAGCGACGTCAGCAATTGAGCCAAGCATCTACTCAGCCTATTCTATTATTAGATGATAAAGACAAGCTATCATGGCTAAGTGATGGGCTCAGTGTGGCACCTGAGTGGGACAAGTTGCAGCGCCGTGTAGTGAGTGCTGGTCGTAAGTCTGAGCTGCTATTACAAGCAGCCAAAATCACATCAGATAGTCATGTTATTGATGCAACCGCTGGCTTTGGGCATGATAGTTTGATATTGGCCAGTACTGGTGCCCAAGTCACTATGCTTGAGCAGCAGCCGTTGATGGCATTGCTGTTACTTGCAGAGCAGCAGCGTATGAGTGCGCTACCCAATTGGCAAAAGCTCATGAGCCGTCTACAGATTATTAACACTGATGCGCTCAGTTATTTTGCGAATCTAGAAGCAAGCACCGCAATAGACGATGCTATGGCAGTCGATGTCGTCTATCTGGATCCGATGTTTCCAGAGGATAGCTATCAAGATAGCAAAACAGGCAAAGGGGCAAAAGTCGGTAAGCATATGCAAGCACTGCATCAATTGGCTCGTCCACCAACATCAGATGAAGAGCGACAGCTGCTAAATAGCGCACAGACCGTTGTTAAACAAAATACGCAAGGCCAAGGTCGCGTGGTTGTAAAGCGTCCACAGTTTGCACCGCTGCTTGCTGATGAGCCTGCTAGTGAAAGCTGGCATAATGAAGCCGTACGCTTTGATGGGTATTTTGTCTGACAGCTGCTGTTTGCGGTAAAGAATGTACGATTATAAATGTACGCAAGTTATCAGCTTATATGTTCAAAGTTAATGGATTTAGGAGCAAGGAATGTCAGCGTTAATCATTTGGGTTATGGGTGCAATTCTATTGTTGATTAATATCATGCTGCGTACTCGCATTCTTCGGCTTGAGGCACGGTTAAAAGAGCTGAGCAATCCACAAGAGCAACTGGCATTTTTACGTCAGCAAGCTAAACAAAAAGACAAAGTCCTAGCACTAAAAGCTTTGCGCAAGCAATATCCTGAGCTATCACTGATCGAAGCGAATAAATTGTGGCAACAAATTCAGTAACCAGACCATTAAACTTAGTAATTAGTCCATTAAAACTAAGCAACCAACCCACTCAAAAATTAATTTAGTTGCTCTGAGTTAAATATATAAGCGCGCATAAAAAGTATTCAACAATGATAATAAAAAGCCATGACATTTAAAGACAAGCTACAAGCATACATCCAACTAACCCGTTTTGATAAGCCAGTCGGCATTGAGCTGCTCTTATGGCCAACATTATGGGGCGTACTACTCGCTGCAATGGGTCAAGCGCAGCAGCAAGGAATGACAGCAGCGTTGCCAAGTATCAAAGTATTTGCGATATTTGCCCTTGGTGCAATATTTATGCGAGCGGCTGGTTGTGCGATCAATGACTTTGCGGATCGCAAAGTAGATGGTCATGTGACTCGTACTAAAGGCCGCCCATTAGCAGATGGACGCTTATCTGGTAAAGAAGCCGTCGCTGCATTCTTAGTACTGGTGCTGTTAAGTGCTATTCTACTATTTTTCTTGCCCATAGCTGTGTTCTATTGGTCGCTTGGTGCCGTTGTATTGGCATTTATTTATCCATTTATGAAACGCTATACGCACGTGCCGCAAGTATTTTTAGCAGCTGCTTTTGGGTGGGCGATACCGATGTCCTATGTGGCGGTGCAGGGCGCTCCTGATATTTGGTGTTGGCTGCTATTCTTAGCTTATATGTGCTGGACAGTAGCCTATGATACCCAGTACGCCATGGCTGACCGTGAAGATGACTTAAAGATTGGCGTGAAATCAACAGCGATACTATTCGGTCGTTATGATGTGATTATCATCTCAATACTCCAGATGCTATTTTTGCTAACGATGGGTGTGGTTATGTGGCATTACTTTGCCCCGACCACTTTAGGCGTAACCCCAGTATTTGGGTTGGCGCTTGTTGCGATGATGTTTGCCAAACAAAACAGCGCTTGTGCCAGTCGCAATCCTTTGGCTTGCTTTCAGGCATTCTTAGCTAATATCTGGGTAGGGCGCTATGTCTTTGCGCTCATCGCAGTTACTTGCATATGGACGACGCTAAATGGATAAGTTCGATAAATTGCCGAGGTTCAAATCAAAGAAACTGTCTGATACGAATGCGTCAGTTACGGACTATCAAGCAAAACTTGCCGAACATGGTCTGACTCGTGAGCAAGTTATCGCAACTGAGCGTAAGCTAGCAAAATTTGCTAATACCATGGATTCGCTGGTGCGAGTGCCTTTTACTAAGCAAGGAATGGGTGCGGATGCGGCGCTTTCGACCATTCCACTAACAGGAGATTTGGCAGGATTGGCATTGACCAGTTATGCATTTATATTAGGGCGTCAGTTAGGTGTGCCCGCTCATAAAATGACGCCAGCGGTTAGATTGGCAGTTATTGATATGGTCGTTGGTATCGTACCTGGCATTGGTACGCTATTAGATATTTTCATTCGCCCTAGCCGTAAGACCCTGGGTATCGTGCACGAGCATCTACACCATGAGTATGGTATTACCGAAACCATGCATATGGATCGACCGTTTTTGCACCAGTCACTAGAAGACAAGCAGCAGCAAAGCCGTTTTGGGTTTTTTTGGCGTAATCCAATCGTTGCTTGGTTATATCTGCACGTCCCTGATTTTCTTGGCCTGCTGGTCATTGTATTTGTCGGTTGGGGGCTGTGGACAGTGATAAGTTGGTTGGTTGGGATGTTTGGTCAATCGACTGGGTTTGGTTAAATACAATTACTTGTCAGAAAGCTTAGTAGAGACGAGTCAGTGGAGAGTAATACACAGAAACGAAAAAAGCGGCAACGATAATAACGTTTGCCGCCTTTTTTATGGTTTTAAATAGGGCATTGAAACAAAGGCCGCCTCAGACTTTATTCAGTGATGACTTCTGCTTCAGCACTGACGGCATCAAAGCTAGTGACTTTATTGTTTCGGATAAGGTCGATAGTGCCGCCGCCAGCATGACTGACGAGTTGGATACTGCCGTCAGCTGATTGATACGTAGGATTATTGCCTTGGCCTTCGGGTGCGCTTAAGGTCATTTTTGGCTGGTTGGGACGAGTAATGATAGCGTTAAGCATGCCAGCTGCCGACGTCTCAAAGACCACGGACAAACTCTCACTTGCTGCACTTTTATAACGGACATCAGTGATTTGTGCGCCTTTAATAGCTTGTTCTGGATTAGGTTTTTCAGCGCTATCATTTGCCGTGGACGTAGTATCACTAAGATCTTTATTTAACTCTGTTAAGCTCATATCACGTTCTGAATCAGTATCATTCTGCGCTACATTTTGAGCATCATCTACGTTGCTATCTTCCGCTGCATCAACGTTGCTATTTTCAGCTTCATCAACATTGATATTGGTCGTTACTGGCGTGGTTTGCGTTGAGGTCTCAGCTGTAGTTGTATCAGTTGCTTCAGGTTCTGGATCTTTTTGACAAGCAGTCAGTAGCAACAGGCTGAAGAAAATAGCAGGAGCGGTAATACATAGACGCTTAGACTTATTTGAGTGTATTGTTTTTGAGACAGAAGTATTCATAATCAGCTTTATCCGTTAATGGCGCTCTATGTAAATGTGGTAATTGGCAAGGGTCAATCTGTTATTTATTGACAGTATATTATTACGTATTTACCGTAATCACCAGCTTACGTTGTCCGCCATATTCTTGAAGGTTTCTATGCTCACATAAGTAAATACCTTGCCACATGCCCAGTCCTAACTCACCATCGACAAGCGGTATAGTCAAGCTTACTCCAAGCATCATGCTTTTGAGATGCGCTGGCAGGTCGTCTGATCCTTCTAAGGTATGGCGATACTCTGGCTGATCTTCTGGTGCGATTTTATTAAGCCAATCCTCTGTATCTAGTCTAACATCTGGATCAGCATTTTCATTGATCGCAAGACTGGCTGACGTATGCAGCAAAAACAGATGAACCAACCCTACCTTGGCAGAGTGAGGTAGCAGCTGAGAAATCGCTTCTTCAACCTTCGGAGTAATGATATGAATGCCACGCGCATAGGCGGGTAGAGTAAGGGTGGTTTGATAATAGCTCATGGGGTATATCTCATTATTAGAGTCGACATCAAATTAAGATATCATAAGACAGTATGAACTATGGAAATCGTTGCTGTTATTTACACAAGAGCCATTTATTCTTAAACAAGCGGCGTCTGTAAACGTGTACGATTGGGTGATAAGCGTGCGAGCATCGTCTCTGACAGTGGTGCGAATGACCCTAGCATCATATCTGCTAATGCTTCAGCACAAATAGGTGCCAATGCATAACCTTTTGCGCCCATCGCACTCATTGTCCATATCCTCCGCTGACTATTTGCCAATTGTCCAACGATAGGGTGGTAATCAGGCGTTTGGGTGCGAATGCCAGATCGTCCCTGCCATAGACTCGTATCTGCCGGAATGACAGATGCCATTTCAGGTATAGCAGTGATGAGCTTGTCTCGGCTAATATGATGTTCCTCGTCACGTATGTCAGTACTTGTGTCATTGCGGATAAAACTCGCACCAAGCAATAAATAGGGCTCGTCAGCGACCACAGTATTTAACTCGTCATCTCCACTCTGTGCTTTGAACCGCGCACAGTAACCACTATATTTAAGCGGTATTTTAGGTAGCTTTGTTAGTTGCTCCGTCGAGGGGGTAAACCAAGACAGCTGCCCACGAATTTTACGACAATCAAAAATACGCTGATCTAATTGATGGCTCTCAAATGCCGCGCAAATGACGATATTATCAGCAGTCATAGTGACAGTGTTAAGGTTTTCATCAATACCTTCGATACGAACCTGCTGATCAGTCTCGTTGATTTTAGTCACTTCTAACTGCTGGAAGTGAATGAGCGGATGAGTCAGCATGATGTCTTTTAATGCTTGTGGATTGACCAGACCAGACTGCGGTAAATACAAGTTCTCTGATAAGTTCTGCTCTTTTAAGCCACTAGTAATTTGTGCTTGCTCATGCGATATGGTGGTCGCCATCTCGTCAGGATAGTCGGCAATTTGTTCCGTACCGATATTGGCTTTTATGAGTAAATCAAGGGCGCCAGTCAGTTCAAGTACTGATGCTGTATTAAGCTGTGTGGCTGTTCGATTAAGGTCTCGATATAGCCTGCTGCTATGGAGGTAACCGATGGTATGCAGATGCTCATCGACATGGTGAATCGGCGTCATTTTGGGCGCAAGTAATGCTCTAGGATTGCCTGACGCACCTGCCAAGGGCGCTGATTTATCTAATAAAGTAACGGTAATACCACGATTGGCAAGCGACCAAGCTGTCAGTAAACCCGAGACACCTGCACCAATGATGGCAGTGTGATTAAAGATGCTATCTGTTGTTATATGCTTCGCATCGTGGCTTTCGTTATCACAATTTTTATTATCACTAGTAACGTCAATATGGTCTGTATCGGTCATGGTGGCGGTGAGCATTTCTCGCTTTCGACCAAAACCCCTGACTTTCTTAATGTGAAAGCCATGCTCTCTTAGTCCACGCTTGACGATACCTGCACAGCTGTAAGTAGCGGCAGTCGTATGAGGGCGTGATAGACGCTGCATTTGTCCAAAGATACTGTCAGCCCACAACGTACTGTTGCAAGAAGGCGCAAAACCATCTAAAAACCAAGCATCAATACAAGACGTATGCTGGTTAGAATGGTCTAATACCAGTTTGCTTAGACTTTCTGCTGCATCACCAAGCCACATATCGACGGTTAAGTTATCATAAGAAAAACTTAAACGATGACAGCCTGCAATCAGGTGCGGATATGCAGCCAAAAGTGGCTTAATAAATGCCATTAGCTCAGGCGCGCGCTCACCCCATAAAGCAAGTATCTGCGTCAAATCCGCTAGCGGTATAGGGAACTTTTCAGTAGTAATAAAGTGCAGGCGAGCCGTTGCTAATTGCGGATTGGTGTCACGTAATTGTCGCCACAATTGCCATGTTGCTAGTAGATTAAGCCCAGTTCCGAAGCCTAGCTCAGCAATCGTAAAACATTGCTTTGGTGCAAGGTGTGCTAAACGCTCTGGTAACTGATTGTGCTCTAGAAACACGTGACGCGTTTCTGCCAAACCATCTGCATGAGAAAAATACACATCGCCAAACTCACCTGATACTGGCACCATATTGCCAGTATCATCCGTTTGCCAGTCAATCTTGGCAGGCGTGATAACGTTTAAGTGTTCAGGGTTTTTATGATTAGCGGTAGACATGAGGCACTTCTTAGAAATATCAGAAACGGTAGCTAAACGATGAGTAGTGACGGATCAATGATATCGACATTTGGTTAGACGCAGCGAAGTAGAGTAATGCAAGTCAGTGCGAGCACAGCATATGCTACCAGCGCTCACGACGGACAAATACCAACCAAGAGACAAAAATACCGACTAATAGACTAATCAAAACGGTAAACGCACCATATAGAAACAACTGTCCTTTACTTTCGTAAACCAAGACATTTACTTGAGTCTGTAAATCGTTTACTTGGCGCTGCAGTTGTGCATTACGGCTGAGCAATTCTTGATTGGCAGCTGACAATGCTTTAGTAGATGGTTGCAACTGTGCCGCCAAGGTATCATTAATATCTAGCGCTGAGTTTTTCGTTGGCAAAGCACGCGCCGCTACTGGCCCAGTCAATGGCATCATTGCTGTCGGATCGGTTGCATCAACAGCAGGTGTTATAGGCGTAGTGGGTGCAGCCTGCGCCGAAACAGCTGTCGCTAACATGAGACCAGTCAGGGCACTTTTGTAGAAGCAGGTAGGTGAAAAAGAGACTCTCTGGATCACGATGCAGCTACTTGATTGTTACTGTCAGTTGGTGCTGGCAATGCTTGCACAAATGGTTTGATATCGACATGACTATACACGCCATCACGTAAGTAAGGCTCATCGTTTGCCCAAGCTTGAGCCGCTTCGATAGAATCAAAATCCGCAATGATTAAGCTGCCTGACATATCGCTCTTGCCATGCTCGATAGGCGTTGGACCTGCGATAACAAGACGGCCTTGCTGATGCAGTGCTTTTAGGCGTTCAATATGTTCAGTACGAGTAATCAGACGTTGTGCACTGCTATTAGCCACGTCATGACCAATGATTGCAAATAAAGACATGAGACTTCCTTAGTGAATAATAAAAAAGTAATGATGAGCTTATGTGGGCTTAGTATAAACGTCATAGCGACAAAGTGATTGCTGCTATGACAAGGCAACAGAAACTATTTAGTGGCTTTGTCTGTTAGGGCAGGGTTGAGATGCTTTTTCAACACGGCAAATTGAGCCACAACAAACACCAGCATAATTGGAATCCAGCCATAGGTCTTAAAGTTGATCCATGCTTCATCTGACATTGTGAACGCTGTGATATAATGTAGTACAGCCATTAGGGCAAAAAACAATGCCCAAGCAACGGTTAGCTTTTTCCAGCCGCTAAGCGTCAGGGTAAATACCTCTTTCATAGCAAGCTGCATCAATGGCTTATTAATAGCGGCACTGACGAATAGTGTCAACGCAAAAATACCATTGATAATGGGCGATTTCCAACGCAGATAAATATCATCACGCAGCAGTAATGTGCCGCCGCAGAATAAAATCGTTAATAATAAGACAACCCATTGCTGCTTATCAAACTTACCTTTTTGACGGATAAAATGAATGGCGTAAACGATAATAGTGGCGACGAGCAAAGCCCCTGCCGCTGCTAAAATACCGTTATAACGCGCCGCGATAAAAAAGGCAATTAAGGGAATAAAGTCTAATAATGCTTTCATAGCAAAGGGTATGTCCAACAAAAACGTATGGGGTAGTTTACACGTCTACCGCACCAAAAAAAAGCAATCAACACGATAATCATGCGATATACGCGACCTACAGAGTAATACTTTTTTATTGCGACTGATGACCATGCCACTGGCCAAATATAAACACGAATACAGTAACGATAACTGCTAAATCTACAGAATCATCAAGACAAACTACAACGCACATAATCGTAACAATGACTGTCTGCTCACTAGCTTTTATTCTACTCTTATTTTATTTAACACTTTAAGGCTCAGCTTATGAAAATTGACTTACATTGCCACAGTACTTGTTCAGATGGTACCTATGCACCGACCGAGGTCATACAACGTGCCCATGCAGCGGGCATCAATGTGTTGGCATTGACTGACCATGACACGCTGGCAGGGATTGATGAGGCAAGAGACGCTGCCAGTGCCTGCAATATGCAAATTATTAATGGTGTTGAGATCAGTTGTGAACATACATTAAGCGGTGGTTACGGAAAGAATAAATCCACCAATAAAATTATTCACGTACTTGGACTGGACTTTACTGATCGCGAAAAAATGCATGCAACGCTGCAGCAACTGCAAGACAGTCGAGCCACTCGTGGTCAGCGTATCGCCGAAAAATTGAGTGAGCTATTAGATATTAGTTATGATGAGCTATGGCAGGCAGTGCTCGATAAAGCAGGCGGTAACCCACAAGCAGTCGGGCGCGCCCATATTGGACAGGTATTGTTTGAGCGCGGTGAGGTCAAAACCGTTCAAAAAGCCTTTGATAAGTACCTAGCAGATAACAAACCTGCTTATGTAGCAATCGAGGCGTTAACGATGCAGCATGGTATCGAGCTGATTCATGCTTGCGGCGGCAAAGCGGTGCTCGCACACCCCACGCGATATCAACTATCAGCGACACGCGTGCGTAAACTGATCGAAGAGTTTGCGCAGCTTGGTGGCGATGCTTGTGAACTGCCAGCCACTAGCGAGCCGATTAGTACCCGCAGAATGGTCGACCGTAGCCTTGCTGAGCATGGTCTTGCGGCATCTATTGGTAGTGACTTTCATGGTAGTAACATGCCTTGGCGACGTTTGGGCGACGTTCCTATTTTGAATGATGATCAGCAAGGGGTTTGGGAGTCTTTTGCAACGCTTGCTTAGTGAGTAGGATTTACCTTGTTACAGTTACTTCTAATAAGGTTGTTTTCAATAGCAATAGGGCCTTATTTATCATGATGAATAAGGCTAAGAATGGGTAAGTAAACAAAATTGCATTCATAGAGAAATTATTGGGAAATAAATGCGTAAAATAGATTGATAATAAGGCAAGAACTTGTAACACTTGATATGAAAATTTCAGAGCGGATAATATGCTTTCACTCTGATTTTAGCGCTTATATATTCAACGCATTTACACCTTTAATGCATTTATACTCTCTGCGGTAGCCCTTCTATGGCTGTATCGATATCCCATCTAGGTTACAACAAAATCTCTCAAATGATTTTTGAGTGGCAGGCTGCTGACCGAACATCGCTGATGGCCTTATTTATCGTGTTAGAAGTGTCATTGCATTGGTTCTGGTGCTTGTATGTCTGGTGGCAGCAAGATGCGTTAAACACCTATGTGAACATACATTATTTATATCCATTATGGCTTGGGATTAGCTTTGTTGGACTGTTTTTTTTGTGCATGGTAAAAGGCTTATTTCATTCGAGCAATGATAATGACATTGTTTTAAGCAGATGGCAGATAGCTTTGGTTTTGGTTTACACCGCCTACATTTCTACTGTTGTTGTGATGATAGGGTATAGCAGTCTGTTTGCAGGCGTGTCGCTCGTCGGCGGCGCTATGCTTGGCATGATGCTGATTAAGCGCCGCTATGCTTGGCGTATGTTTTGGCTGCATATTATCTTGATGCTATTAGCGATCATGTCACCTTACTTTGGTATCAGTCTGCCTAACTTACGCCAATTGACTGTCATTCATCCCATGCTTGAAAGTCATAACTATCTAACTTACAACGAGATTATGGCTGCTGAAAATGCGGTTGCTGCGTTGGCTTTTGAAAACAACGTCTTAAATTGGGATAGTATCAACGAGCTACAGCGCTCATCCGCATTTTTTTGGCGGTCGACGCATTTATATTTAGCGCTGCCAAAAGCGATTTTTATAGTCTATATGTTCCGTGCCTTACTGTTGGTATTAGATGATAGTCGATTTGAGACCTTACGACACGCCAATCAGGACGAGCTTACTCAGCTTAAAAATCGTCGCTACGGTCTGAAAAAGATGAAGTATGCCTTGGCAACGGTGAGAGAATATCAAGACTTAAGCGTCATGCTGTTAGATTTGGACTGGTTCAAACAGATTAACGATAATTATGGACACGATGTAGGTGATCAGGTTCTGATTGAAATCTCGCAGACGCTATCGCAATCATTAACAGATAAGACAATCATCAGTCGCTACGGCGGCGAAGAGTTTTTAATTGTATTACCAGATACGAAGCACGATAGTGCTATGATGATTGCCGAGCAATTACGCCTCAATATTGCTGAACATGTTATGAAGATTGAAGGTCTGGCTGACTTTAATGTGACAGCAAGCTTTGGGTTATATACTTTAACTCATGAAGAGCGAGATTGTATCGCGCAAGGCTACAAAACGATTACGCAGCAAAAGACTGTCGCTCGAACGTCACCTCTTATCAAGCCAATTGCTACTCAGCGCGCGGAAAGCCAAATAGCCTCAATGCAAAAGCTGCCTAGTGATATCTGCCAGCGGCTTATTAGCACAGCGGATAAGGCCTTATATGAAGCCAAGCACCGTGGTCGCAATCAAGTTGTCAGTGCAAATGAGATGTGGGCTGAAAAAGAAGGCGGTAAGCAATGGCTCTATAAAAGCTGTTAGTCATTAACGATCAGCCATTAATAAACAGCCATACCGCTAACACTATATAAGTATTATCGGTATGGCTGATATTCTATTGATTGGTCCAATTGAGGCTTCGATTTAATCCAATCAAGACGCTAATTCCTGCACTAAACTTGCGAGCACACTTGTGGCAAAGCTACCCGTCTTCAAAGTAAAGTTTAATACTAGCGTCTGATCGTCCGACCATTCCCAGCTTAACGCCTCAATCGGTAGGCGTAGCGCTCGTCTTTGCGCTTTGATATCACGCTGCTCTAATCCAGTTGCCAATTGCATAAGTAGTGGACTGTGTTGTACTACCTCGGTCTCTAAATCTGCAGCGCTACCGATGACTTTATCGTTACCCGTACCCCATAGCACGGCAGTTGGGTGAATATCGCCACTATCAATACGAGCATGTAACGTATCATCTAGTGTCTCACTAGTGAATATCGATCCTGAACCATCCAAATTAAAAACCTCGCCTGCTAGGCCAGTGTTCCAGCTGCCATTACGTACCCGTGCTGCCAATATCTCATTAAATATCAAGCTACGCGCAGCAGACAATTCCATCGTATTTTGCTCGCGAGGGGCACGCTTACGTTTGCTCTTTTTTGGTTGTGGGCGCGGCTCTCGCGGCGGACGAGCAAACAGTGATAAAGCTTCTCTGACGTTGTTACCCTGACGACCAAAACGCTGTGGACCAAAATAATTGGGTACACCATTTTCACCAATGCGCGTTAAGTGCTGCTCGACGGCCTCTTTTGCAGATAGTAGTTGCTCGGGTGATGCGTTATTTTCGCCATTTTTGTCACCAACGCTCGCAAACTGGATATCACGTAAAGTAATAACAAACTGATTGGCACGGTGCGTACCGCGATTGAGTTTTTTATTGTGCCAGTGCTGAGCAAGGATAGTGACAGTCTCATTTTCGCCAATGTCCACTGGTGCAAACTCAGTAGGTGGCAATTGCTTCTTTGGTATGCGCAAACTAAACCACTGAGTCGTCAACGCGTGACGGTCTTTCAACCCTGAGTAGCCAACATCACGTAATGGAATGTCTGCCCACTCTGACAGTAGTTTCGCCAGATAAGTAGTATTCATGCCTGATTTTTCGATATGTAGCCATAAATGCTCACCTTCACCAGTGAAGTCTAATGGCAATAGCTCATTAACGATAAAATCAGTCGTATTGGCTTTATAAGTCGCTTGCTGTATTGGCTGCAAACTTGGCTGTGGCAAATTTGCAGTATCTGTAATAGTGGCAACATCAATATGAGCTAGGTCAATTTGCTCACTGGCTGTTGGATCAATAGCTACAGCTTGGCTATCTAAACCGGCTCCAGCAGTAGTGGTTATGTCGTTTTGGTTGTCTTGAGAAGTCATAAGGTCGTCTTTTATTTTGTTTAATAATGATGATTAGAAGTAAAAGGAGTGCGGAAAATAAAGTCGCATAATTACGTTTTGCAACGCAGCAAACATACAAAAAAACATCGTGTGCGAGGCGCTCTTGCTACTATCAATGCATAGCATATTAAAAATAATAGGATAAGTTGAATTTGTCTGGTTGGTTACGGTCATTTTCAACCTGCTGTCATTAGACATCATTATAACTGTTAAGGAAGCATTATGACCGACGCAACGATCAACACAGTCACCATCAGTAAAGCGGATATCCCAAGCGGTGGTATGAAGTCGTATAAGCAAGAAGACGATAGTATCATTTTAATCACTCATGATGACGATGAGTTCCGGGCATTCGATGGTAAGTGCCCACATGCGGGCGCAGATTTGGGTAACGGATTACGCTGTGGCAATCGGGTAGTTTGTCCTTGGCATCATGCGACTTTTGATAGTCGTGACGGCTCACTATTAGAGCCGATAGCGACAAAGGGTTTGACTCAGTATGAGCTGACTCATGATGGTGATAATCTGACAGTCGATACCTCAACTCAGGTAATGGGGCAGGTCGAAAATGATAAACTAACTGACACTCATACCATTATCGTTGGTGGTGGCGGTGCAGGATTTATGACAGCCGACCAGTTGCGTCAGGGTGGTTATGGCGGCAAGATTACGTTGATTAGTAAAGATGACAAAGCTCCTTACAACCGACCTTTATTATCCAAAGCGTTTTTGGCAGGCAAGATGGACGAGGATAAGCTGCTATTGGGCGGTGTTGACTGGGTGAATAATAACAATATTGAGTTACGCCTCAACCAAACGGTTAGCGAAGTGCTACCCAATGAAGCGACCGTCGTCATAGAGGATAATGATGGCAACAGCGAGCGACAGACTGCAGACTTCTTGGTCGTCGCCACTGGCGCTAAACCGAACTTACCACCTATTACAGGTGCTGAAATGGATGGTGTATATACGCTACGCAGCATGAGTGATGCCAAATTAATTAAAGCGGCCAGTCATGATCAGCGGGTGGTAATCATTGGTACAGGTTTTATCGGTATGGAGACCGCTTCGGCATTAGCACAAGCTGGTACGACAGCTTCTATTACAGTGATTGGTCAAGGTAGCCGCGTGATGGGCAATATTGTCTCTGAAACGGTGAGTAACGCCTTAATTAAGTTACATGAAGAGAAGGGCATCGATTTTGTGTTTGACGCAACCGTCAACGAAATCACTAAGATTGACCGTCAAGTAGACAAGGATGGAGATAACCAAACTTTTTCAAATGTAGGCGGTGTCACGCTGGCGAATGGCGAGCATATTGATGCTGATATCGTGATATTGGGTACTGGCGTGTCTCCACGTACAGAGATATTGAGCGAAGTTAACGATCCAGATGGTGTACAAGTCGATGCGCATCTACAGCTGCGCGATGGCGTCTATGCGCTAGGTGATATTGCAAAAGCCAGCAATCAAATGGGCCGTATGCGTATCGAGCATTGGCGTGTGGCGCTGCAGCATGGCATGGTCACGGCAGCTGCAATCCTAAGCGACGACAGTGTTGACTCATTAGAGGCGCGTATCCCTTTCTTTTGGACCATGCAATATGGCAAGAGCCTACGCTATAGTGGTCATGCAGAGACACCAGATCACAATATTCTATTTGGTACGCCAGATACGCACGACTATATAGAATACTACTTCGATGATGACGGCGAAGACACACGAGCTAGTGCGGCAAGTACGCTTGGACGTGATAAAGAGTTGGTTGCCTTCTCCGAGCTATTACGCCGTGGTCATGCACCGACACGCGCTCAGCTTAATGCAGGGCTTGATATTATTGAGCAAGCGCATGTATTATCGCGCTAGTACTATAAAACAATAAGTATTAGTATCTGGGGCATGTCATCAATTAGCACATGAATACATTTAGTGGTCTTAAAATGGCTAAATTTTGCTAAACGTCGTCAGAAATTTTGCAAATATATTCATATTAACGGCAATTTTTTCCTCGTTTATCTACAATTTTTCTCATTTTAAGCTGCACAATCTAAGTAATGACATACCCCTAGACTGACTTAGTAATCTAAGTCAGTTTTTTATATGGCTAAATCCACATAAATCCGCTACATCGTCACCCTCATTAAGTATACTAATGTATAGCTTGCACTCGGTTTTCTTGTATCGAAATTATTTGAATGCAACTATACATAGACGGAAAAGGAAAAATTATAATATGAGCGAAAACAATATAAATAGCAGCAATATAAAAACAGACCATTTTGATAAAGAGTCGGTATTTTTGCGTGAAGCGACATTGGATGATATTGGCGCACTTGAACAATTATTGAATTGCTGCTATCGCGAGACAGCAGGTTGGACCAATGAGGCCGATTTGATAGGTGGTATCAGGACCACATCAGCGGAGCTCGCCGCCGTAATCAATGACCCTAATCACTATTACTTTGTTTATCCGAAAACCACAACGGGCAATCGTGAGGGAGATGAGACGGGTGAGATACTTGGCTGTATCGCTGTCGATATCAAAACTGATGCTGCCTCAAATAAGAAAGCCTATATCGGCATGTTTGCGGTACATCCTGTGCTACAAGGGAAGGGTGTTGGCAATGTGATTTTACAAGCGGCTGAGACCTTTGCAGATCGTCATTTACAGTCACTGAATCAGCCTAGCCGTCTGACTATGTCTATACTAAGTCATCGTCCTGAGCTTTTGGCTTACTATCAGCGTCGTGGTTATCAGTTCAATGGTAATAAAATGCCATTTCCCAATGATGGCAACAATGGCGAGCCAAAGCGTGATGATTTAGAGCTATTAGAACTAGAAAAAGTCGTTAGCTAATCAACTTGGCCTAGTAAAAAGCATTAAAAAATATTCTACCTAAATTAACCCCAAAAATGACCAAAGGTCATAAACAGACCAATACTCAGCAGCATAAATGCCACAATGATTAAGCGCTTGAACCAGTTAAATGCTGGCAAGCGCGTGGCATTATCATCCGACATGAGATAAGCGAATAAGAACAACAAACTCGCTGCTAATGTCATGATGCCAAGCCCAATCGGTAATATAAATAAGTACACCTGCCACACAGTCATCTCTCAACGGTCAGTATTAAGGGCATCATAGCAGCAACAGGATTGCGCTGTCAGTATGCCTTGCTTTAAATTTTTCAATGCGAATAATGATTAGAAAGTACAGTAGTCATCAGTACGATATAAAAGCCATAAGAGCGTTTTAAGCATACGAAGGTATATGCTTACGTCATGACTGACAATAAAAAAGGACGCTCAAATGGCATCCTTTTTTATAATAGCTAAGAATAAGAGAAACGTTAAACAGTGAGCTTAACGCATCGTCACAAACTCTTCCGAGCCAGTTGGATGAATGGCAACGGTATTATCAAAGTCAGCCTTAGTCGCGCCCATTTTGATAGCGACTGCGAAGCCTTGAATCATCTCATCGACGCCAAAACCAATACCATGCAAACCAATGACTTTTTCGTCATTGCCCAAGCATACTAGCTTCATGGTGCATTTTTGACGATGTTGAGTGACCGCGCTATACATATCAGTGAACGTTGAGGTATAGCACTTGATATTTTCTTTACCATGCAGATTGATCGCGTCGATTTCAGACAGCCCAATCGTACCGATAGCCGGGTGAGTAAAAATCACCGTTGGTATCAATGTATAGTCTAAGTGCTCATTGGGTTTATTATTAAACAGACGCTCAGATAAGCGGCGACCAGCAGCAATCGCTACAGGCGTTAGATCTACGCTGTTCTCGATGATATCACCGACTGCATAAATACCATCGACATTGGTGTTTTGGAATTTATCGACTTTGATTTTACCTGTCTCAGTCGTCTCAACCCCTGTCACTTGCAGATTGATACCGTCTGTCGATGGCGCGCGACCAATCGCCCATATCAAGCAATCGACAGTATCGATACAGTCTTCACCGCCATCGTTGGTGGTCAAATCCAGGCTGTCATCGTCATTTTTATTGACTTCACTGATCACCGTATTGGTGTGTAATTTAATGCCAGCTTGTTCCATTTCTATCAGCAAAGTCTCTACGATAGTATGGTCAAACGTACGTAGTGGCGAGTGTTTGCGCACATACAAATGCACATCGGCACCCAGACTGTTTAACACGCCTGCGATCTCGACAGCGATATAGCCAGCACCTACAATCGCCACGCGTTTTGGCAAGTGATTCAACGCAAAAAAGCCGTCAGAGTCGATGCCGTATTCTGCACCTTTAAGGTCTGGCTGAATAGGATGACCGCCCGTAGCAATCAAAATATGATCAGCGGTAATCAGCTCGCCATTTACTTCTACGGTATTGGTATCGACAAACTTGGCAAAGCCTTTGATCACTTCGACGCCGTTTTTGGCCAAGTTATTGTCATAAGCGCGGTGAATGTTTTCAATATATTGTTGACGGCTCTGTACCAGCTTTTGGAAGTCAAAACCTTTTAACTCAACATCAAAACCATAGTCTGGCGCATATTTATGGATAGCTTCAGCCACTTGCGCGCCATACCACATTACTTTTTTGGGCACACAGCCCAAATTCACACAAGTGCCACCCAGTTGGTTGGCTTCGATAATCGCGCACTTTTTGCCATAGCTTGCGGCACGGTTAATGGAGGCAATACCGCCGCTACCGCCGCCAATGGAAATATAATCGTAATGCTTTGTCATTGTTATGTCTCTTCATTAAGTATCGGTACAGTTTTGAACTCTATTGTAATGGGTATGGATAATCCATCTTACAAGTTTTTTATCATAAGGGTGTGCCAGCTAGCATCAGTTTATAAAAGTATTTAAACAAAAATAGCCTAACACATAATAATCTCATTTAAACCCACTTAAACCTGCCTAGACTATGGCACGCCGTCTATAAAATAACAGCCCAGGAATGGACAAGCCCAGTACCAATCCTGAGGTCACAAACAAGGCTTCGAATAAATACACCATCATTTGGCTAAATAACTCGTCTGAAAAGCCAAAGTAACCAATCTGCACCATACTGACCATCGCCTTATAAGCGGCGATACCTGGCATCATACAGATGACGCTGGGTGAGATTAACGCTTTGGGCGGTAGGGTATATTTTTTAGAAAAATACACGCCAAAAAAGCTGGCGAGCATCGCGCCAAAAAAGCTGGCCACCACCAGATGTATATGCTGATAGACAAGCGCCGTTTTTAACCCAAAGCCAAACGCCGTCATCAGCAAACACGGCAAAATATAGCGTTTGGGCACGCTGAACATCAGCGTCCAACCAAGGGTGATAATACATGACAGCACAACGGTCTCAATAAACCACATCTAAAACCCCCAGTGCTGTATGCGTAGTAACACCAGCGCCATCACGATGCCCACACAGGCGGATAAGGTCAGCATATAAGTAAAAACCGCACGTCCAATCCCAATATTGACATAGCCTTTTAAGATATCGGACAAAGAGTTAATCAGCGGAAAGCTTGGAATCAGTAGCAACACGCTAGAAGCCACGGCAATATCGGCATTATTGCCAATATCAAAATAATAGGTCGTCGCCCCAATCAAAGAGGCAATAAAAGCCGTCACAATGACGGTAATAAAAGGGTTAAAGTGATGCTTGGATAAATAGATACGAGTAAACATCGCCACCATACCCGCGATAAAGGTTACGGCGGTAATCGACCAACTGCCGCCATTTAAATAAGCAAACGCGGCACAAGATGCGCCCACAAATATGCCCACTAGCCATGTCGGGTATACCGTTTTATCCAACTCATCAAACGCAAGGGTTGTGCGGTCAATCAGATCATTATTATTGATAGTGGCTTCGGTTTTATTGATGATTTGCTGGATTTGTACCAATAAATTGACATTGATGCTCTGATTGATCGTATCTCGGGTGGTGGTAATACAACGCTCATTACAGATAGTCGTCAAAGTGATCGCATTAAAATTTAGCGAACACTCGACGCTACTCATTCCCAATGCAAACCCCAAACGCTTCGATAAGTCCACTACCACGGCAGACTCAGCGCCATACTGCATAAGCAGTAATCCGCAGCGCACGCATAGCCGAGTGATGCGCTGCTGCTGCACGTAGCTGATAGAAGTCATTGGAGGAATATGCATATTGGCTGCGATATCGATATGGATAGAGGTAAAGATAGCATAACTTGCTGTGCTTATTTGCTACTATTATAAAGCGTAAACCACTGTCACAAGGAGAATAAAATGCATATTGTCATTCTAACTTTGACCTTTTCTTTACCTGGCTGTAGCTCATTAAAAGAAAAACGCCAACGTATGGGCGGATTGCATGCGCGCTTTGGCAATACGCCAAGCGTTGCGGTGTGCGAAAGTGGCGAGCGTGACCGCCATGACGCCAGCGAATGGACATTCGTTATAGTCGGGCTGTCTAAACGTGAGGTCGAGTCGCAATGTAGTCAGATTGAGGAAAAGCTAGAGCGTACGGTGGATGCAAGAGTAATGAATGTTGAAAGGGAGTTTATTTAGGTTAAACGTTAATTACCTTAAGTCTGAAAAATATCTAACTTGTAGGTTGGGTGGAGCTTGCGACACCCAACGTTTACTTTAAAAAAATATTCTCATTCGCCCCAATTGATAGGAAGCAAGCCATCCGTCACAAATCGATGAAATGAGGAATATGGCCAGTCTTTAACCTGTTTAATATACTCATGTTTAACAGGGTTCATATGAATATAATCAATATGTGCTCGATAGTCTGATTCATCGCGAATGCAATGCTCCCAAAATCGACGTTGCCAAATACCACGCTCGCTCTTCTTAAGTCTACTACTCGAAATAGATTCTGTTTTGGCCATGTTATAAGAAAAGTAATATTTAATGAGTTTTATTCGTTTAGAGAAGTCTGCATTATTATTCGGCATAGTACATAACATATGCAAATGGTCTGGCAAGATAACAATGGCATCAATGTAGAAAGGGTGTTTTTGTTTAACAAGTTTGAAGGAGTGTCTAAGTGTTGCAATTTCTTTGATTAGCAAATCGCTAGACCTATCAGCTAGGTTGATAGTGAAAAAGTAGGTTGCTCCTTTTTGATAGTGCCTTCGATACTGCATGCTATTCTACAAATTATAACTAATAACTGATATTACTTAATTTTGTTGGGTGTCGCAAGCTCCACCCAACCTACGGATTGTAGGTGATTCCACGTTTAAATTGTAGGTTGGTGTCGAAGGATGAGACCCAACGAATTGGTTTTGATGAATACGAGACAGTTGGGTTTCCTTCGTTAACCCAACCTACGACAGATTCAATGTTAACTTAGCTTAATATTGGATTGTTGGGTTTCCTTCGTCAAGCTAATCTACGAGCTGGCTTTTTGCCGATTAATCACTTGTAATACAATTATACAAGTAATTAACTTAAAATTTAGTTTTACAAGTAATTTACTTGTATATATAATTAAATTTTATCCAATAGGGAGTTGAAAAGTATGGGACGCGAAAACAGTGGTAAAGCAACGGCTTCAAAAATGACAACATCAGAGCGTAAGGCTCGTGCTATGAAAGGAGTAGAAGCAAGAAAACATAGAGCTAGCTTGCCTAAAGCAGGTTATGAAGGTGAGATAAAGATCGGAGATAATAGTTTAGATGTAGCAGTAATTGAAGGGGATGTACGTGTTATTAGACAGAACGCTGTTTTTGATGCGCTTGATAGACCTGGAAGAGGAAATGCAAGATTAGTCAATATTCCTACTTTTATGGATGCTAAAAATCTTCAGCCCTTTGTATCTGATGACTTAAGGAAAGTAATTAAGAAGATTGAGTATGTCGATTTAAAAGGTAATATTCAAAGCGGTTATGATGCGAATATTCTTCCACTAGTTGCTGATCTTTATTTAAAAGCTAGAGAAGAGGAGAAATTGCACCCGTCTCAAATAGGCACCGCTAAAAAAGCGGAAATACTAGTGAGAGCATTATCGCAAGTAGGAATGACTAGTTTAGTCGATGAAGTTACAGGCTATCAGGAAGCTCGTAAAAAAGATGCACTTGCTAAGCTATTCGAAAAGTTCGTAGATAATGAGTTGCAAGCTTGGATTAAAACTTTTCCTGACGACTATTATAAAGAATTGTTTAGATTATACGACATGCCATATCCCCCTGAAAATGGGAAGGTAAAGCGTCCAGGATTTTTTGGACATGTGACTAATAAAGTTATATACAAAAAACTAGCGCCTGAAATTTTGCCAGAGCTAAAAAATAGAGCTAAAAAACTAGGTAATAAAGGCACTAGATTACATCAGGTATTGACTCCGGACAAAGGTCATCCAGAACTAATGCAATTAGTATCATCTGTTACTACTATTATGAAACTGTCTAAAACAAAAGAAGAGTTTTTTGAGACGGTCGATAAAATACATCCAGATTTTTCAGAAAATTATGATTTACTCTCAAACAACTAAATATTTTATGCTTAATCAAATGAAACCCTAGGCAAGTTTTCGCTTAGTGTTTTTATATGTCAACATCAACCAAACCTAATCCAACAAAAAAAGGCTACTCCCTAAAGAGTAGCCTTTCATCATCAGTCATGTAAAAAATGCTAGTTATTGCGGACGGCCTTGGCCATGTCCTTCAGGTTTTTTATACCCTTTTGCAGTCATACAGGCTTCTAGTTTTTTCATATCACTTTTACTTGGACGACTCTCTTTAGACATTTTCACGCCAGCTCGTTGAGCACAATCATCCATGGCTTGCTTCATATCCGCTGACATCGCAGGTCTTTGATGGTTGCGATCGCTTGCACCATTTGATGTGCCGCTTGACGCACAGGCACTAACGCCAACAGTAGATGCTAAGACAATAAATAGTAATTTTTTCATAAGAAGTCCTTAAAAGTTTTAGAGGTCGTACAAAAGTGAGTAACGCAATTTGTGAGGGTTATATCTTTATTAACCAGTTGTTTCTATATCGTATGCGTTTACGCGTCATATCTAACCCCTTAAATATTAATACATTTAACTTTTAAGTATATTTAATAAATATTAAGAAAGGTAACGTAACGAAGCAATAGAGTTTGAGGGTTTATACACGCATATCAATTTAGATTTGCGGTTCGCGCATAGCTTTATTCCACCCAATAAAAAGGCCACCCTATAAAGAGTGGCCTTTTATCAATCAGGACTTAAGGGTATTAGCTGACTTCTTTCATACCTTGCTCAAGCATTGGCTTTAAGAATATACCCGTGTAGGATTCTTTGACTTCCGCCACTTCCTCAGGTGTACCTTCAGCGATGATCATACCGCCACCTTTACCGCCTTCAGGGCCTAGATCAATCACCCAATCTGCCGTTTTGATAACATCCAAGTTATGCTCGATGACCACGATAGTATTACCTTTATCGCGTAGAGCATGCAGGATATTGAGCAGCTTATCGATATCATGGAAATGCAAACCAGTAGTTGGCTCATCCAAGATATACAGCGTCTGTCCCGTATCACGTTTGGCAAGCTCACGCGCCAGTTTGACACGTTGCGCCTCACCACCTGATAGTGTTGGCGCAGACTGACCCAAGCGAATATAGCTCAGACCGACATCCATCAGTGCTTGCAGACGACGATAGATGGCTGGTATCGCTGAGAAGAACTCAACGGCATCTTCAACCGTCATATCAAGCACATCAGCGATGGTTTTGCCTTTATAGTGAATCTCTAATGTCTCGCGGTTGTAGCGTTTGCCTTCACAGGTATCACACGGCACATACATATCAGGCAAGAAATGCATCTCAACTTTGATGAGACCATCACCTTGGCACATCTCACAGCGTCCGCCTTTTACGTTGAAACTAAAGCGGCCAGGCTTATAACCACGGGCACGTGCTTCTTGGGTCTGGGCAAACATCTCACGCACAGGGGTAAACACGCCTGTATAAGTCGCTGGGTTTGAGCGCGGTGTACGACCAATTGGACTTTGATCGATATCAACCATTTTGTCCAAATGCTCAAGACCGCTAATGCTTTCAAACTTATCGGCAATCAGCGTTGAGGCACTGTTTAACTGAGTCGCTGCCAATGGCATAAGCGTACGGTTAATCAACGTTGATTTACCCGAACCTGAGACACCGGTCACACAAGTCATGATACCAACAGGAATGGTCAAATCTACATCGTGTAGGTTATTACCTGACGCGCCTTTTAGCTCGATGGTCATCGGTACTTTTTTGGCTTTGGCCTTACCTTTGACCTCTACATCGATAGTTTTGGCTTTATGACGCACAGCTGGAATCTCGATTTTTTTCTTACCAGACATATATTGTCCAGTCAGCGATTCTTTGTTTGCCATGATGTCATCGACTGTACCTTGAGCGATAATATGACCGCCATGTACGCCTGCACCGATACCGATATCGATGACGTGATCTGCTTGGCGAATCGCATCTTCGTCATGCTCAACGACCAGTACCGTATTGCCCAAGTCACGTAAGCGCGTTAGGGTTTTTAGCAGACGGTCATTGTCACGCTGATGCAGACCGATTGACGGCTCATCAAGTACATACATGACGCCCATCAAACCTGCACCGATTTGACTAGCCAAACGAATACGCTGCGCTTCACCGCCCGATAACGTCTCGGCAGAACGGGCGAGTGTTAAATAATCAAGCCCGACGCTGACGAGAAAGTTTAAGCGCTCATTAATCTCTTTAAAGATTTTTTCGGCGACTTCACCTTTATGACCGCCAATCTTTAGCGTTTTATAATAGTCAGCCGCATCACCGATAGATAGCTTAACGATTTCTGCAATGGTCTGATCATCAACACGGACGTTGCGTGAGATTTCATTCAGACGCGCGCCGTCACAGACGTTACAAGTGGTATCTGCGAGATATTTAGCCAACTCATCACGAACGAGGTTACTTTGCGTCTTGGCATAACGACGCTCTAGGTAGGGAAGCACACCTTCAAATGGTACAGTCTTATTGGTCTTACGACCGCGCTCATCGGTAAAATTAAAGGTCAGCTTTTCTTTACCAGAGCCGTGCATGATAAGGTCTTGCTGCTCTTTTGACAGATCTTGCCATGGCGCATCCATATCGATTTTAAAATGCTTACAGACGGTACTAAGTAAACCAAAATAGTACGCATGACGCTTATCCCAACCATTGATAGCGCCTTGGTTAAGTGACTTCTCATGATGAGTAATCAGTTTTTCAGCGGCGAAATATTGACGTTTACCGAGACCATCACAGCTTGGGCATGCGCCGTATGGATTATTAAAACTAAACATACGTGGCTCAAGCTCAGGCACTGCACGATCACAGACAGGGCATGAATGTTTGGCTGACATCACTTGGTTTTCGTCACCGCCTTCTTTTGGATTGCCATCCATAAAGTGTAGCGTGACCAGTCCTTGACCTAGACGTAATGCCGTCTCTAAGCTCTCAGCGACACGGTTGCCCAAGTCATCACGGACTTTAAAGCGATCGACCACCACTTCGATGGTATGTTTTTTCTTCTTATCCAACGTCGGTAGCTCGTCGGTATCATAGACATCACCATCAACGCGTACACGGACAAAACCTTGCCCAATCAGCTGCTCAAGCAAGACGGTATGCTCACCTTTACGCTCGCGTATCACCGGTGCCAAGATCATAATCTTAGTGTCATCTGGCAATGCCATGACCTGATCGACCATCTCAGTGACTGACTGCGCAACCATTGGCTCACCATGCTCAGGGCAATATGGCGTACCGATGCGTGCATAGAGCAGACGCAAATAGTCATAAATCTCGGTAATCGTACCGACGGTCGAGCGTGGGTTATGGTTGGTTGATTTTTGCTCGATAGCAATCGCAGGGGATAGACCCTCGATACTATCGACATCAGGCTTCTCCATTTGCGAGAGGAACTGACGAGCATATGCCGATAAGCTTTCGACATAACGACGTTGCCCTTCGGCATACAAGGTGTCAAATGCCAATGAAGATTTACCAGAGCCAGATAGGCCAGTGATTACCACGAATTTATCTCGTGGGATGTCTAAATCGATGTTTTTTAAATTATGAGTACGTGCGCCGCGTATTGCGATATGGTCATGTGCCATCGGTTACAGGTTTCCTATTTGCTAAAAGGGGATTGGGAAATATCTCAAGTCAAAAAGTAAATACAGATCAGTAAAGTGGTTGGTTAAAAGGTGAATAATTCTAAATTTATAGTGTTGTTATAAGTAGTGTCGTTATAAAAGGTACATATATTGATAAGGTAAAAGTTATGCCAACCTAGTTATTAACTTTCTATTGTTGTTTGGCTTTACGTTGCTTGTCGCTCCTATGACTATTTTTATAGGACTCAGCAAATCTAAATCAAATCAGTGTTAAGTAACAGGCATCGTTTGTTATGGTTTTGACCAAAATGTCATTTTATAGAAGCGTTCGTCGTTACGTAGATGGGGTGAGTGAGCCATTAATTGTGCTGACAACGTTTTACTTTATTGTCATGGTGACAGCATTATTCAAGGCATGACTGTGCATCTGATGCACTTGGTAACAAAATAATCTCGTAATATGAATGGCTTGGGTTGAGGGCGCATACGTTACTGCACCAGTAAGACAAAAGTCTCGGCAACCAAACGGCGAATGTCTTATACTAGGGGGCTTGATTTATAGGCCAATGCCTTGATAAACCAGTAGTGATAAATCATGGTATGGCGCAAGTGTTAGTCGTGAAAGATAGCAATGAGCAACCAGCAATGATCAACCAGTGAGGCAAGTATGAATAGCGTAGAGAAACGGGCAATCCTCGGAGTCGGTGGCATCTTTGCCTTACGTATGATTGGCTTGTTTATGATTGTGCCGGTATTTTCTGTCTACGGTGACAATTATGCACACGCGACGCCGTTTTTGATTGGTTTGGCCGTTGGTATTTATGGCTTAGGGCAGGCTATTTTTCAGATACCGATGAGTTTGGCTGCTGATAAATTCCCGCGTAAGCCTATTATCTTTTTGGGATTGATACTGTTCGCTGTCGGCGGCATGATTGCGGCAAATGCGACGGATATTTACGAAGTGATTATTGGTCGAGCGCTGGCGGGTAGTGGTGCGGTCTCTGCTGTGCTGATGGCGTTACTGGCTGATGTGACTCGTGAGGAAATGCGTACCAAAGCGATGGCCACGATGGGGCTGACGATTGCTACCTCTATTATGCTGGCCTTTGCCTTTGGTCCATTATTAGTCGGCTCGCTCGGTATCTCTGGGCTGTTTTGGCTAACTTCAGGATTTGCTATATTGGCGATGCTGCTATTGGTGGTAGTACCGACGCCTATGCGCGTGCTCAAGCACAATCTGGATAATAAGACCATCGGTCAACAGTTAGCCACTGTCCTTAATATTGGCGATCTTAACCGCTTACATATCGGTATCTTTGCGCTACATCTGACGATGACAGCGATATTTGTGATATTGCCGCACCAGCTCAGTGACGTACTTGGCTTGTCAGTACGTCAGCAAGGCATGGTTTATTTGCCGCTATTGTTTATTGGCTTCGCCATCGCGATACCGTTTATCATAATCGCTGAAAAGAAACGCAAAATGCGTCAGGTCTTTTTGGGTGCGATTGCATTAATGACCGCCGCTTTAGTAATACTCGCGCTTGGTAGTCAGGTCGGTGTTGGTATTATATTTGGTTTGCTGCTGTACTTTATGGGCTTTAACTTGCTTGAGGCGACGATTCCCTCATGGATATCTAAGCGCGCACCAGTCGCCAACAAAGCGACGGCGATGGGGCTTAACTCTTCTAGTCAGTTCTTTGGAGCATTTGTAGGCGGGGCAATGGGTGGTCTGTTATTGAGCCAACCTAATTTGTTGGCGTGGGGCATGCTGGCTATTATTATGGGTGCCGCACTACTTATCATTATTCCCATTTCTCAGCCTCCTTATCTATCGAGCACGACAGTTACTATTCCTAAAGACATCAATATTCAAGATTGGTCACGGCAGATGTTGGCAGTAGATGGTGTTGATGAGCTGGTCGTAATGGCAAAAGAGCAAGTCGCCTATTTAAAATTAGATAAGACACAGTTGACGGATGATTCACGTCAGCAGCTATCGAGTTTGGCGCAGAGTCCGCTAGATATATAACAACTTTAGGCTTATGTTTCTATATAGAAACAAAGACAAATAGCACAAATTGTACAGACAGCAATCTCATAAACCACCAATATCAATCAATAGAAACTAACTATTTATCTCTATTTAAAAGGAATTAATATGAGTAAATTTATGTTGTCTGGTAATGTCATTGAGGGTAAAAAGAAGGCGCATCGCTCAATATCCAAGCTAACAATAGGTATTGGTCTATCAGCCATGCTGCTGACCTCTGGTTGCGCTACACAAAATATTCAGGCCTATCAGAACACCACACCAACGCTCGACATGCATGAGTTTTTTTCGGGTCAAATTGATGGTTGGGGTATGTTCCAAGGTCGAAATGGCGAAGTCAAAAAACGCTTTTATGTCGATATTGATGCGACCCACGAAGGAGATGATGTCATTGTCCTAAACGAGAAGTTCTCGTGGGCAGATGGCACGAAATCGCAGCGTATATGGCGTCTGACTGAGCAGACAGATGGCAGCTGGAAAGGTGTGGCAGGTGATGTCATTGGCGAGGCAACAGGGAAAGTGGTTGGCAATACGTTGCACTGGAATTACTTATTAGAGTTACCTGTCGAGGACAAAACCTATAAAGTAACGCTCGATGATTGGATGTATCTTATCAATGAAGATGTCATGCTCAATCGCTCAGTGATGAAAAAATTTGGCGTAGAGCTGGGTAGCGTGACATTGAGCATGCATCGCAAGCCTTCTGATGCTAACTAGAAATCTCTAAATCATTTGATAATAAGTAAGGTGCTATGCAATATCGATAAAGGTAGACGGTGTTCTTCAGCGTCTTAAAATGGCAAAATAGCAGCATATTTATCTATTACCTGTTATTTATTGGACTCTACAATATCGACTAGTATATCAAGATAGAGTATCTAAGCGACATAGACTGACGTGCACCATAGGTAGCCTATAGATATTTCGATAAAAATTGGTTAAAGTAAAATTATACAATTGATAGTGCCAACTGATGCTATCAGATAACGATTAAAACAGTTCATTAAATTATTCATAACTAAAAGGACGGTATCATGCGCGGAGTCAATAAAGTTATCATCATCGGTAACCTCGGAGCAGATCCTGAGGCACGCCAATTCAGCAATGGCGGTAGCGTAACCAATATCTCGGTTGCGACATCAGAGCAGTGGACAGACAAACAAAGCGGCGAAAAAAGAGAAGCGACAGAGTGGCATCGTATCGCACTTTTTAACCGTCTAGGTGAAATCGCAGCGCAATACCTGCGTAAAGGCAGCAAAGTCTATATCGAAGGTAGTTTGCGCACACGTAAATACCAAGACCAAAGTGGTCAAGACCGTTATATTACTGAGATTCGTGCTGAACAAATGCAGATGCTCGATGGTCAAACTGGCGGCGGTCAGGGTGGAGATAGCTTTGGTGGTCAGAACCAAGGTCAGAGTGGCGGCTATAATAATCAAGGTGGCCAAAACAACCAGAATAACTTTGGTCAGCAAGCAAATAACCAGATGGCACATCAAGGCGGCTATAACCAACCAGCGGCTCAAGGTGGTCAGAACAGTTTTAATAATCAAGCGCCTGCTCAGCAAAACCAGTTCAATCAGCCAGCACAGAAACCTGCACAATCTAAGCCTACAGCAATGCCAGACGGCCCTGTAGATGATGATATTCCGTTCTAGGATATACCTTAGACTTTAATGTAAAAAAGCCCTGCAACTGCAGGGCTTTTTTAATGCTTGCTATAGTCAATCCAAAATAAAAGAAGTACAACCCATATTATGAAATAGTTTAGGTAGATTATTCTCCATCCAACCTTG
>NZ_JASMRK010000059.1:0-1225 GCF_041431295.1 Psychrobacter sp. Arc9 | reverse complement strand
TGGATGGAAAATGACTTATCTAAATTGTTTTATGATATTCATCCAAAACATAACTCTTTTGTAGTGCAGTGACTATATATGAAGTCGAAATTAATTTGCAAGACGATGAAGTTAATCTAGAGTATGTTTCAAGCATTGTTAATGCAGCTTGGGGCATGTTTTTTAGACGTACAAAAGAAGGCAAGTGGTTTTTTGACAATATAGGTTAATGGGTTATTTGTACAATAATTAATCCTTGCAATATGCATAATTTTGCGTAAAATAGTCAGTCATTCGGGGCGTAGCGCAGTCTGGTAGCGCACTACACTGGGGGTGTAGTGGTCGCAGGTTCAAATCCTGCCGTTCCGACCAAGCATAGCAGTAATAGAGAAAAGCCAATCATTGTTTTCAATGGTTGGCTTTTTTTTGTGCTAAATTTGGCTGGTAATTGTATGATATTTGATTGAGCAAATAATAATAAAAATCTTGCCAGGCATGATGAATAATCTAAAGCCAGTCATCCATATAGTTTTAGGCTGGCTTGTCTTATATCTACTTTGATTTAATGGTGTGTAGAGGTGTGAATATGAGTAATAACGATATTGCATTAAGCTTTGATACCGCAGAATATTACAATCTACAAGAGGCTTGCGACTACTTAAACAGAAAATTTAAAACCGATAATATAACGCCGAAAAAACTACTTAAAAGAATTTATGAGTTTGATTTAGACACTTATATTTATGGTAGAGGGTTTTATTTAATGGGAAATCATTATCTCGATGAAGACAAATTGGATTTTTTAGATGAGTTAGATAAAGACAGTGAAGACTATCAAATCTATACAGCGCAAATAGATGCATATTTATTTTTTTGCGATGTAAAGCCCTCGTTAACTTGTAAAGAATTAGGCGTTTTTATCCAGCTAAGCAACAGAATGATTAGCAACTTACTTTTATTGGAACGAACTGAAATTAGTGACGAATGGGGAGATATTGAGGGCTTGTTACCACACAATAGACTAAATGCTAATCCAAAAGACGTAGAAGAATTTCTTTTGCCTAGTGACAAACCTAGCACATATGAAGGTCAAGACTATAACTTTGATAAAATCAAAGTGGTAGAAAGCAGATATCAGCCGATATTACCTAAAGAGAGCATCGAAGAGTATGAACCGCCCCGGGATTGTCGGAGACTCAATTTTCTGAGAGAATATGACAATGAAAACACGAAATTATACCCCTGA
>NZ_JASMRK010000058.1:0-1269 GCF_041431295.1 Psychrobacter sp. Arc9 | reverse complement strand
TGACCCCTGCCGTCAATCCCGTAGACTTAAACTTGGGAGATTTTGATTACGCAGCCTGACGATAAGAGTCAAACCACACCTGTCTTGGCGATTTATAGCCCAAGCCCTTTTGAATTCTAGTTTGGTTGTAATACAGCTCAATATAGCCAATGATATCGTTGATGGCTGCAAACCTTGTTTTATAGTCTTGGTGATACACAAGCTCATTCTTCAAGACACCCCAGAAGCTTTCTATGGGCGCGTTGTCGAAACAATTGCCTTTGCCACTCATTGAGCCTGTAAATTGATGTTGCTTAATGATCTTGTGGTAGGTATGGCTGCAATATTGGCTACCTCTGTCAGAGTGAACGATTAGCCCTTTGCTTGGACGTTTATTCCTGATGGCCATGTTCAATGCTTTGCATACTAGATCTGCGGTCATTCGCTTATTGATAGCATAGCCGACCAGCTCTTTGGTGTATAAGTCTTTGACTCCCGCTAAATACAGCCAGCCCTCATTTGTCCAGATATAGGTAATGTCGCTGACCCACGCTTGATTCGGTCTTTGCATATCAAAATGCTGATTTAATACGTTGTCATAGACCAGTTTTTTGTGATTTGAGTCAGTGGTGACTTTAAAGCGCTTGTGACGACGGCATTTGATGCCATGTTCCTCTTTGATGCTTCTGACCATGTATAGACTAATATCATACCCTTGCTCGGTGAGCGTTGCATGCAGACGCTCAACACCATAGCGCTCATAAGTTTCACTATGAGCGACTTTAACTAGTAGCTCGCACTGATTACGGTGTACCTGCTGACAGCTGATATCACGACTCAGCCAGTCGTAGTAGCTTGACGGCTTAGTCTTCAATACATGGCACATAGTAGTGATGCTAAATATCTGCTGATTGTCTTTGATAAAGGCGTACTTTACTAACTGTGCTTCGCGAAGTACGCCGTCGCCTTTTTTAAGATCTCGCGCTCCTCTTCGGCAACTTTAAGCTGTCGCTTTAGGCGTCTTACCTCTTCAAGCGCACTCATAAGTTCAGGGTCATACTGCTTTGTTCCTACAAGCTTGCCTTGATTAGCTTTGTTCTGCCAGTTGGATAGCGTTTGCATGGCGATGCCAAGTTGCTTTGCGGTCGCTGAAATATTGCCATTGTTATCCGCTATCTTCTTGACGGCTTCAGCTTTAAATTCGTTACTGTAAGTTCTTAATTTCTTGGTCATGGTAAACTCCTATAATTGTGCTTAGTTTACCAAGTTTAGTTGTACGGTTTCTTCAGC
>NZ_JASMRK010000057.1:0-1269 GCF_041431295.1 Psychrobacter sp. Arc9 | reverse complement strand
GCTGAAGAAACCGTACAACTAAACTTGGTAAACTAAGCACAATTATAGGAGTTTACCATGACCAAGAAATTAAGAACCTACAGTAACGAATTTAAAGCTGAAGCTGTCAAGAAGATAGCAGATAATAATGGCAATATCTCAGCTACTGCAAAGCAGTTAGGTATTGCCATGCAAACGCTATCAAACTGGCATAACAAAGCCAATCAAGGCAAGCTTGTTGGCACAGAGCAATATGATCCTGACCTTATGAGTGCTCTTCAAGAAATAAAGCAGCTCAAGCGTCAGCTCAAAGTGGCTGAAGAGGAGCGCGAGATTCTAAAAAAGGCGACCGCGTACTTCGCGAAAAACAGCCCGTAAAGTACGCTTTTATCAAAGACAATCGTCAGATATTTAGCACCACTACTATGTGCCGTGTATTAAGCGTTAAGCCCTCAAGCTACTACGATTGGCTAAGTCGTGACATCAGCGAACAGCAGGTACACCGCAATCAGTGCGAGCTACTAGTTAAAGCCGCTCACAGTGAAATGAAAGAACGTTATGGCGTAGATCGATTGCATGCTCATCTAAGCAAACAAGGCCACAACATTAGCCTGTATATGGTAAGAAGCATCAAAGAGGAACACGGCATCAAATGCCGTCGTCATAAGCGCTTTAAAGTCACTACTGACTCAAACCACAACAAGCTGGTCTATGACAATGTTTTAGATCAGAGGTTTGACGCTAAGCGTCCTAACGAAGCATGGGTCAGCGACATTACCTATATCTGGACTGCTGAGGGCTGGTTATATTTAGCTGGAGTGAAAGATTTATACACCAAAGAGCTTGTCGGCTACGCTATCAATAAGCGCATGACCGCTGATTTAGTATGCCGTGCACTCAATATGGCAATCAAGAACAAACGACCTACTCAAGGACTGATTGTTCATTCAGATAGAGGTAGCCAATATTGTAGCCATGCGTACCATAAGATTATCGAGCAGCATAAGTTTACAGGCTCAATGAGCGGCAAAGGTAATTGCTATGACAACGCACCTATAGAAAGCTTCTGGGGCGTCTTGAAGAATGAACTAGTATATCATCAAGATTATAAAACGAGGTTTGCAGCCACTAGCGATATCATTGGGTATATTGAGCTGTATTATAATCAGACTAGGATTCAAAAGGGCTTGGGCTATCGAGCGCCAAGACAGGTGTGGTTTGACTACTATCGTCAGGCTGCGTAATTAAAATCTCCCAAGTTTAGTTCTACGGATTTGACAGCATGGGTCA
>NZ_JASMRK010000056.1:0-1330 GCF_041431295.1 Psychrobacter sp. Arc9 | reverse complement strand
TTCTTGGTCATGGTAAACTCCTATAATTGTGCTTAGTTTACCAAGTTTAGTTGTACGGTTTCTTCAGCATAGCTCAATCAAGTAATGATTATTATTGGGATTCAACTAGAAAATATGGCATAAAGAAACTACCTAATTGCTTCTACAATAGTGGTGAACCCTTACCCTTTAATGAGGTAAAAAATGCTTTATCAAATTATTATAATTGTGAGCATACTAAGAAAGATTTCTATAAAAACACATTAATAAACAACAGAAATACATGGATCAATGAGAATTTAGACTCTAGAAAAATTTATGCTTATAACCTATGTACATATTGCTTTTATTACATTTACCTTTCTTTCACTGCTGCTAATATACAACCCACACTTGATTTGAAAATATCTGATTTAAATTTGGAAAACCTTGGCTTATCAACTTTTGCTAAAAAACATAAATATCGAGCAGGTAGACAGATTGAATTTTCCGCTCCTTCTCACTTAAAACGTTATCTCATACAGTATTTGAAACTTAGAGAGTGGGTTGATAACCTTCATCTTCCTGGAGACTGTCAAGAATACTTGTTTATGCGTATTGGAGAACATCGTCAATTAAAGCGTTTTGCACGTAGCTCTGTCAGTTCTATTGACGACAATACTCCACTTTTTAAAGGGGTTAAAAGGGTTACTGCTAGAGACATTAGAAACCTATGTGCGGAATACTACATAAAACATTCTAAAGGAAATTTGTCATTAGTAGCTAGGAAGTTGAATAACTCTTTAACTACAGTAGCTAAATCTTACACTTCGATCGATATTGAGTCTCAAGCAATAGAGATGAATCATTATCACGAAAAAATGATTACCGCAGTTCTTAGGTCTAATCGAACTAATGAACAAACTATATCTATCAAGACTTCAACTAACTATGATACGGAGAAAATACCAGCAGGATCTTGTTCTAACCTATCAGATAATGATCCTGTTAAGGCATTGGGCTTTAATAATGAAGCCCCCAACCCTTCCTGTGCTACATTTGAAAGTTGTTTGTTCTGTGAATTTTTTGCAATTCATATAGATTTTGAAGATATACATAAACTATTAAGTTTGAAGGAGGCTCTACTAAAGTCTTCTATGATTCGTGATGATCCTGAATATCATCTTCTCTCTATAGAACCATCACTATTTAGAATTGACGAGATTATCAATATTCTTAAAGGAAAAGATAATAGAGTAATTGAACTCGTTGATGATGCTGAACAAAAAATAAAAATACCCCACTCTCAACTTCGAAAGTGATTGAAAAAAGAAGAGCACCTCACTAATCTATTGTTTTCGACCAAGAATAC
>NZ_JASMRK010000055.1:0-1423 GCF_041431295.1 Psychrobacter sp. Arc9 | reverse complement strand
TGAACTGAACCCCAAATCTTGGACGGTTTACGTTTATTTCAAGGACTGAGTTCTGTACTGTACAGGACTCAGTCCTTTTAGTTTAAGCTGAATACGTTCATGATTGTAGTAATGAATATATTCATGAATCTGTCTCTCTAATGCTTCAATTGTTTTAGGTTTGTCGATATAGATAGTCTCGCACTTTAATGTACCAAAGAATCCTTCCATTAACGCATTATCCAAGCAGTTGCCTTTCCTGCTCATACTTTGTTTTATCTTATGCTTTTTAAGTGTCTCCCTAAACGGCTTCATTTGATAATGCCATCCCTGATCTGAATGTAGCATTAACGTCTTATGACGATGTTTTCCAGTCTTGTCCAATGCATTATCAAGCATTTGGCTTACCAAATCATAGGTTGGCCTTTTTGCGAGCGTATAACTGACTATCTCATTGTTATAAACATCAAGTATCGGTGATAAATATAATTTATTGTCACCTACCTTAAACTCGGTAATATCAGTGAGCCACCGCTTATGTGGCTTGCTTGCTTTAAACCGACGCTTTAAATGATTCTTTCCTATTACTCCAAGCTGTCCTCTATAGGAGCGATACTTTTGTCGTCGAATTCGGGCACTGAGTGTCAACTGTTTCATAAGCTTAGCAACGAGCTTATGGTTATGATGAACCCCTAGATGCTTTAACGCGACAGTCATTCTACGATAGCCATATCTGCCTTTATGCTGGTGGTATATCTGAGCAATATGCTGTTTTAAATCAGCGTATTTGTCTTTACTCTCAAGCGTTGCTCTATGGTAGTAAAAGCTGCTCTTTGGTATACCTGCTATCTTTAATAAGTCAGATAAAAGATGCTGCTGTCTTAGTCCTTCGATGAGCCTCGCTTTCTGCCTGCTTGTTCCTCCGCTTTGAGCAAGGCATCTAGCTTTTTTAAGTAGGCAACCTCCGTACGCAGGTATTCATTCTCACGCTTAAGCTCTGCTAGTATCTTTTCATTATCTGGTTTGTCGATGATAAATGGCTTGGTCATGGCGTCTCTACCTTTGCGTTTGGGGATTAGTCCAGACATACCATGGTGCCTATATGCTTTGTGCCAGTGGCTAATTAAAGCAGGTGAGCTGATAGCAAACTTTAAAGCGACCTCAGATTGACTTAAGCCTTGTTCTAACATGACTGTTATCACTTGGTGTTTAAAGTCGCTACTGTATTTGGCTTTACTTGTTTTGGGTTTGATCGCTTCTATTCCACCTCTTTGGTATTGGTAAGTCCACTTAGACACTATCTTTTTATCAAGGTTAAATTTTCTTGCTGTAGCGACTCCGGTATGTCCTTGCTCATAGTATGCGATGACTTTGAGTTTAAAGTCTAGATTGTAACGCATAAAAATACCCCAAAAGTTGTGTCCAACTTATGGGGTTCAGTTCA
>NZ_JASMRK010000054.1:0-1553 GCF_041431295.1 Psychrobacter sp. Arc9 | reverse complement strand
GGTTTGACTACTATCGTCAGGCTGCGTAATTAAAATCTCCCAAGTTTAGTTCTACGGATTTGACAGCATGGGTCAGATGATTTTGCTAAAGTAATAGGTATAGGGTAGATTTTATTTAATATGGCGTATGAGAATTCATTAAAGTATGTAATGCAGGTTTGTAAGAAGTTTTTGAAGTCTTCTAATGAGGAGTCTCTTTCTTTACTGTTATGCCCCATATGACGATGCTTGGGAATAATACTAAGTATATCGATATCAGATAAGTTATAAGCGATTTTTATGAAATCTCTTGCAGTATTTAGCTTGTCATAAAGAGTTGTAGTGCTTATAGATTTTGCACCACTTAAACGCGCCTTTTGATAGAGATTAATTTGATAATATTTATAATTAGATGCTAAATCATCTAAAGTAAGAGGCTTAGAGCCTTCAAAATCACAAAAATCAAAAAAATATCTTAAATTATGAAGGTAACCTCGCACCGTTTCATCTCTCAACCCTTTTTGAAGGATTTCCCTAAGGTACCTTCTCAACCATTCTACACGTTCTATAGACAATGTTGATTCATCAACTAGGCCCGTAATATAGCTCTTAGTTTTATCTCGGGAATGACCAGAATCGTTCTCTCTATTGGTATAGCAGACTCTACCAATATCGACTTTAAAGGACACACCATCAGCTCTTGAACCTACAATTACTGTGTATTGAGGATCAACGATATCTTCTATTTGCTTAGTGCTTATCTCAATAAGCTGCCTGTCATTGAAAGAATTAGACATTATATTCGCCCTTATCAAATGTTACGCCGAACGTATCTTGTATATCATTGAATTCTTTTACTTCCGAGTCGAATTTTAGATAGGCCTCAGTGGTTGTTAGGCTTCTATGGTTTAACCTTTGTCTGACATGATCAAATATCTTAGAATCAGGGTATTCCTTAGCTCTAAGGTTTCTTACGATATTCATCCCATAGGTAGCACGCAAATCATGGAATGAAAAATTTTGAAGACTTGGTTCAAATTTTTGAACCTTGGAAATGAATTTTTTTAATTCATTTCTTAAAGATTGGCCGTTTTTAGGTACCATAACGGGCGCTTCAGTGTTCCAAACTGGTTTAGGGTTGTTACGATTACGATCTATAATTTCTCTTTCAGCAGTTAAATAGGGGTTTCCAGTTCGAGTTAAAAACACATAGTTATCGTCAGTATTTGCATAAAAGCTGTTTATATTTTGTCTTCTATGTTCCGCTCTTTCGCAATCTATATATGTTGCTAAATGATCAATTAGGTTACGTGAAAACATTAAGCGGTTTAGTCGCCCACCCTTTGAATCTGTTCTGTATTTATATCCAGTATTTATCACGGCATAATTTGAATCAGCATTTTGTTCTAAGTAGTGGAGAGCAGTTTTGATACAAGCAATAGAGAGAGTGCATACGCTTTGTTGTCTAGCTCCTGTTCCGAGAGCTATTCTTATCATTAGTGACCTATGCTGTCAAATCCGTAGACCTAAACTTGGGAGATTTTAATCAAGCGGCCTGACGATAATGATCAAAC
>NZ_JASMRK010000053.1:0-1737 GCF_041431295.1 Psychrobacter sp. Arc9 | reverse complement strand
TTTCTTGGTCATGGTAAACTCCTATAATTGTGCTTAGTTTACCAAGTTTAGTTGTACGGTTTCTTCAGCATAGCTCAGTTTCCACTGAAAAGAAAAGGATTTTTAGCGTAGCATTTGAAACTGTAAAAAGAGATATGGATTTAGAGAAGTTTAATAGAGTTAAGTCGGGTGAGATTATTGCTAATGAAAAAGAAAGAAACGGCTTGTCTTATCTGTTTTGCACAGGGAATCATGCATTCTGGACTAAAGAATCTGGATGGACACAAGCTGAAGATTTAGCAATTACCAAACGCTATAAAAATGAAGATAGGGATTATACTTTAGTGTGCAAAGACGGGTCACCTACGTATGGTGCGAGTCTTTTTACATCTAAAGAACCACTTTATAGAACAAGTTTGGAAGATGTAGCATTACATAAGGTTGAAAATATCGACGACTACGGAGTAGCTAATTATGTAGATTTTAGTCAAGAGAAGCCTAAAATTTTGAAAAACTGTAGGATTTGGACAAAGGCTGAAGATGAAGAATTTTTAAGTGAAAGTCAAAGCTTTATTGATTTAGATATCGAAACCCATCATAGGTTTTCAGATAAAAATAAAGATCAACTCCATTTTGAATGGATTACTGATTTGTATAATGAAGATAAAAAAAATTATTACGTTGATAACGTTTATAACATCGAGATCGAAGATTACCATACATACTTCGTTGGTGAGTATGGTGTTTGGGTACATGACGCCAGTTTGAACAACCAACCAAATCAATAATAAAAAATAAAAGGAATATAAATGACTAATTCAGGATTTGTGGTGGGAACGCTCGTTCATACAGATAAAGGATTAGTACCTATTCAGGAGTTAAAAATCGGTGATAAAGTACTGTCTAAGGATGAAAGTGGTGAAGGAGAACTGGTCTATAAGCCTGTGATAAGAACCATCAAGTCTGCTACTAAACAAAAGATTATAACGCCTGTTGAGGGTATTTACTGTACTGATAATCATCCATTCTGGACGCATGTCAGTGATGAGGAAAAACCAAGATGGGTAGCTGCAAAGTTCATTACATCTAACGATATTGTTAATTATATTTTTCCAGAAAGAGGCCATCAAGGTGAAATACTTGACATATCTGGTAGATATCACGAAGAGGTGTATGATCCTTATCAAATTGGAGGAAAGTATGTCATAGCAACTAGCGATCCAAAGGTTGGGTTGTATATGCACAGCTGTCAAGATAAGCATGCAGATCCAGGTGAAATTGATATAGGGGTGATTGACTTTAGGAATGGTGAAGCTGTAGAGGTGTTTACTAATGATGACAATAGTCTTTTAGGTAGGGACTTACATTCGGAGGATGGTTCTGAACCTTATGCGAAGTTTCATAAGTTTTTAGACAAAGACAATCCTGAGAATCGTGTCGAGATAGAGTACTATAGTAAGTTAGTTGCAGCCTACAGAGTGCCAGATTGGGAGAATGACTCCAGAGCTACATCCAATGCCTTCACTGATTATGTCTATAACATTGAAGTCGCCGATACTCATACTTATTTTGTAGGAAAAAAAAGGCATTTGGGTGTATGACGGTGAATTTTATAATAAATAATCTCAGTGAGTTGATAATATGAATAAAAACGTTCCAGGATTTGTCGCAGGTACATTGGTAACCCCAGTTCGGGATAAGGGCTCAAAAAAAGATAAAAAAAGAAGTCCAAAGTTGCTAAAGTAAGTTTACCAAGAC
>NZ_JASMRK010000052.1:396-1805 GCF_041431295.1 Psychrobacter sp. Arc9 | reverse complement strand
GATGTTTATGAGCGCTCAGAAGACTTAGTACTGGATATCAGCAATGCACAGAACGCCACTATTGGCACGGACAGTGCCACTGGCAGCATTGTTGATGAAGACCGAGTAGCTGGTAGTGAAGATCGCTTAGGCGACTTTAATGATGGTGATGAAGCGCAGAGCACCGATCAAGGTCAGCCTGTGAGTGGCAACTTACTGGATAACACCTCAGAGACCGATCCGAGCATCAGCCTGAGTGTCTCGAACGTGCAAGTGGATACTGATGGCGATGGCGTACTAGACACCATCCCAACAGATGGCACCCCAACCGCCATCACCGATGTCAATGGCGACCCGATTGGCAGCATCACCGTTAATGCTAATGGTGACTACACCTTTACCCCAGATGCTGACTTTACCGGTGACGTTCCAGAGATTAGCTATGAGGTGGTTGATGGTAATAACCAGGTTCTTGACGACTCTAATCTGACCATCACCGTCATTCCAGGGGCTGTTGAGATTAAGATTGAAGCCACAATAGGCACAGCCACTGAAGGCACAAGTGATGACACTCTTGAGTTCAGCATCAGCCAAAATGTGGCCAGTGACCAAGATACCGTTGTTAACGTGCGCCTAGATGCAGCAAACAGTCCTGATATCACCGCCGGTGACATTGCGCGTTTGCAGTACACCAAAGCCGATGGCAGCGTGGTTGATACTACTGATCAGGGTGAGATCAGCGCCTTCTTAGCCAATGGCGACGACGTCTTAATCGCTGCGGGCAGTAAAGAGAGCCTCATCACTATCAGCGTTGCTGATGACAGCGTTTATGAGCAAACTGAAGACTTAGGTCTGATCATCTCCAATGCTGTTAACCCTAATGGCGTCACCATTACCACCGCTACTGATAGCGGGGTGATTGAAGATGAAGCGGCACAAGATGGCACCCCACAAGAAGGCGACCGTCCGACCGTTAGCATTACAGCCACCAAGGATACTGCCATAGAAGGCGAGGACAACACCTTAGAATACACCGTTGCACAGGACAACTTAAGCAACCTTGCCACTACAGTCACTGTTAAAGTGGCGACGGGCAGCAGCGAGGTTGAAGCGGCGGACATTGCTTCTATTGGCTACATTGATGCCACAGGCAGTCCTGTGACCATTACCGACAGCGCCGCCATCGAAGCGTTACTAAATGGCACCACCACCTTGCAAGTCAAAGTACCTGCAGGTAGCACAGCGGCGCCTAAAATTACAGTTATCGTCAAAGATGATGACATCTATGAGGACAGCGAGCAGCTGAGCTTTGTTATCGACAGTGCTGATAATGCCGATATCGACAGCACCGTCGCCACTGGCAGCATTGTTGATGAAGACCGAGTAGCTGGTAGTGAAGATCGCTTAGGCGACTTTAATGATGGTGATGA
>NZ_JASMRK010000052.1:0-296 GCF_041431295.1 Psychrobacter sp. Arc9 | reverse complement strand
CAAGAAGGCGACCGTCCGACCGTTAGCATTACAGCCACCAAGGATACTGCCATAGAAGGCGAGGACAACACCTTAGAGTTTAGCATCACCCAAGACAATATCAGCACCGTTGACAGCACCGTTGACGTTAAACTAAATAGCGGCGATAGCGACATTGATGCCGCTGATATCTCAAGCATCGTCTACACAGATGAGAACGGTACTGAGATCACCTTATCGACCCAGGCTCAGATCCAAGACTTCCTCACCAATGGCGCAAGCGTCAAGATTGCAGCGGGTCAAACCAAAGCCCCAGT
>NZ_JASMRK010000051.1:0-2035 GCF_041431295.1 Psychrobacter sp. Arc9 | reverse complement strand
TTTTTAGTCATGGTAAACTCCTTATCGAGTTGTTAGTTTACCAAGTTTTATTCTACGGTTTCTTCAGCATACCTCAGCTTATTCTCTTATTAAGGAATAGTGAGTCTTTATTTACTCGTAAAGAAGATAAGTTACCAGAAATTGAAAGCGATAATATGGACAGTGATGACATAGTGCGTCTGCTTGCAGAGTTGTATCCAGACTTTGACGAAACTCAAGTCTTATGGGAAAGAGCAGGAGGTAAGCTGAGTGATTTAGAAAATAAGTCACGCCCATATACCCGCTGGCATACCATATGGAAAAAAGTAAACCAAGGCTCAGAAGTAACACCGAAAGCGCTTTTACAAATCATTCAAAAAGATAATCCTCAATGCATAGCTATAAAATCTTTATTAAAAGCTTACCACTCATAAAATTTGGAGTACAGTAAATGTCAAGAGTATTGGATGGAGTCAATAGTTTAGGTTTAATTGAAAAGCTAGATGGCGATGATAGGCGTTTTGATAATATGGTTGAGGCAACTACCTTACTAGTAGAAAGGTTGAAAGAAGATGAGCCATTGCTTACCTCATTTGTATTAACCAGTATAAACCAAACGCCTAATAGCGATGATATAGCAATAAAAATTGCAGATGAATGTTTTACAGAAGTATGGAGGTCGGCCAGGTCAATCTACATAGACACCCCATTCTTACTTTATCGCTCTATGCTTCTAGATGCTTGTCAACAATTAGCATTAGATAATCAAAGGTATGCTTATATACTGTGGAATACAATTGCTGATATGCTACCCTTCAAACGGTTCGCAGAAGAAAAAGAAGTCTTTGAAAGTATATTTTCACAATGGTCTAAAGAAAGTGAGGAATATTCAAGTTTCGATCTTCTAGAGAACGGAAAAGGGAATAAAATACCATTTCCAAGAAAGCTTCCTACATTTGAACTAAGTACTGAGCTTGAAGGCATCCAGGACTTTCAAACCATGTATACTAAATTATCTGAAGATTTTACGACCCGAGAAAGTCTTTATCAAAGCCAGTATCAAAAATTTGAACAATACAGAAATAGTATAAATGAAAATATTAGGTCTAATGAAAATTTAAAGTTAGACACCATTTGGTGGAGTAAGGCTTTATACTCTCCTTCCTTAAATCAAAGCTATAGAGAGTTTGAAGGTAAAATTGCCTTAATAGTCATGGTGAGTGATTTACTGTCTCTAATGGAAAATGCGCCACCAGCAAGTATTTCTTATTTAATCTTTGAAACAGTTGCCGACTTACCTAATATAGATATTGAAGAAAAGTTTTCTTTAGAAAAGATATGGGAATTTTATTCAAAAAATAAAGATAGTGTCCCGAAAGAGACTATTCGGCAACTAACAATTGGTTATAAAGACAATTGGTCACTGAAGGACTTTGTTAGTTACGCTTTTTCTGATGATTCTTTCGATACAGATACCGCTATATCTAAACTGAGTATCTCCAAAGATACAGAAATTAGTCTTCCTAAATTGGCTCAAGCTATTTTTCGAGAACAATCTGCTGAAAATCAAGTAGAGACATGAGTATGAGTGATAGTGAAATAACCGTAGGTGGTGTTTGTTCTAGAGAGGGAAAAGATTGTTATGTCGGTGATGGCGGAGCTTGTAGTGAGGGTAAGGATTATCCTAATGAATGCCAATATTTTGAAGTTAAATTAAAAGAAACTACAGAAAATCCTGAATTAAAGCAATATAGGATATGGTGGTCGGGTAATAACTTAGGAATACAAGACTTAAGCCAAATTCGGGCACGAGGCGAAAGCCGTTTTATTGGTGTGTTTGGTTCGCATGACACGGGAAAAACCACATTCTTACTGATTGCTTATCTAAATTATATACGCCAAGGACTTAAATTAAGTTATAAATTTGCTGGTTCTAAAAGCTTGGTAGCATGGGAGAACCTGTCATCTTATTCAAGACTTGACCTATGCTGTCAAATCCGTAGACCTAAACTTGGGAGATTTTAATCAAGCGGCCTGACGATAATGATCAAACCAC
>NZ_JASMRK010000050.1:812-2265 GCF_041431295.1 Psychrobacter sp. Arc9 | reverse complement strand
ATGGCTTTCAATCCTTGCAAATACTTATAGTATATAGCTTTAAGGGCTGTATCAGCCTGAATTTTGTCCATTACACCAAATTTCATAACCACTGAAACCGTGCATATAAAATCTAAAATGGTACTGCTATCATTAAAAAAAGGTAACCCAATGAATACTGTCATCGTAAAAATAAATGATGCTACTCAGACCGTTGACCAAATATCTGTTGTCACCAAAGATGGTGTCCCTACGGTAATCACTGCTACGAACAAAGTGAACTATGAGTTTCACGATACTGCTATTGGTCGTGCGCCTAACCATATTATTACTAAACGTGTCAAGAACGACTTGCATGTCTCATTTGAAAAAGAAGGTCAAGAAAGCGACCTGATTATAGAAGGGTTTTATGATAATACAGATAGTGCCTTGCTCGGAATCGCTGAAGATGGAGAGTACTATTACTATATTCCAGATACTGGCGAAACCTATGATTATGTAACACAGCTAGAAGAGGGTGCGGTAGAAGGGCAGGCTTTGGGTGGCCAAGAGTATGCTACTATTATACCTTGGTGGATACCGGCTGCTGCTGGTCTAGGACTGGTCGGTTTAATAGCTGGCAATAGTAATAGTAGTAGTGATAAAACACCAGTAGCCCCTCCTGTTAACAAGCCGCCTGTTGCTACCGATGATGTTGCTAAAGGTGAAACAGGTCAGCCCGTCATCATCGACGTGGTAGCGAATGACAGCGACCCTGAAAACGACTTAGACCCAACGACAGTCAAGCTGATCGACCCTGTGACAGGCAATGAAGTCACCAATGTAGTGGTAGATGGCGAAGGTACTTGGTCCGTTGATGGCAGTACAGGCAAAGTGATCTTCACACCAGTGTCAGGCTTTACAGCGGATCCAACGCCAGTGGACTATGTGGTGTCTGATAAAACGGGCGAGAAATCTAACCAAGCGACCATCGCCGTTGACTATCCAGTAATAGTAAGCATCACTGGTACAGCAAGTCTGAATGAAATGGCTGCTGACGGTACTCCTAATGAAGCGACTTATACAGTCAGCATCAGCAACCCAAGTACCGAAGATACCGTTGTTACTGTCACGATTAGTGATGGCAGCACTGAAGGCTCAGCTGACTACACCGCACCTGTCACACAAAACGTGACGATTCCAGCGGGTCAAACCTCCGTTGACATCACCGTACCGATTGTGAACGACAATGTATTTGAAGGTCCAGAGGACTTTAACGTCGCAGTCACAGCAGTCACAGCCGGTACCGCGACCATCGGTACCAACAACAGCGTCACCACCACTATTTATGATGATGGCACCACTAACGGCACTGATCCTGTAGATCCTACTGATCCTACGGCAGGTGATGACACCCCAATAGTAAGCATCACTGGTACAGCAAGTCTGAATGAAATGGCTGCTGACGGTACTCCTAATGAAGCGACTTATACAG
>NZ_JASMRK010000050.1:0-712 GCF_041431295.1 Psychrobacter sp. Arc9 | reverse complement strand
TCAGCATCAGCAATCCAAGTACGATAGATACGGTGATTGAAGTCACCATTAGTGATGGCAGCACCGAAGGCTCAGCGGACTATACCGCGCCTGTCACCCAGCTTGTGACTATCCCAGCGGGTCAAACGACGGTTGATGTCAAAGTACCGATTGTGGATGACAATCTGTCTGAAGGCCCCGAGGACTTTACCGTTACCGTGACGGATATCACTTCAGGTACGGCAACGATAGGCCCTGATGACAGCGTCAACACCACCATCTATGATGATGGCACCACCGATGGCACCACCCCTGTCGATCCTAACGATCCTACGCTAGGAGAGGACACCCCAGTGGTATCTATTACTGCAACTAAAGATACTGCCACTGAAGGTGTCGATAACTTGCTTATCTTTGATGTCTCGCAAGATAATCTGAGTAACTTTGACACTATTGTTGACGTTAAGCTGAATACAGTAAATAGCACTATCGAAGCGGCGGACATTGCTTCTATTAGTTACACTAATTCAGACGGCATTGTAGTGACATTAGGCACCCAGGCTCAGATCCAAGACTTCCTCACCAATGGCGCAAGCGTCAAGATTGCAGCGGGTCAAACCAAAGCCCCAGTCATCACCATTACGGTGGCGGATGATGATGTTTATGAGCGCTCAGAAGACTTAGTACTGGATATCAGCAATGCACAGAACGCCACTATTGGCACGGACAGTGC
>NZ_JASMRK010000004.1:0-192164 GCF_041431295.1 Psychrobacter sp. Arc9 | reverse complement strand
TGTGCTTTGTACTCAACAAAAAACTTGGTAATCCGCCTCTTCAGTTTGATTTGCTTATTTCAAGTTGAGAGTGGGGTATAAAGCATTAAATAGAACAAATAAATAAAAAGTTCAGTAATAAAAATAATGCTCGTTCTAAAACTATTTATCTATAGCTTACAAATAGAGTATCAAAAAAACGATACATTTGAGCAATACATTAGCATGAATTTAGTCTAAAACAATAACAGTAAGCGATACTGATCAGTACATATATTAACTTATAAGAATATAGTGACTTTGCTGGCTGACAAAAGAAGGATTAGATAATTAATATTGATGAGCTGATGAAACACAAAGGAATGTAGATGCCAAAATTATTGCGGTAAAATAAATTGATCTTTTTTATTAAAGAATCGTCGATAAATAAGTAAGGCGCTGATGGTGCAGCCAAGCGTGCTGCTGACACATATCAGGAACATAGTAACTATTTGATAGCGTACGGCTTGAGTGGGATCGGCGCCCGCTAGGATTTGACCCGTCATCATGCCTGGTAAGCTAACAATACCGACGACTAGCATAGAGTTTAAAGTTGGAGTCATGCCATTAGTGATAGCTGCCTTTATCTGCTCATGGACGGCTTCGAATGGCTTAGCAGATAGACTGAGCATCATCTCGATACGCCCTGATTGCTCATGAAAAGATTCGATCAATTGATTGCTCGTCAACGAAATGGCAGTCAGAGAGTTCCCTAATATCAGACCCAATATAGGAATAATAAATTGCGGTGTATACCAAGGCTGCACATTCAAAATCGCTATAATCGCAATCGCCGTTACTAGTATTGCTGAGATACCGACTGCCAATAACGTATCTGTTAATAACCCCTTATAACTGCGTTTAACGCGATTTTTGGCGGCACTTCCTGCAATTAAAGTCATGACCGTTAAGATAAGTAGCACTTCATACCATTGTTCACGTGCAAAAATCCACGCCAGTATCAGCCCAATAAAGCTAAGTTGTATGATCGTACGAAAGGCCGCTATTAGAAGGGTCTTGCTTAGTTTTAAACGTAAGCGCCAAGAGATGAGTAATACAATGATAATTAGGCTGCTAGCAAGAGCGATATCACTATAAGTGAGAAAAATTTGCATATCATTCGTACCACTCATATGAGCTTATTTAGGAAGTAATTATGGTAATAATACAAGGTGAGGGTTGAGGTCATTAACGTGCTAAATTGTCTGAGCAACTATACGACGACTTAATCACTTGATTAAATATTTCTGAATACAAGTTCTTTAAAAGTCTGTAGTGAGTACACCTGCTTGCATGTGCCAGTGTCTATTTGCCAAAGGCATAATATCTTTTGTGTCGTGAGTCACCCATAGGAGTGTGCGCTGAGCATCTGCGTGCAACCAGCTGATGAGTAAGTTGACTAGCTGTGCTGAAGTGCCCATGTCTAAAGCGGCGGTTGGCTCGTCTAGTAATAGAACTTGTGGACTAAGTTGTAATAGACGCAATGTATTGACCAGTTGGCGCTCGCCACCAGATAAGTGCTTGGCGTCCTGTTGCAAAAAATCTGCACTTCTATCTAAGTGTTGAAGCTGAGCAACATGCCAGTCTATGTTAAAAGTCTGCGACTGGTGAGCGTGCAATTGATAAGGCATTTGTAAGTTTTCAAGGACACTGCCGTCTAACAACTGTGGGTGCTGAGCGAGTAGGGTAACTTGCTGGCGCCACAGTACAGGTGCAGTCTCATGAATATCGTGATAAACATTACTCGACGTGTCATTATCATGCAAACGAATAGTACCGCTGCTCATGGGAAGTAACCCTGCCAATATTCGCAACAGTACTGATTTACCGCTACCAGACGCTCCTGTCAAAACAGTAACTTGCCCTGACAATAGCGTACCGCTCGCACCGCTTATTAGCGTTCGATCAGGAGTTGATGGCTCTTTATCCAGTGAAGCGTCTGCGGTTAGCTTGCTTGCCCATTTTTGATAAATGCTATACGGCATAGAGCTTTTATTCGAGGCTTCTTTGCTATTTTTAATGCTTTGAGCATTTATCGTCCGTTGGCTATGTACCCATAGGTTATCAAATTCAAGCAACACTCTATCCGTATCTATGCTCATAGCGTTCTACTGCTGACCATTTACTTGCTCGTCGATAGCTTGTTCGATCGTAACGCGCAGTTTTTTTGGTACACGAATAGGACGCATTGGTGGGGTTGTCGCTGAAGTATCTGGTTTATCGCTGCCTATCTCGTCATTACTCATTGGCTCTGGTTTGACGAGGTTTTGTACGCAGGCAATGACAATTTTGGTACTGCTTAGTAGCTGGCTATCATCTGTTTCGTTAGTACTATGATTTGGTAGATTGCGATAGATACTTTGATAAAATATGATGCTGGCAGGTTTTAGCTCCACTTTATCAATACGTACGCTAATTACCTCATCTAATAGAATGGCTCTTTTGTATTGCAAGTCCGCCTGACTCACGACAAAATGCTGCACTTCACCGCTATCAGTCTGCAAAAAATACCCATTTAAGCCCAGCTCAGTAAACCAGTCGCGTCGGCAGTTTTCAAAAAACACCAAGTGATTGGCGTGATAGACTATACCGCCAGCATCAGTATGGTTAATATAGACGTTATAATCTTTAGCAAATAATGGTTTGGTGTCATCACTCATGGCTGATGTCGTATTTTTTTGCTTAATTGTTGTCATAGTAATGCTCGATATTCTTAATAAGTATTGTTGAATAAAAGTGTTTCAGATAGACCAATAATAGATAGTGCTTATAATAGAGTTACTCTAGCTCAAGATATCAGGCCATGCAACCGCTAGAACCGCTTACATTTGTTATCATAGCCGTTTATATTTCCCCCATTTATAGAGCGCTATATTCTAACCAATCAGTATAGGACAGTTTATGACCCGTTTTGTCAGTTTTAACATCAATGGTATCCGTGCACGTCAGCATCAGCTCGAGGCGGTGCGCGAGGTAATCGATCCTGATGTCATGGGCCTACAAGAAACCAAGGTTCATGATGATCAATTTCCGCTTAGCGATATCGAAGGACTGGGCTACCACGTCGAGTACTTTGGACAAAAAGGGCATTACGGCGTTGCACTATTATCCAAAGCTGCACCTGTATTCGTACAAAAAGGCTTCCCTGGCGAAGATGAAGAAGCCCAAAAGCGCTTTATCCATGCACGTTATGAGTTTGAAGGTCGTGAAGTGGATGTGCTCAATGGTTACTTTCCGCAAGGAGAGAGCCAAGATCACCCGACTAAATTTCCTATGAAGCGTGCTTATTATGCCAATTTGATGACTTATATTGATACGCTAAAAGCGGAAGGTCGTTCGATTATCGTCATGGGTGATATGAATATCGCACCAGAAGATATCGATATTGGTATTGGTGAAGTCAATGCCAAACGCTGGCTAAAAAATAGAAAAACCTCATTTCTGCCAGAAGAGCGCGAATGGTATTCGGCATTGATGTCGCGTGAGCTGACAGATACTTACCGTCTGCATTATCCAGAGAGCACTGAGTTATACAGCTGGTTTGATTATCGCAGTCGCGGCTTCAACGATGAACCTAAGCGCGGGTTACGTATTGATCATATTCTATGTACCTCAGACTTAATCGATAAATGTATCGATGCTGGTATCAGTTATGAGCTACGTGCTATGGAAAAACCATCTGACCATGCACCGATTTGGTCAGCATTTGACCTAAAGAAACAGTAATACTTATATACCGTGATGCCTATATATAGTCAATCTTATGTAAACTAGGTACGATAATCAGCTTGCTCAGTTTATTAGTTATAGAGCTGAAGCTAGTGCTTCTTGTATTTGAATAAGCTTAAACTGACTATAGTATTTATCACTTCGTATTACACAAATAACGATAAAAATTGAGAAATAAGGATTTTATTATGGCTGTTGGAAATGTATCAGTACCTGACGTTATCTATCCTATCGATGGTATCAAACTCAGTGCCACAGCGGCAGGTGTCCGTTATAAGGACCGCGACGATCTAGTAGTTATCGAAATATCTGACAAGGCCACTACTGCGGTTGTAACCACTAAAAACACCTTTTGTGCCGCGCCAGTGCGAGTATTGCGTGAGCACTTTGCTAAGGTTAGTCCGCGCTATTTAGTCACCAATACGGGTAACGCAAATGCAGGTACGGGCGCTGATGGCAAGCGCCGCGCTATTGATATCTGTACAGCATTGGCTGACAAGGCCGGTGTAGATACCAATACGATATTGCCATTCTCTACTGGCGTGATTGGTGAGCCGTTAAATAGTGATGCCGTCATCGCAGGTTTGGATAATGCATTGGCTAATCTAGCGTCTGATAGCTGGCTAGCCGCTGCTAATGGCATTCGCACGACAGATACTATTCCTAAATTGGCCAGCCAAAAAATTGATGTAGCAGGTACTAGCTATCATGTCACTGGTATGTCTAAAGGCTCAGGAATGATACGCCCAAATATGGCGACCATGCTAGGCTATGTGGCGACAGATGCCAATATCACCGCTGACTTACTGCAAGAAATGCTAAGCGCTATCAATGAGCAGTCTTTCAACCGAATTACTGTCGATGGCGATACCTCAACCAATGACTGTTGTGTGTTAATCGCAACAGGTGCTGCTAGCTCAGAGGTGATTGATAGCACAGAGCATCCACATTATCAGCCTGTATTTGATGCATTGGCTGATGTGTTTGTCCGTCTGGCACAATTGATTGTGCGTGATGGCGAAGGCGCTACTAAATTCATGACGGTCAAGGTGACTGGCGGTCAGACCACGCAAGAATGCTGCGATGTGGCTTATGCAGTCGCACATTCACCCTTAGTAAAAACGGCATTCTTTGCCAGTGATGCTAACTGGGGACGCATATTAGCAGCAGTGGGCTATGCTGGTATCGAAAATTTAGATACAGAGCAAGTTGATGTGTATCTAGACGAGGTAATGATTTGTCAAAATGGCGGTGTTGCACCTGACTATACAGAAGAGGCGGGCAAAACAGTCATGAGCCGACCTGAGATTACCATTCATATCGACCTTGCACGTGGCGATGCTAGCGATACCGTATATACCTGCGATTTGTCATACGATTACGTCAAAATAAACGCTGATTATCGTAGCTAGTACTTCTCCATAAAACAGAATTTGCGTAGTTGCATCAAAGCCAGAACAATATTTGTTCTGGCTTTTTAATGTCAAACTTCTGCTCAGTAGCAAATAACTCTGCTATTCAATACGCTTCATTAACATCAGTTGCAAAAGCTGACGTTACTTTACAAAGCAGTTATAGAGGGTAAGACGAATAGCGACCTATAATGGTTTCAGTAAGAAGCAAACAACCTTATTAGCTTGTAGCAAAGCAAGATAAGGTGTTCAAAACAATAAGTTTATCTAAGTAGCAATGAATTATTAGCTAAATCAATAAATAAGCCAGTAACTAAGCTATCAATAAAGAATCAATAACAATTATCTGAGGATTGAATAATGAAGAAATTAGCACTTGCAGCATTGATGACGACTTTTGCCCTTTCTGGTTGCTCTACGATGAGTATGGATGATGAGCGCACGATGGTTGTTGAAGGACAACCTATGAATGTAAAAGTAGTTAATATTCCAAGTTTTGAAGTGGAAATTGCACCGCGTAAAGCAGTATGTGACTTAACTGCTACTGATGGCAGCATGGTTGAATCACAGTGCTTGCAGTATCGCCAAACCTATCAGAAAAACTACACAACGCTAAACGGTAATATTCAGGGCTTTACCTATGAGCCGAACTATCGTTATGTCCTAGATGTACGCCAAGAAGCAGTAACAGCAGAAGGCTCAAACGTAGTGCAGCCAGTATGGATTCTAAACGAAGTGGTATCAAAAACTGCTGAATAATATTGATAGCAATATATAGACGATAAAGCAGTTATACATGACAAAAAAGGCCTCTAATTCGTTAGAGGCCTTTTTGTTGTTTCTATTGTCAGTAAATTATTTCTCGAGAAGTTAACCTAGCACTGACTATAATTAACACTGACACCGCGCGTTGCCGTAGGGATTCTATTGTCAGCATAAATCGCCAGACCGCCTCGTGCTGTTTCTTTATACTTATCAGACATATCAGCTCCTGTTTGCTTCATCGTCTCTATCGCTTTATCTAAAGAGACGAAGTGCTGACCATTGCCTCTACAGGCTAAGCGTGCTGCATTGATTGCCTTGACTGCGCCCATCGCATTACGCTCGATACAAGGCACTTGTACCAGTCCGCCAATAGGATCACAAGTAAGACCTAGATTGTGCTCAATGCCAATCTCTGCTGCATTTAGGCATTTAGCTGGCGTGCCATTCATGATTTCTGCCAGTGCAGAGCCTGCCATTGCACACGCAGAACCAACCTCACCTTGGCAACCGACTTCAGCACCAGAGATTGAAGCATTTTGTTTGATAAGGCTACCGATAGCAGTGGCGTTTAGCAAAAATTTACGAACGCCATCTTGGCTGTAGTTGGGCAAAAAGTCACGATAGTAATGCAGTACGGCAGGAATGATACCTGCTGCGCCATTGGTTGGAGCAGTGACTACTTTGCCGCCATTTGCGTTTTCTTCGTTAACGGCGAGCGCGTACAAATCGACCCAGTCCATAGCGGCTAACTTATCAGTCTTGGTTATCGGTTGGTCTTTTTCAGCGCACAGCTGCGTGTGCAAATCTTGGGCACGGCGTTTTACATCTAATCCACCCGGTAGGATACCGCCATTTTCACAGCCTTGTTTGACGCAGTCTTGCATGACTTCCCAAATGCTATCTAGATAAGCAAATACTTCTTCTTTGGCATGGAAGTGACATTCGTTTGCTAGTACCAATTCGCTGATGCTCAAGTCATGCTCACGACATTGCTCTAGTAGCTCTGCTGCGTTATTGAACGGGTAGGGAACTCTATTGATGGTCGGGCTGGCATGATCTTCGTCTGGGTTAGTTGCATCTTCTTCATTGATGACAAAACCGCCACCGACTGAATAGTAAGTCTGCTGATAGCGAATGCCTTCAGTTGAGATAGCACGTAGCGTCAATGCATTAGGATGATAAGGCAGCACAGTATCGTCATACCAGTAGATGTCTTGCTCTGTATCAAAAGCAATCGTATGCGTGCCTGATACATTGAGAATCTTGTCAGAGAAGATAGGAGATAGGTAGCTGCTGGTCATGCGTGTGTCTATCGTGCTAGGCGTATGTCCAAGCAGTCCTAACAAGATAGCGGTATCTGTTGCATGGCCTTTTCCGGTCGCTGCCAAAGAGCCATACAGTTCAATCTCAATGGTCTTAACCGCAGTCAGTTCCATCTGCTCAGTTAGCGAGGTCAAAAATAAGTTTGCAGCGACCATCGGTCCGACTGTATGCGAACTGGATGGGCCGATGCCGATTTTAAATAAATCAAAAACACTGATCATAATAAGTCACCAAAAATTTTAAGCGCTTTAGCCTATTTTATCTATGGCATTGGGCGCTTTTGTGAAAAATATAATAGACAGCCTTCGCTCCTAGTCACCATTGATAGGTGGGCGCGAGACACTATTTATGAAGGTTATAAGGTAAATGAGCACTGAGGGCAATCGAATAATAACTTTTATTTATTTTGAAACTCCGTTATCATGCTCGCAGTCAACAACTATGTAACATCCTGTAAGTTGGTTATCATCGTAAAATAAGACGGATTAAAAAAGACTAAATTTTTCAGTCAGACATATCCGTATTCATACATCTAGCAAGATATGGCTATCATACCAAATAATACTTTTGGTTTGTCATATTACAACATAAATGAATGAATTAGGATGACATATTATAGATAGAAAGACTTAACGTTTTGCTATTTATACAAGCCCTTAGAAATATATCCATTTATTAATATACTTATTTTATCAGTTATTCTAGCCTATTACTTTAGCTTAGCTCACATAGGACAAGCGCGCATGCCATCTCAAAAAGACCCTTCATCAGCGTCAGACAATAGCGCTCAAGATCTATCGACTCAAAATGCCTTGGAGTCTGCAGGCATTGATTCAGCCGCTATCAATTATCCGCACAATCCAGATTTTGAAAATGGCCGTTGGTTTCCGACATGGCGTCCTTATAAGGGTGACTTGGATCGTGATCCAGTCGGTATCAACGACTATTTACCTCCGTCAAAAAGCGTATTGCTCGGTATACAGCATACGTTTGCCATGTTTGGTGCAACTGTGCTTGCACCTTTATTGATGGGGTTTGATCCTAACTTAGCTATCTTGATGTCCGGTATCTGTACAGTAATGTTCTTTATGATTACCGGTGGGCGTATGCCGAGCTACTTGGGATCAAGCTTTGCTTTCATTGGTCCCGTCATCGCGGTGACCGCTTATGCAGGCGCAGGGTTCAATGACAATCTAAATGTTGCGCTAGGCGGTATTATGGCCTGCGGTATTATTTATGCATTGATTGGTCTGCTAGTGATGAAGACAGGTACAGGTTGGATTGAGCGTTTGATGCCGCCTATCGTGACGGGTGCGATTGTCATGATTATCGGTCTTAACTTGGCGCCAGTGACCATTCAAGGCGTGTCTGCCAATCAGTTTGATGCTTGGATGGCTACCTTGACCGTACTGCTCATTAGTGGTGTTGCAGTATTTACTCGCGGTATGTTGCGTCGTCTGTTGCTACTCGTCGGTCTGGTTCTGTCGTACGTTGCTTATTTTGTCATGACCAATATTCTAGGCTTTGGTACAGCGATTGATTTTAGTACAGTAGCTGCCGCTTCATGGTTTGGACTACCAAGCATTCATACGCCGCGCTTTGAGATGAGCGCTATTATCCTAATTGCACCTGTGGCTTTTATTTTGGTGGCTGAAAACCTAGGGCACTTTAAGGCAGTAGAGGGCATGACCAAGGCTCGTGTGACGCCTTATATGGGCCGAGCATTTTTGGCGGACGGTTTGGCCACGACTTTTTCGGCAGGATTTGGTGGTACAGGTGTCACTACTTACGCTGAAAACATCGGTGTCATGGCGGTTACCAAAGTGTATAGCACGACGATATTTGTCGTAGCAGGATTGGTTGCTATCATATTGGGACTGTCACCAAAGTTTGGTGCGATCATTCAGACCATACCAGCAGCTCTGTTGGGCGGTGCTTCTATTGTTGTCTTTGGTCTTATCACGGTTGCTGGGATAAAAATATGGATCGATAGCCATATTGATTTTAGTAAAAACAGCAACTTGATCATCGCAGCAGTGACGGTCATTATGGGTACCGGTAACTTTAGCTTGCACTTAGGCGGCTTTGATTTAGGCGGTATCGGTACTGCTACTTTAGCCGCTATCGTGTTGAATGCTTTGTTTAACCAAAGCTCTGAAGCGAAATAAGTAATACTGATGAGATTGAAGTTTGAGCTTATCAAATAAAGATAGTCAAAGCATATCTCATCTAACAAAAAGCGCCCATGCTACCGATAGCATGGGCGCTTTTTTATGGCAGTGTTGAGCAACAGTATAGTTAAGTCTTTATAAAATCGATACAGCCCATATCACGAAACAGTTTAGGTAGATTATTCTCCATCCATCCTTGGCGTAGAAACTTAGCCTGTGCCCATTTTTTCTCGATAGGGTTTAGATCAGGGCTGTACGGCGGCAGCCATAAAATACGATGACCATGTCTATTAAGTAGCTTTTGAATACGCTTACTCTTATGAAATCGAGCATTATCCATGACAATCACGCATTTAGTTTTAAGACTTGGGATTAGCGTGTATTTGCACCAGTGGTAGAATATGCTGCTGTTAATATTGTGTTCAAAGTAATCAAGCGCAAATAGCATTTTTTCATAGAGAGCTCCGATGACATTCGTACGTCTCGAAGCTTGCCAGTTGTAGCTATCGATACAGGGTTTACCAATCGGTGCATAGCCATGAGAACGAATGGTTTCAGCCTCAAAGCCGCTTTCATCCATATAGACAATGGGATAGCCTTGCTGCGTAAAGCGATCAAGCCTACTCTGGAATATCGCTCTTTTTATCGGACACGCTTTTGGATGTTCCAAGGTCTTTTTTTTGACTGATACCAAGACGCTTTAAAGCATTAAAGATGCCCGTTTTACTACAGTTCAAGCGACGAGCTCTTTCATAGTTATAATCATCTGGGTATCTTTTTACGTCTTCAATCAATGCGTCATCAGGTATTTTAGTCGGTGCTTTATTTCTGGTTGTTTTAGGCGCTAATTTCTTCTGCCAGCTGTGAATGGTGCTGGTGCTAAGTCCATAAAATAGCGCAGCTTCTCGTATGGTCATACCATCAGTGATGCTAGAAAGTACCTGTTTGCGATAGTCTATTGAATAAGTCATCGTTTATTTCATTAAATGCAATTGTTAATAGGGTTGTATCGGTTTTATTTGGATTAGACTATAGTATAGAACAACAGTATCGGAACTATTTATAATCTCGCTTATAAAATCTTGAAAAAAATCGATAGCGGCGAAGGGCGCGTGGCTTTGGCTTCAATGAGCCTAAGTAAATAGCAAACATCGTTAATAGTGCACCACTCCACTGTAAAGTGTTAATCGGCTTGTCCAGCCAGCTATAGTCAATGACAAGGGCTGCAATAGGTTCAGTCAATAATAGCAGTCCAGTCAGTGCTAGAGATAGTTTAGGAATAGAGTAGGCAATCAATCCCCATGCTAAGCACTGCATCACCGTACCATAGATAAGCACCCAGCCAATCTCAGACCATGTATTGGGTAGGATATTATCTGTGTCAAATACAAACATCGGTATAATCATGGCTAAGACGCCGCCGATACTGATCAGCTGCATTAGCATAAATATAGGCGTCGGTTCAGTGTCATGCGTTTTGCGGATAAAGGTCATCGAAGCCGCTAGCATGGCACCAGATACAATCCCAGTGACAAAGCCCCAAGTCGCAGCGGTATTGTGTGCAAATTCAGGACTACCTATCATCGCCACGCCTATCATGGCTAAAAACAAACTAATAAGCTGCACGATAGACTGACGCTCATTAAAATACAAAAACCCAATCGCAGCCAAGAAAAATATTTGCAGACTATTAAGCAGCGTCGAAATACCAGGCCCAACCGCATAAATACTCTCATGCCACAGCGCCAAATCTAATCCTAGAAATGCTCCCGATAGTAGCGCATAAAAAACGGCCCGTCTTGATTTGGGCGTTCGTTGGCCCATTATCTTAGCCAATACCGCAAATACAATACCAGAAACAGCCAATCGCCAAAACGACATGGCCCAACCACCAATATCGACGTGAGCGACAATTAAGCTGCCCAACCCAAAAATGATACAACCAATGACTAAGCCAATAGGTGCAGATCGCGTTGAAGCAATAGCCATAATTTGTCCTTATAACAGTATTTGAATAACAGCACTCTTATTATCATTGCATCATGTCAGAACTTATGTTGACACAAAGCCATATTGTCGTGGTTTTCAGTGCAAAATGAAATGGCAAAACCACAATTTATTACGGTGAATACAGATACTCTCGCTATGCGGAGGATTATTGGGCACGTTAGACGCAAATAAATAATCAAAGTATTTGATATAGCTACGTTTTTCACAAGAGTCTTATGACAGTTGGGTAATAGTATTTATATCAAAATATTTGTATCAGGGTGACGATTCGTAGGAGTATAAAAGCGCATGATGTATACAAGTGATATTTTTGTAGAGATGGTTTGTAGGGATAATATGTGTGTAGCACTTTAAGCGCCATTATTGCTGCAACACATGTATAGTAGATTGACGATATAATGTACTTAACGTCTGATTTGTTATACCAAACAATCTATATTATTTGTCTAGGTTTATTTATGCTTCAACGATTGCTATCAAAAAAACAGCCACATACATTGTCTGGCTTGCTACCAAAAATATCGCAATACAGTGTCGTCGTGACGATGCTATCTAGCGCATTGTTTTTGATGCCTAGCGCACATGCCGCCAGCTGTAAAAGCCCAAAAAGTTATTACAAAAACGTCTCCTGCACGGCTAGTAGCAGTTACTTTTTGGCGATCAAAGATTTTGGTGCGCCAGTGGCGTTAATCGATAAAAAAGGCAAACGAGTCGTTGATTTATCGCGTTATCAAAAAGTCGATGCCGATAAACTGTCAGGTGGACTGTTGCCTGTACTGCGTAACAGTCGCGTCGGTTATCTCAATATGCAGGGCCGCGAAGTCGTGCCTGCCATGTACGATATATTGACAGAGAGTCAAGGTTGGGCGCGGCCTGTATCGGATGGGCGTATCGTGGTAAAAAAAGAGGGTAACTATGGTGTGATTAACACAGCCAATAGTACCGTTGTCTCATTTTCTGCAGCGATTGATGATATCGATAATTATCGTAATGGAGTAGCGCGTGTGCGTAAAGGTCGTGCAACCAGTTGGGTGGATAAAAACGGCAATGCGGCGAGTGATCCGAATGCCCAGAATAACACTCAGGCAGTGAATAAACCTACTTCTTCTAACGAAAAATCTAGCACAGCATTACAGTCTGCACCGGCGCGTTTTACGACACTTCAATCGCGTCAGCAAGATGGTAAATGGGGTTTCGTCGATGACAATAATGTCACGATGATTACGTACTCATTTGATGAAGTGCGTCCGTTTTCTGAGGAATATGCTGGCGTGCGTATCGGTGAAGAGTGGGGCTTTGTCAATTTAGGCGGTGAGCTGGTGATTCCTTTTCGCTTTGCTAATAATGGTGTGAACGCTAACGATAGCTATCAGGGCAAACCATCCTTCGTATTTATAGGTGGTAAGGCGTGGATTGGCAACCTAAAGAATGGGAATAAAATGTGTATTGATAAGGAAGGCGCTGGCGTTGCTTGTGATTGATGCAATTGCTAGGGCGTGTCCTCATTTTAAAAATGGTGATAAAAATGAGATAAATCGCAGTCAAACAATGAAAATAGCGCAGATAATATCGAGATATTAGTCAGCTATTTGACGCTGTTTGGCAAGATTTAGCCATTTTTAACCCATTTAGATAACTATCGATTGAATTGAGGACACGCCCTAGGATTAAATAAGCAATAAAAAAGAGTGTAAAACCTGTGAGTTAGCGATAGGTTTTACACTCTTTTTTTAACACTAATGCTTTTAGCTCACTTAGATGACTATCGATTGAATCGAAGACAAGGCTTAGTCTTCTACAGCTATTTGCTCGATAAATGATTACTGATTAAGTCGACCATATAAGGCTGATAATACTCTGGAATATCGTGTGCCATACCTTCGATGAGATGGAACGTAGCATTAGGGATGGTCTTGGCAACGACTCGGCCCTGTGAGGCAGGCAGGAGTCCATCAGCGCTACCATGTAATACAATCGTCGGTGCTTTGACTTGCTTACTAAACCGACTGATAGAGCCTGATGCCAAGATAGCATTGAGCTGCTGTACTGTACCAAGCGGGTGGAAGTTGCGCTGATAGCGAATCTTAGCGATTTCACGGACCATACGCACATTCACATGACCTGGTGTACCAACGGTCTTCATAAACCAAACACTATGACGCACGATATCACGCTCAGAGTGGCTCTCTGGACGATTGATAAGGGTATATAGCTGTTTGGGCTTTGGCGGCTTCAAAAACGCACGATTGGTCGTGGTAAACATAAGCGCCATTCGCTGCACTAAGCTTGGATAACGTGCCGCCACAATTTGTGCAATCATACCGCCCATCGAAGCCCCAAGCAGATGTGTCTTGCCAAGCTTGAGTGCTTTAATTAGACGTGCGGTGTCTTCAGCCATGTCTGTCAAGTTATAAGCAACCTGTGTGCTTTTATTAGACAGCCCTGTTTGTAGGCGTACCATCATTTTAAGCTGGCTAATACGCGGCAAACCTTCTATCTGCACTTTAGAAGACAAGCCGATATCACGATTATCAAAACGAATCACAAAAAAACCAGCATCGATAAAGCGCTTAATAAAATTGTCTGGCCAAAATATCATTTGTGAGCCTAGCCCCATGATCATCAGCAGTGGCGGATTATTGGGATTACCGCCAGCTTCGACACACAACTCAATACCATCACCGATGTCAATCATTGCTTGACGGAGGTGCTTACTCAAGTCAGAGTCGCGCCATTGGTGCTCCCCAAATTTGCGCCACTCAGGAGTAGGGTAGTTATTCAGATGATCTTCTAGATTGTTATCTAGCGTTTCAGGCAATTTGGCACTATTGATGTCATTTGATTTTGTCATGAAGTGTCCTAATTAGAGGGTCATCTACTACAGCTCAAGCATCTCAAAATCAAGCTTGCCGACACCGCACTCAGGGCAAGTCCAGTCATCAGGGATGTCTTCCCACTTAGTACCAGGTGCGATACCTTCTTCTGGGCAGCCAAGCGCCTCATCATATATCCAGCCGCAGACAATACATTCATAACGTTTCATAAATAGTCCTATCGATCATTACCAGTATTACAGTTACAGCGTGCTATAAACGCTCATTTTTAATATTACAGCTATTATATTAGACTGCAAAAACGCACGTAGTTTAGCATATAACCGCAATTTTCATAGTTAAGTTTACACTTGTATATTGAGATGACTTTTCTTTTATCAAGTCAATCACATACGTTACCTTATTAGCGCTTAATAACAAGACTGGACGCCAGCCCGCCATACGAAAACCAATTATGCTATAATAATCGCCGCTAAATTCACAGTAATGCTTAGCATTTATCGCTGATATATCATCCAGTTGTTGTCTTATCTAAACTAACTAAACCATCTAAATACATAAGCTAAGGGTCATCATGAGTACCAATGCCGCCGCCACATCCGCCACCAACAATGATACGTCACATATGCTCAATACTGACCATCCGTTTTGGCAGATTATTCGCACAGTACCAGACTTTCCAAAAGCTGGCATTGATTTTTATGACATTACCCCGTTACTGCGCAGTCATATTGACGCTGTCATTGACGCGCTACTTGCTGCATTGCCAGAAGGGCTTATGGACGAGGTAGATTGTCTGGGTGCAGTGGAAGCGCGCGGTTTTGTATTTGCCAGTATGCTAGCAGGTCGTCTGGGCAAAGGCATGATCTTGCTACGTAAACCAGGTAAGCTACCACCCCCTGTAGCCAACAAAGCCTATGCACTGGAGTATGGTAAAGACACGCTTGAGATGCAAAACAATCTACCGCCTGAGCGCGTACTATTGGTCGATGATATCTTGGCGACTGGTGGTACGTTGACTACCGCTTACGAGCTGTGTCAATCGGCTGACCATACTGTGGTCGGTGCGTTAGTGTTACTGGACTTGGTCGACTTGCATGGCGAGTTCCCAGTACCTGTTTATACGGTACTAAAAGCTTAAAATGAATTGCTATGTTTTTGACTACTAGACACGTTGGATAGTCGATATATAGTCGGTGAACTACTAAATCGCTACGGCGTTACCCTCCTTAGATGTATTATTTGTACAATCTGCAGTCGGCTGCCTTGTACCCATTTTAGAGTTCTTTGACTATAGTTAAACGATTCTCCAAATAAAAAAGCGCCTTGACACTATGTCAGGGCGCTTTTTTTGATACCGTATTGATGTTTTTTAGTATTGTGTTAAGTAGGCTGTATTTATTGCTCTTCGTCTTGTTCGTAGTCCTTACAAGACTGCTCTATCACCGTACGACCGACTGTCTTTGGTGTGGTGACTTTAAAGTCTTTTGTGGTCAATATTGGTTTTTCTGACTGCCATGATTTGGTTACTTTGCCTTCAGCATCGTAGTTAACAAAGGCTCGTCTATAGTAACTGGCGTCTTTACATGAAATGAGTAGTTGTTGCTCACTATGGTCAATACTGTTTTTTTCTTCCTTCGAGTCATCTTTATCGGTATCTTTGTCTTTAGGATAGGTTCTAAGGATAGATACTGTGATATTTTCGACGTCTTTTTCATCTATGATACTGATGTCAGAGCTTTCAATAGAATCCAAATCTATACTAAAAACTGATCCAGAGCCGCTCTCGGACACCTTTACCCAGTTGACTGCCTGGGCGCTGATCGCTAAAGCACTGCCTGCCAATAATATTGATAGCCGTTTCATATAAGCCTTGCTTCTTGTCATTTGAAGTAGGTAATGATAGCCAACTTACTATTAGTAGGCAAATATCTTTTGTGCCAGCCCAGTATCAGTCGTCCTCTGTCGTGTGGCTATTATTGTCCGCGAATGGCTGCTAATGTCTTAGCCAGCTCGTCACGCGCCCCGATAAAACCGTCAATACCTTTAGGTAACAAGTCCTGTGTAACCTTGTCTTGCTGATATGCAGCACTAAATTCTTCATGTGTTAAGCTTACTTGAGTCATCGCCTTCATATCCATCGACATACTCGGAGACAGTTGACGAGTTACCTCAGTATCCATGGCTGCCAACTCATCAATGAGGTTGGGAGCTATCGTCAACAAGTCACAACCTGCCAATGCCAAAATTTGCTCGGTAGAGCGGAAACTAGCGCCCATCACTTGCGTCTCGTAACCGTGCTGTTTGTAATACTGATAAATGAGCTTGACTGACTGTACGCCCATGTCATCAGAAGCCGGTACGTTTTGACGGCTTTGTTGGCGTTTTTGCCAATCTAGAATACGGCCAACGAAAGGTGATATCAGGGTCACGCCAGCATCTGCACAAGCAATCGCTTGGTGTTGTCCAAACAGTAGGGTCAGGTTACAGTGGATATTTTGAGTCTCAAGATAGCGCGCCGCCTCGATACCTTGCCAAGTTGCCGCCATTTTGATCAATACTCGCTCTGAATCGACGCCCGCTTTTTGGTAAGCATCCATAAAGGCCAGTGCCTTATCTATCGTGGCTTGAGTATCATAAGATAAGCGAGCGTCCACTTCGGTAGAGACTCGGCCTTCAATCAGCTCTAAAATATCGCAGCCAACCTGAATGGTCAGTGCATCGATTACGGCATCCACGTCACCATTATGACGACTCATGGTCTCTGACAACATGCCTTGGTTGTCAGGATGAATCAGAGCCTTGGTAATAAGGCTTGGGTTGGTGGTTGCATCGATAGGTTTTAAACGGGCAATAGCGGCAAGGTCACCAGTATCAGCAACAATCGTGGTCATAGTGCGTAGCTGTTGTAATGCGCTCATCAGGTATCCTTTTTTTATTAATCACATGATGCTCCTCTTATATATAACAGGGTAGGGAGCTGAACTGGAACTGTAACACAGTTTTGGACAGGTGTTGCCTCATAGTTATGCTATGCGTCGCTGTTATCTGGCTCAGCTGTGCTAATATTAATAACAGTTGGTATATTTATACGCATTTACGCATGGGCACTGACCTTAGTTTTTGCTATAGTAGAGCCGGATATGTATCAAGCTGCTGTATTTGGCAGTAAATATAGCATTAACGCCAAATGGCACTAGCAATATAAGGTGTTTTTGATAGACTGTTTTGAGGTTGGTTTTGAACATAGTTTCTATCATCAGCCTTTAATTGAAAACAGAAAATAGTCAGATTTGGCAATAGAGCTAACCTACGTCATAGCAATATTTAAATAATAGTAATATCTAACAGCGATAAAATCTAAAAAGGATGGGCGGTAATGAACGAGCAGTCACCAGAGCAAACAATGGATAATCTAAATCAAACCACTACAGGCGCTAGCGATACCGCAACTGAAAAAGAGTTTTTAGACAATATTCGCCAAAATATTGACGCAGTAGACTGTGAGATCCAAACGTTAATCAACAACCGTGCAAAGTTGGCTCAGCAAGTAGCCATGGTAAAGAAAAATCATACCGCTGCTGATGACAATAGCAATCCTATCTTTTACCGCCCTGAGCGTGAAGCACAGGTACTAAAAGCTGTCATGGAGCGTAATGCAGGTCCAATCGCTGATGAGAAAATGGCGCGTTTATTCCGTGAAATCATGTCAGTATGCTTGGATTTAGAAGCGCCGCAGCGTATTGCCTTCTTGGGCCCTGTCGGTACCTTTACGCATGCCGCTGCCCTCAAGCACTTTGGTAAAGCCGCTGATACTGTGCCGATGACAACCATTACTGATGTGTTCCGCGAAGTCGAAGCGGGGACAGCGATGTATGGCGTGGTTCCTGTCGAGAACTCTTCAGAAGGCGTCGTCAACCATACTCTAGATGGCTTCTTATCTTCTACCTTAAAGATCATAGGTGAAGTTGAGCTGCCAATTCATCAAAACTTCTTGGTTGCTGAGCATACCAAGATTGATGGCTTGAGCCGTATTTATTCGCATCAGCAGTCGCTTGCTCAGTGCCGTCATTGGCTAGATGTAAACTTCCCTAATGTTGAACGCGTTGCTGTATCAAGCAATGGTGAAGCCGCTCGCCGCCTCAAAAACGAATGGCATTCAGCTGCGATTGCAGGTGACGTTGCTGTTGCAGAGTATGGCTTGCATAAGCTCTACTCAAATATCGAAGACAATCCAAGCAACACCACACGCTTCCTTATCATCGGTCATGAGGCGATTGCGCCATCTGGGCAAGACAAAACTTCGATCGTCGTCTCCGCTCACGATAAAGCAGGCGCACTGATCGAAATCTTGAAACCTTTGTCATACCATGACGTATCGATGACTAGCATTGAGACACGTCCTGAGCGTCCTAACAAGTGGGCATACGTATTCTTTATCGATATGAATGGTCACGTTAATGATCCAAACGTTAGCGCTGCCATCAATGATATTCGTCCATTGGTCAAAGATTTGCGCATATTAGGCTCATATCCAAAAGCTGTCCTATAGAAGACTACCTATAGACAACTATAGGCTTACTCACAGGTATTCATACATAATAGATGGGTCTTAGCTTTTACAGATAGTATTCAAAAAAAGCATTTACAGACACCATCTAAGGATAAACCATGCAGACTACTCAATTGACCGCATCAGATCTATCGCCGTTAACGCCAGCTTACGACAGTATTTTGGCATTAGCACCTTATCAAACTGGTAAGCCGATTGAAGAGCTGACACGTGAGTATGGTGTCTCAGACGTGGTCAAGCTGGCTAGTAATGAGAATCCAATGGGATGCTCACCCCGAGTGACGCTAGCAGTGACTGAGCAGCTAGGGCAGTTGTCGCGCTATCCTGATGGCAATGGCTACTATCTAAAGCAAGCGCTGGCTGATTTTAACGATGTCAATGCCAATCAAATTACCTTAGGTAATGGCTCTGATGATTTGCTCGATATTTTAGCACGCAGCTTTGTGGGTGCTGATGATGCCATCGTCTATAGCCAGTATGCTTTTGTGGTTTATCCTATGCTAGCGAAGATGCAAGGTGCCACGGGCATTGAAGTGCCTGCTCAGCGCTTCGGCCATAATCTAAAAGCCATGAGCCAAGCGGTGCAAGATAACTCGAATACCAAAATCGTTTTTATTGCCAATCCGAATAATCCAACGGGTACGCAGCTAGAGCAAAAAGAGCTGTATCAGTTCGTTGCCAGTGTGCCAAGCTCAGTCTTGGTGGTACTAGATGAAGCTTATATCGAGTATAGTCCTGAGAGTAACAACCGCACACTATTAGATGAGTTCGATAATGTCATTATTGTGCGTACTTTTTCTAAAGCTTATGGGCTGGCAGGTTTGCGTGTCGGCTATGCCCTAAGCTCAGTGCCAGTGGCCGACTTATTAAACCGTATTCGTCAGCCATTTAATGTCAGCCGTATCGGTTTAGCTGCCGCTGCTGCTGCACTTGCCGATCAAGACTTTATCGAAAAAACTCGTCTAACGAATGATGAGCAAATGCGCTGGCTAGAAAAGCAGTTTGACGCGCTAGGATTAGGTTTTGTGAAGTCGCATGCCAATTTTATTATGGTCGAAGTGCAGGTTGAGATGGAAGATATAACCGCTGCTTCTATCCATCAGGCACTACTTGAACAAGGCGTTATCGTCCGTCCGTTGGATGCTTATGGACTACCTAACTGGCTACGTATCACAGTAGGTGTGGCTGAAGACAACCTACGTTTGATTGATACTCTGCGTTCTATTTTGACTGAAGACTAAGCGCATCTATAAGTGCTTTGTAATTTAAAAACTGTTCTTAATTAGCCATTAAAATTTATAACACTAAGACTGGCCCTATCTATGTCTTAGTGTGTCCAATGAGAAAAGCCGTGAGTAGTCAGAAAAATAATAAACTTCAATCGTCTCTAAATACTACGCTACCTATATTTAAACAAGTTTGCGTGATTGGACTTGGGCTGATTGGTGCCAGTTTTGCGCAAGCTATTAAAGATAATGGCTTGAGCGAGCGTTTGGTAGCAGTCGATAGGCATGCACCAAGTATCACAGAAGCCATCGAGCATGGTCTACTTGATGCTGGTAGTGCAAACCTACAAGACGTCATCGCTGGCAGTGATTTAATCATCATTGCAGTGCCAGTACAGGCAGTTCAAGCAGTGTTTGTTGATATCAAGCAAGCGATGGATAACGGACAGCTTGCCAGTGACTGCATCATGACAGATGTCTGTAGTACTAAAGTCAATATCATTGATGCCGCTAAGGCAGTGTTTGGTTCGCTGCCGATAGGTCTAGTGCCAGCGCATCCAATTGCTGGGGCTGAAAATTCAGGGTATCATGCGCGCCGCGCCAGTTTATTTGTCAATCATAGTGTCATTATTTGCGAGCTACCGACAACCAGTGCAACTGCTATTGCAAAGTTGCGACTATTATGGGAATCAGTAGGCGCAAATGTCATGTCAATGGATGCTGAGCACCATGACCGCATATTAGCGCACACCAGCCATTTGCCACATTTACTTGCCTTTAATTTGGTTGAGCAATTGGCAAGCCATGATGATAATTTAGATATGTTTCGTTATGCCGCTGGTGGGTTCCGCGATTTTACCCGTATCGCCGCCAGTGACCCTAAAATGTGGCATGATATATTTTTTGCCAACCAAAGCGCGATTGTTAGCGCCCTTGATGAGTATGGTGTCTATTTACAGGCGATGCGCCAGCTTATCATTGATAAAGATTCAACCGCCCTGATGGGACTTTTGGGCCGCGCGCAAGCCGCACGGCGACATTTCGGCCATATGTTAGCCAGCACCCCTTATACGGATACTTCTGCTATGTCAGCTTCTTATAATATTACCCCTAGCAATACTGTTTCTGGCACCATCGCGATTCCTGGTGACAAATCTATCTCGCATCGCAGCATTATGCTCGGCAGTCTTGCCACAGGCGTGACAAATGTTACTGGGTTTTTGGAAGGGGAAGATGCGCTAGCGACGCTGCAAGCATTCCGTGATATGGGTGTGACTATCGAAGGCCCTGATAATGGCAATTTGACCATTCATGGTGTCGGTATGAATGGTTTAAAACCTAGCAAAACCCCACTGTATATGGGTAACTCTGGCACCAGTATGCGTCTGCTATCTGGTATCTTGGCGGCGCAATCGTTTGATAGCGTGTTGACAGGTGATACTAGCTTGAATAAACGCCCAATGGAGCGCGTGGCGGCACCGCTACGGTCTATGGGAGCTGTGATTCAGAGTACTGGTCATAGTGGTACGGCACCGCTGAGTATCACTGGTCGTGATACGGTTGGCAAGCCATTACAGGGCACTGAATATGATATGCCAGTTGCTTCAGCTCAGGTAAAGTCTTGCTTGTTACTAGCAGGTCTATGGGCCGAGGGTACGACAACGGTCACACAGCCTGAGATCAGCCGTGACCACACTGAGCGTATGCTATCGGCCTTTGGTTATCCGGTAACCGTTGAAGGCAATCGCATCAGTGTCACTGGTGGCGGCACACTAACAGGTGGCGATATCGCAGTTCCTGCTGATATCTCATCTGCAGCGTTTTTTATGGTGGCAGCGGCCATCAGTCAAAATAGCGAGCTGACCTTGACCCAAGTAGGTATCAACCCTACGCGTACTGGCGTCATTGATATTCTAAAATTAATGAATGCAGATATTAGCCTAAGCAATGAGACACATGTAGGCGGCGAGCCAGTTGCTGATATTACGATTCGCAGCTCAAACCTAGTCGGTATTGAAATACCAGAGCATCTCGTACCATTGGCGATTGATGAATTCCCTGTGCTATTTATCGCAGCTAGCTGTGCAAAAGGCCGTACGGTCTTGACTGGTGCTAAAGAGCTGCGTGTCAAAGAGTCAGATCGTATCGCTGTGATGGCAGAAGGGTTACATACGCTTGGTATTGATTGTACTGTGACTGATGATGGTCTCATTATTGAAGGTAAAGGCGTAGCTACCGAAAACGGTGAAGTAAACAATAGCCAACCTGTCTTTGGTGGTGGTCATATTGTCTCGCATCATGATCACCGTATTGCGATGAGCTTCTCTGTTGCCAGTCTGCGTGCATCCAAGAAAATTACGATTGAAGGGGTTGAAACGGTTAATACCAGCTTCCCAGGATTTGCTGAACTTGCCAACCAAATTGGTATGTCTATCCAAGTGGATACTGGTGCTGAGTAAGTCGCTAAGCTGCCATTAACTCTTAAAAATTTAATCTAACATCGTTAGCAATGTATTCATGTCACTATTGGCGTGAGTACATTGCTTTTTACCTTATAATCTCACTGTAGTAACCCTGCGCTTTCACTATTCAATTGACAATAATAATTAGAATTAGGTGAGAGCGCGCTTTGCTCTAAAAAGTTGTCCTATATTATGACTACCCAAAATGTCATCAAAAAACCCGTTGCCCCGATAACCACAACCAGACGCGGCATTATTACTGCGCTTATCGCGTTCTTTATTTGGGGCGGATTTCCGCTATACTTCAAGCAGTTATCTGATTATGATGCGACGGAGATCATTGGCCATCGCATTATTTGGACATTTTTATGTTTGCTGGTGCTGCTGGTAGTGACCAAGCGCTGGCAGTGGATTGACACCTTAAAGCAAAATCCAAGATGGATTGTATTCACCTTTTTGTCTGGTTTAATTATTGCGACCAACTGGCTGACCTATGTATGGGCGGTCAATCAAGACCGTATTCTTGAGGCCAGTTTGGGTTACTTTATCGGGCCATTGGTCGGCGTTGCGCTATCCATGATCTTGTTCAAAGAGCGTTTGCGCACGCTACAATGGGTAGCCATTGGCTTTGCATTATTGTCTGTGGTCATTCAAGTGGTGATGATTGGCAGTCTGCCGTGGATATCGTTGATTTTGGCGTTTAGCTTTAGCACTTACGGGACTATTCAACGACAAACGCCATTGACTGCTGTGGATGCTATGTTTGTTGAGACGGCAATGTTGGTACCGTTATGCCTGTGGTGGTTTTGGCAGTCTGATGTGGTCAGTCACCAGCTGAGCTTTTGGTTTAGCTCAAACATTTGGCTGCTTATGATTGCAGGCCCGATTACTTTGATACCGCTGTTATTGTTCAATAAATCTACCAAGCTTGTCGCGTATAGTATCCTAAGCTTTATGAATTATCTGACACCGACGTTTATCTTCTTCTTAGCGGTGTTCTATTATAAAGAACCGTTCGATTTACAACGTTTGGCAGTATTTGGTTTGATTTGGTTAGGTCTGCTATTATTCAGCATCGACCTGTGGCGCCATCGTCCAAGTAAAGTGTTAAAAGCGGCGCGCTTACGTGAAGAAGCGCTACAATCGGTTAAGTAAATATTAAAAACACAAAAAAAATTAGCAAATAAGGATGAAAGCATGTTTCATACTCAGTCTGATGTTGTATTTATAAAAGGTCTAAAAGTTGAGGCAGTCATCGGTGTTTATGACTGGGAGCGTGCTATCACTCAGCCATTACTCATTGATATTGCGCTTGAAACGGACATTAGCCGTGCTGCTGTGTCCGATGATGTCAGCGATGCCCTGAGTTATAAAGAAGTCTGCGATGATGTGAGCGAGTGGTGCAAAGAGATTCAAGCAAAGCTGCTTGAGCATTTGGCTGGTCAAATCTCTGATAAGATATTTGCAAAATATGACTGTCAAAAAATAACGTTGAGCATTGCTAAGCCTACCGCTATTGCCCAAGCTGATGCGGTAGGGGTGCAAATAACGCGCTATGCGCCAGCATCAACCAACAAGCCAGCTACTAAAGAAGCTGCCAAAGAAGTTAACGTCAGCCAAGCTGATGATGCATAAAACGTCAGTGGATTTGAATGTGGCAATGCTAAAACGATGCGCACCTGAGACTGTGCAAGCACAGCCTGTGGTAGAGCTAGTGTTAGCGCTAGGCAGTAATTATCAAGCCGACAAGTATCTCCCGCTTGCTCGGCAGCAATTAGCAGCGCTAGGTGAGGTGCGATTGTCTACGGCTTTTCAAAATCCTGATTTTACTGCAACATTGGAACAACCGAAGCCTGACTATACCAATCAATGTGTCCATCTAGTACTGACCACACCTGTGAGCCTACAACAACTACAGCAAACCTTTAGAACGCTTGAAGGGGACTGTCATAGATGTCGACAGACTAAGCCAAATCAAGTGCGACGAGTGACGATGGATATTGATATTTTGATGGTTAAATTGGCAGACAAAGAAAATAGCCTAAGCAAAGATTCGATATTTAAATCAATGTCTGATTGGATAGTAATGGCAGATCGTTATCCGTTTAAAGCGCATGAGGAAGCGGGAGTTAAAGAATTGATTTTAACCAAGCTATAGTTTGGCTAATAAGTAGCCGTATCTTAATCGCCATTGTATCTTGTTATCTGAAACCATCGCTGTTCAGTACTCACTCTGCCTCAACCCATCAGTTTCCTAGACAAAAATCTAATAAAAACTATGCGATTATCTAAGCAGTTGTTAGTATAAGTGACGATGTAATCTTCAAGATACTACTACCTATGCAAAAACCAATGAACTTTTTGAATAGAAAAATAATCAAGAGTTTAGTAGCAATAATCATTATATCTACTTTACCTGCCTGCGATAAAACGCCTTCCGAGCATCTTCAATCTCTTACCGAAGACAAATACCCTGTGGCAAATATGCCAGACGAGCCGTTAGAAACCCCACTTGAGATTAACATTGAACCTAAGCGCCTTGCGATGACCAGCTCATGGAGTGCAGGAGTAAAAGACGATGGTACGCTTTGGACATGGGGTACAGACGGTTTATTGCGTGATACTAAGACAGGACAAGATCCAACGCCTAGGCAAGTCGAGGGTGTCAATGATGCGGTGGCTGTGTCAGGTGCTGGTCATATGTTACTACTACGAAAAGATGGCACAGTGTGGGGTTGGGGTAGTAACTCTCATGGAGAGATAGACCCTAGTGATGGTGACATCTTTATTGAAGAATTGAGACAGATTAAAGGGATTGAGAATGTTGTAGATATCGCTGCTGGTGAAATGGACTCCATATTCTTAACTAATAACGGTGAAGTCTATGTATTAGGCAGTAATGAAGGTGGTTGGGTTAATGAAATCCCAAAGCAACTTATTATCCCAACTAAAGTTCCTAATCTTTCAGATATAATCCGTATTGAATTTAGAAATGGAGTTCTATTAGCGTTAGATAAAAAAGGCGAGTTGTACTCTACAGGAAAATCAGAACGTGCGTTAGGACGTCTTCTCTATCAATCACAAGAACCTGAAATAGAATATCATCCTGCTGCTAAAGTCGCATTACCTAAAAAAACTATCGATTTCTCAGTAACCTCTACAAGCGCAATGGCAGTTCTTGAAGATGGAAGCGTATGGAACTGGGGAAGCAACAGCTCTGATAACCTAGCCTTATCAGATTCTGAAGATATTAAAATGCCAGAAAAAAATCCATATTTACATAAGGTTGTAAATATTGGAATACATGCTGCTGTAACTTCTCAAGGTGACTTATATACTTGGAGTAAATACGGGTTTGGGAAGAATAAAAACTCTATTTCAGCGTATACATATAATAAACCTTTTTTAATAATGCAAAATATTGATCCAGACCAAATAGTTTATGGGTACTTATCATATGCTGTGGTCACAAATGATGGCAATGTCTGGTTTTGGAATTGGAATGAAAATGGGCAACGCGGCACGGGTGAAATTGTAGAAAGCATGGAAAAAGATTATGTATTAACCACCGAAAAATCACTATTTACGTTAAATTAAACTTCTTAATTATCAGGAAACTTACTATGTCACAGTCCATCAAAGATATCTTTTATTATGCGCTACTAACTCGTGCTGCTTACTCTGAGATGGAAAGCAACGATTTGCTAAGTCAGAATTTGCTAGAAAATTAAGAAGGTTAACCTACCATGTATGCAGACATGGTAGATTTTATCCAATCCCGCTTTGATTTTATTCGTTCTTCACTACCTATATAAGCATTTGTTATCAGTTTATACGGCAATAGTTCTGCCTATTTTTAACAACTGTTTTACCTGCTTTCCTCATCATTAATATCTTCTACATCAGCACGACCAATCACATCTAAATCTTCTAGACATAACTTATCGTATTCTTTTTTACAAAAATTAGGATCAATATCGCACATCGCTGACTGTAGTTGATCGAGGCGATTTTCTGACTGTTGAATGTGCTCAAGCATCTTAGCAAAAGCTTCTGCGACAGGATCTTGTGAATAAGGGTCGATACCATAAGCACGGAAGGTATTGGTGCGTTTGGCAGTAGGGGTAGTATCTTTAGTTTGATCGTTGCTCTCACCAGCATGCGCAACTTTTTCTTGTTGCTTGGCATCTTGTACTTTTGTCGCGATTGGATTGCCTTTTTCATCATGATAATCTGAGATCATACGAGCCGCACTGCCGACCATCGTAGCGCCTGCTGGTACAGGTTTGACTACCACTGCATTTGAGCCGATTTTGGCATTTTTACCGACAGTGAATGGCCCCAGTACTTTGGCCCCAGCGCCGACTGTTACACCATCTTCTAGTGTTGGATGTCGCTTGCCATTGTTCCAAGACACCCCGCCTAAAGTGACACCGTGGTATAAGGTCACATCGTTGCCAATCTCAGCGGTCTCACCGATAACGACACCGACACCGTGATCGATAAAAAAGCGTCTACCAATCTTAGCAGCAGGGTGAATCTCGATACCTGTCATGATGCGCGAGCCGTAGGAGATCACGCGAGCGGCTAGTTTTTGTTCATTGTTCCAAAGACAGTGTGCACCGCGATGCAAAACAAGCGCATGTATCCCCGGATAAGTTAGGATCACTTCCAGACTATTACGCGCCGCAGGATCTCGGGTGAATACTGCATCAATATCTTCTTTCAAATCGTTCTTGATGGTAACAAGTGATTTGAACAATTTGGATGGCAATGACATAAAGCGTCCTATCTATTCGTCGGTAGAGTGTCGTTGCGAAAACAGCGATGCCTCTAATCTGTGGTCATAAAGTTCGGATAATCAGGAATATATATTTTCGCTAAGCTTCTGCAAGTTATAACAGCTTTATACCGCAAAATATAGTAAAAAGCTGTCAAACAAAGGCAAGCTTATAAACTACGGCTTGTTTTAGTCTTTCGATAGTTTGGCAATCAAAGCGCTTAATAGCTGATATTCTTTTTGATCAAGCTGTAGGCGTGACCCAAGTCTAGACAAGCGCGATGGCAATGACTTTAGATGTTCGTTATTTGCTAGGCCACGCTGTACCATAAGGTCAGTGGTGCGCTGAGTGAGCTGTTGCAGCTGCTGCTGATTAATAGCAGGCTCATCCCATTGCTGACGCAAATTCACATTGATTATCGATTGGGCGTCTGTGCTTGCATCCGAATCTAAACTATCAGCTGTCTGAGTATGCGTTTGAGCATAAGCAAAAATAAAGCTGGCGATGACTTGCACCGCTGATGCAACATTTAGCACAGGGTAAGCAGGATTGGCATCGATTTGAATGTGATAATCAGCATAAGCCAATTCTTCATTGGTCAATCCACGGTCTTCACGTCCAAACAATATAGCAATATTTGGTTTGTTAGAAGTAGCAGCAGATGAGGTATCAACATTACTATCGTCTGCACTTAACGCTGCCTGTGCATCGATAAAGTCAAACATAATCTTAGCGGCTTGCGTAGGTGTCACGACAGGGCGCGGCATATGACGGCTACGACTGCTAGCAGCAAATACCAATTGACAGCCAGAGATAGCAGATTCTAAAGTAGGTGCAATTAAAGCTGACGATAATAACTCACTGCCACCCGCTGCATGAGATACACTGGTTTCGTCAATCGGTAATTTGGGATCGACCACCGTTAAACGAGACAAGCCCATGGTATGCATGGCGCGTGCCGCTGAGCCGATATTGGCGGGCAAAGTGGTATTAACCATGACCACTTGTAGGCAAGCAAGGTAGTCGTTCACTGAATGCGATGATACGGCTAATGAAGCGTCGTTACTCATTATTGTCCCAGTCTCTGATTGATTTCTTGTTCAGCACGGTGTAATGCAATGGCAATCTCTTCGATAAGGACGGCTTGCTCATTGATACGGCGTTCACGGCAGTATTCTTGTAACTGGCTGCTCAGACGGACTAATTGAGTTGTACCTAAGTTGGCGCTGGCGCCTTTTAGAGCATGAGCAGTTTCAAAGCCATTGGCGTTATCGTCTTTTTGATGAGCAATTCGCAGCGCTGCAACTCTTTGCTTACTATCAGCAAAATATACTTGTATCAAATCAACAAAGTCTTCTTCAAGCAAGTCACGCATGTCCTCGAACTGTTCATGATTGATAATTTCTTCATCAGTTTGTCCGAGCATATTATTATTTGTAGTGTCATCCATGGTGGTTGTCCAATTTATAAAAGTTAAAGCAATAAGATTACTATAATGAATTTTTAAAACGTAATGTACGTCTTAGCTGTAATGGAAATGTAAGTTATCTTCACTTACTAGCATTTTTAGCTGTTGCAAATTATCATCGTTTGGATAAACGCGCCAGTGCTCAGACAGTCCCACATTTGCGATACCGTACATTTCATAGACGCTCAACCCAAGCGGTAGACAGTTATCATTGATAGAGGCGTCGGTATTGCTCAAGGCATTGTTGGCATAACTGGCTGACATACCGTTTTGATTGGCCGCATCATGGTTCATGTCGCTCTCTAATGCCAATAAATCATTGCCGTTTTCATCATACAAGCTACCACCCATCGCAGGGTCGTAGACATTACTACTGCTGCTACCTTGCTCGTCTTGCTCTTGGTTATAAGCCAGACGCGGCTCGGGAATAATGTCAGCCTGTGCGGATTTGAGTAATGGTTGCAAGCGTGTAAGTAGGTCAATATCGCTACCATGGACTTTGATACTGATTTTTTTGAGCCAACGTAGTCTGGCATCTACCATGCTCATGGCACTATCAAGACGTGCGAACAAACGTCCATCCCGCTCACGGATGCTGCCTTTGATGATGACAACTTCATCGATTTTCAACTGCTCTTTGACACGATTAAAGCGTTCAGCGTAGCAGCTAACCTCGAGTCTCGATGTACCATCATCCAGAGTAATCACGTTGCGGTTACCAAAGTTGGCAATATCTATAATAAGCCCAGAAAAATAGCAGCTGCCGTTATAACCAGTATCGGTTAACTTATCGAGACGTGCACCAGAGGTATAGCGTTTTAACTCATCCAAATACTCATTGATTGGATGTCCCGTTAAGTACAGTCCCAAGGTGTTTTTTTCCGCTTTTAGACGGTGTTTGTCACCCCAAATGAGTTCTGGCGTCATGACTAACGGCGGCGCTGCGACCACACCGTCCATTTCACCAAACAAATCCATCATACCAATTTCGCGGTTTTGACGATCTTGCTCAGCAGCCTGTACTGCGCTTGGCAATTGACTCATCAAGGCACCGCGAATCTCGTAAGCTTCATCGGCTGGCAAGTCAGGTCGTAGCGTGGCGGCAAAGTCATCAAAACAGCCAGCACTGACCAACGCTTCAAGTGTGCGTTTATTGACTTTTTTGATGTCGACACGGCGGCAGAAGTCATACAAGTCTTTAAAAGGACCTTCGCGGCGGCGTGCATCTACGATAGACTCTACCGCGCCTTCACCCACGCCTTTAATTGCGCCAAGACCATAGATGATATTGGTCGGAGTATCGGCAACGAAGTGCCACTCACTGCGATTGACTGAAGGATTGACTACAGTTAACCCAAAGTTTTCACGGCAATCATTGATAAAGAACACGACATTGTCGGTGTTGTTCATATCAGAAGTTAAGACCGCTGCCATAAATTCGGCAGGGTAGTATTGTTTTAGATAGGCTGTTTGATAAGCCAATACCCCGTAAGCCGCAGAATGAGAGCGGTTAAAACCGTAACCTGCGAACTTTTCCATCAAGTCAAATACACCGCCTGACGTGACCTCATCGATACCTTGTGAGGTGGCACCAGTGACAAAAATATCGCGCTGCTTTGCCATCTCTTCAGGTTTCTTTTTACCCATCGCACGGCGTAGCATATCAGCACCGCCCAAACTATAGCCTGCCATCACCTGCGAGATTTGCATTACCTGTTCTTGATAGACAATAACGCCATTGGTGTTTTCTAAAATCGGCTCAAGATTGGGATGGTCATAAATGACTTCCTCGCGACCATGCTTACGGTCGATATACATCTCTACCATGCCTGCATCGAGTGGGCCAGGACGATACAGCGCACACATGGCGATGACATCCTCGATATTGGTCGGTTGCAGTTTGGCCAGATATTTTTTCATGCCCATACTTTCTAGCTGAAAGACCGCCGTGGTTTTGGCATCTTGCAGCAGTTTATAGGCTTTGCTGTCATCTAACGGCAAATCTTCCAAAACTAAAGCAGGTACGTTTTCTTTTGCACGGCGCAAATTGATATTTTCAACCGCCGCGTTGATGACGGTTAAGTTACGTAAACCCAAAAAGTCAAACTTCACCAAACCAACAGCTTCTACATCGTCTTTATCAAACTGGCTGACGCGGTGACCTTCATCATCACAGTAAATGGCACTAAAGTCAGTAATCTTGTGCGGAGCAATCAATACACCACCGGCATGTTTACCGACGTTTCGACAGACACCTTCCAGCTTAATCGCCATCTCCCAAATCTCAATGGCATCTTCATAATCCATATTATCAGGATTAGAGATCAAGTCTTTGAGCTGTGGTTCTTGCTCAAGCGCTTGGCTCAGTGTGATGCCAGGCGTTTTTGGAATCAGCTTGGATATTTTATTGGCTAAAAAGTACGATTTGCTTTGTACGCGTGCCACATCACGCACAACCGCTTTTGCGGCCATAGTACCAAAGGTAATAATCTGCGATACGGCATCACGACCATAGGTTTGCGCGACATAATCAATGACGCGGTCACGACCTTCGATACAAAAGTCGATATCGAAATCGGGCATCGATACACGCTCAGGGTTCAAGAAGCGCTCGAATAGTAGATCGTAATGAATCGGGTCAAGGTCGGTAATGTTTAGGGCATAGGCGACCAACGAACCTGCACCAGAACCACGTCCAGGGCCTACTGGGACGCCATTGGCTTTTGCCCAACGGATAAAGTCCATGACGATTAGGAAGTAACCGGGGAAGCCCATGGATAGAATAATATCTAACTCATATGCGAGGCGTTCATCGTATCTCTGACGGAAATCGCTCCAATTATCAGTACGCGCTTCGACAGGAAACAGCTTATCTAAGCGCTGCTCAAGACCGCGTTGTGACTCGGCACGGAAAAACGATTCAATCGTCTCGCCTTCAGGCACAGGAAAGTCAGGTAGGACGTTAATACCAAGCGTTAAGGTGACATTGCAACGTGTAGCGAGGCGCAAGGTATTATCAATTACTTGCGGAATATCAGCAAATAATTGCTCCATCTGAGCTTGTGTTTTTAGATACTGCTCATCCGAGTAAGTCTGCGGACGGTTTGGGTCAGCAAGAACATAAGAGCCTGCAATACAAACGCGGGCTTCATGAGCATCAAAATCATCCTGCTCTAAGAAACGCACGTCATTATGCGCAATGATAGGGATGTTGTGTTTGGCACCTGAATGGATGGCTGCTCTAATAAAAGCATCTTCGCCCGAACGATTGGTACGCTTGATCGCAAAGTACAAACGATCGTCAAATTTTGCCTGCCATTCAGTAAGTAGTTCATCGGCCTTTTCTGGCATCGAGCCGACCAATGCTTGACCCACGTCTGACTTTTCGGTGAGCAGTACAATCACACCTGCTGCATGCTCTAGTATATGACTGCGCTTAATAACCGGCGTACCATGATTGATAGGATCAGCACGACCTTCGGTAAACCCAAGCGATACGATACGGGTAATGTTTTGATACCCTTCGTTATTCATGGCAAGTAAAGTAAGGCGTGTGTCTTCATTGTCCATGATGACTTCACTACCAATAATAGGCTTGATACCCGCACCTAAGCAGGCACGATAAAATTTCACCGTGGCATATAAATTGGACAAATCAGTCAATGCCAACGCGCGCTGATTGTCAGCAGCAGCAGCTTTTACCAGCGGTTTGATACGCACGATAGAATCGGTGATGGAATATTCGCTGTGAATGCCAAGATGTACAAATGCCATAGAAGACTCTTACTGGTACGATCAAAGAAATAAGCTACCGTTAAAATAATTGATGATTATCAATCAATTATACTGATATCTAGAGACCGACAAGACCTCGATAGCCATATTGATACGTTTTAAATGGGGTCGTCAATAATAGCATTATTTGCCGCAGACAGCCACAGGTTCAAAGGGTTTAATCTGCGTGAGAGGATTTGTTTTTCTTACTTATTAACATGAAATTTTGCTGCGTTTTCTCTCAATAGTTGTTAGCATAAACATTTGTTTTTAAATAATTGTAATGCTATGCCGATTTCACTATATTATTCACGCAATCAAAAAAGACGATAATACTATGAGTAATATTACTAAGCTGCCTGCATTTGGCGACATGTTAAATGCTGGAATACAAACTATAAAAAATTTAAGTACGCGAAATACTATTGGGCGCACTGTATTTTACAGAGAGTTTGAGAAATTAGCGCAAATCGTAAATGATCATAAAGACATCAACTATATGAGTAACTACGATATACGCCATGAATGTCATGATGGTTCGCCTTGCTACGACGAAATTATTGATTTGATATTAGTATGCTTATCTGCAATGGGCTTGGTTAAGGAAGATAAATTTAGTTTGATTCCTAATCTAAATCAGAATTTTGCCAATTTTATTACTTTCGATGAGAAAGTAACCCCTAAAAATATCATACGTTTAGACCCTTTCGGTAAAGTTTATTTTTGGCTAGCGGGTAATAATTTTAATCAATATATTGGTGAAGGAATACCAAATAGTGATTATATTGCCAACTTTAAACGCTTCGATAGCAAATCTTTTGCTGATTTGCAAAAAGTTAATATCGCTGCTTATGGTAAAAACGGTGACGCGCTTATTAGCCATTTGATTGACGAAACTAAACGTCGAACCTCTATATTTATGAATAATTATGCAGATGCTGCTGTTGGTAATGATTTTGTCAAAGTGACGCCTGATATGATCATGGCTCAACTTGAAAGCTTATCACCTTTGCAGTTTGAGTGGTTTTGTTTGAAATTAATTGAGAGATCCTTGGAGATAGAAAGTCCTGAAAGTAATCTAACATCTCGTCATACAGGGCGGTCTAACGATAATGGTATTGATGGACTAATTATTCAGGACTTTCCAGATGGTGAGGTGCACAATTATTATATACAGGCCAAGCTCTATAGTAATGGCAATAATATATCTAATGGCGACTTGAGAAATTTCATAGGTGCATATCCTCCACAAAAAACCAATCATCATGGCATCTTTATTACTACTACAAGCTTTACTAAGCCTGCTCAAGACTATGCTAATTCGACTGATTCGCACAGTCTTATTCTCATTGATCAAATGAACTTGATCGAGTTAATGATGCAACATAAAGTCGGTTTAAAAGAGGTGAATGCCAGACCAAAATTATTATTAGATAATGATTTCTTTGAAAGAATTAAGCTATATTAAAGCAGGTCAGTATTTACTTATTTATACAAGAAAAGCTCTATGAGTTATAGCAACACATAGAGCTTTTTTATAATGACTAGAGACATATATTCATAACTTAGTAACCAACCACCGCTGCATCGACAATACGTGGATCAGACGATCCATAAACACCGTTTGGTGTGAGCATGATCGATTGTGTAGATCCCATCGCGGATTTTGGACTGACGGTATGACCCATCGATTCGAGCTTTTTCACGGTATCTATATTCAGTGCTTTTTCTACTCGAATCTCATCAGGTAGCCATTGATCATGGATACGCGGTGCATGTGTTGCCTCAGCGATATTCATATCATGATCGATGACATTGGAGATAATCTGAGTGACAGTCGTGATGATACGGCTACCACCTGGGCTACCCGTGACGATGTAAGGTTTGCTGTCTTTGAATACGAGTGTCGGACTCATAGAAGACAGTGGACGCTTATTGGCTTCCACAGCATTAGCGTCGCCACCAAGTAAACCGTAGCCATTTGGTACGCCAGGTTTGGCAGAAAAATCATCCATTTCATTATTGAGCAAAATGCCTGTACCGTCCGCAACGAGACCAGTACCATAAGAGAAATTCAACGTATAAGTATTGGCTATCGCATTACCGTCTTTATCAACGATAGAGAAGTGTGTGGTCTGATCACTCTCATAGGGCAGAGGATTGTTCGCTTTGATAGTCGCTGCTGGCGTGGCTTTATTGGGATCAATCAACGTACGCAGTTTGTCTGCATAGGCTTGTGAGGTTAAGCCGCTGGCAGGTACATCGATAAAGTCGGCATCTCCCAGATACTCAGCTCGATCTGCATACGCTAACTGCATTGCTTCTGCCATTAAGTGAATAGTCTGTGCGCTGTTTTGTCCGTAGTCTTTGAGCGGATAGCCTTCTAATATATTCAAAATCTGCACGATGTGAATACCACCAGAGGAGGGCGGCGGCATAGAAACAATCTCATAGCCACGGTAGTCGCCTTTGACAGGTTCGCGAGCAATGGCTTGATAATTGGCCAAATCTTGCAGGCTCATGCTACCGCCTGCTTCGTTGACTGCTTTGACCAGTTTTTGAGCGGTCTCACCCTTATAAAACCCATCGGTACCCTGTACCGCAATCCGCTTTAACGAACGCGCAAGCTCAGGCTGCTTTAAACGTTCACCTGGCTGATAAGCGCTGCCATCAGGCTTAAAAAACACTTTTTTAGTACTTGGCCATTTCTGTAAGCGATCACTCAACGCCGTGAGTGACTCGGACAAGCCAGCGGTGACTTCTATACCGTTTTCAGCCAGTGCTATCGCTGGTGCCATAACTTGCTCGCGGCTCATCGTACCATGCTCTTCTAGCGCTTTTAGTAGTCCTGCTACTGTCCCTGGCACGCCAACGGCCAAGCCATGATAGCGAGATAAGTCGCTGACAGCATTGCCTTCTTTATCAAGGTACATATCGCGTGAGGCGCTACTTGGTGCTTTTTCACGGTAATCAAGCGCCACCGTTTTGCCTTGTTTGGCATCATAAATCATCATAAAACCACCACCACCGATATTACCTGCGCGCGGCAAGGTTACTGCTAGGGCAAAACCCACTGCAACGCCAGCATCTACCGCATTACCGCCGTCCTTTAGAATCTGTAAACCAATGTCAGAGGCAAGCGCTTCTTGGGTAGCGACCATGCCGTTCTTTGCCCAAACTGGATGATGAATGGCGTCTTCAGAATAGATGGCTTGGTCACTATTAGCATTGTTAGCATTGTTCGATTCGGTGCTAAGTGTATTGGTCTTTGCTCGCGTGATGCGCTTGGTTTCAGAGAGTACCGTTGGACTATCAGCCATGATGGCCAAGTTTATAGCACTGGTATTGATTGATGTATTGTTGACCGTGGCGTTACTTGTTGAGTTCGTTGGCTCTACAGCCTGTGTGGATATAGATAGCAGTAGCGTACTTGTAATGAGCACGACGCTAGATTTGAGTAAGGTATTAATTTTTGGTTTACGTTGCTGAGCGGTTCGATGGTGGCGAGATAATAACTGTGACATCGCAAAGTCCTTTTTACGCGAGTGGAGAGAATAGAGTTAGGAAATAGATAAGCCTAAATAGTAACGAAAATATGAAATAGTAGAAAGTTGTTTATTATCTTTTGTGGTGTACGCTTTTATAGCGTTTAGCTGTATCAACAGTATTACAAATAAATGGAGCTAATGATAAAACAGCTGTTATACAGAGAAAATTATTTATGAATGAAGAAATTCTTTAAAAATATTCGCTAATATTACTAAACTGTAACGTCTTGTGATATAAATAACGGTACCAATGTACACTCATTATCGACTGTCTATTCATACAAAGAGATTACTATGTCATCACACCATATTAATAACCGCAATCGACAGCGCTACTCTGAGACTGCGCCTGCTTATTTATCTACCACTGATCATAAAAACTATAATGGCAAAAACAATAACAGTCATCTATATCCAACCAGTAAATTGACGTCTATCGCCTTGATAGTTGGTAGTGCTTCACTTGTACTCGCAGGTTGCCAATCAACTGCAGCCAGCTCATCTTCCAATCTGTCGTCGAATAGCAGCGCTTCTAGTACCATGATGGACTTTAGTGTTGCAGATACCGCGCAGAGCCAAAGTCAGGGTCAAGCCTTTACTGCCAGTCAAAATGCTCAGGCCGCGCGTTATGAGCAGCTGTTTAATCAAGAGAAGTATCCAAATACCGAAAACCAAGCCAAATCACACTTGCTAGCAGCCATTCGTCAACACTTGGCGACCGATCATGTCGCAGTCGCCACAGCCAATTATCGATCAGCACCCTTCATTGACCCAAATAGTATTGACGCAGGATCTAGTAGCTTGCTCAGAACGATCATAGAAACCTATGTGTATCAGCCTGAGGGTGCATATAACAGAAGTGATGATGAGCCATACAATGATGACTATAACGATTATGATAATGCGAAAGATTCGATAGAGTCCGACTATCCTAGTGACTATGATAAGTCTAGAGCAGAAGCTGAAGCAGAGAGAAGAGCTATTGCTGCTATATTGGCTGAAGCAGGGGAGAATGAGCCTACGAGCAGTGATACCAACAGCGATAACGAGTATGCCTACGATACAGCAGATGACTATAGCAGCGATGATTACAGTAGTGACGACTATGATAGTTATGCTGAATACAGCAGCAGTGCTGAAGGTATGCTCTCAGGGATGTCGGGTTTAAGTCCCAAGTCAATGGCTGCAAAGTATGAAGCCATGCAAATGGCAAAACAGCAAGCTAAGACAGAGACGGTAAATCGTGGCAGCCTACCAATGTCATCTACAGGCATGATTGGCAATATACTTGATATGTTCCACCGCACTCCTGAGCAAATAGCTGCATCCAATGCTTATCAGTATGAGCATTTAACATTCAATAGTGTCAGTCAATACCGTCCCAAGCAGCGCCAACTACAAAGCGTCTATAGCTACGACTACGCCACACCAACGATTAGCTCATCGATACAGATACCGTTAGCATTTGATTTTAATAGTAGCAGTGTCGTAGTAGATTCATCGGCCATCATGCCGATTGTTGCACTTGTCAACCCTGAGAATACGCCATTACCATCACATATGACCTCGCATACGGTGAGTTTTGGTTTGCCTGAAAGTATCACGGCACAATTGCCACCAGCGGTGCTCTACGATGCGGTGCTCAATGCGATACAGAGCAGCATGGCTGAGCTGGCGCCTGAGCATTTTAGCGCAGTAGATATCAGTGGTGACACGTTTGCCAAAGAAGTCGGTGCGACTCGCGCAGTCAAAGTCTATTTTGGTAGTCAGCAAAGCGGTGAAATGATTGGTAAGACGCTCAAATATGTGACGAGATCACTGCAAGAATACGTAGATGCCAATCCAGATAAATATCCTGATGGTGCCGCACTAAAGACAGCACTTGCTAAAGCGCAATTATACAATAAAGGCTATCAAAGCGCGGATGTCGGTTCGCTATTGCAGCTGATCGAAGCTATCGGTCCTATCTCGTTTAATCAAATCAACTACTATTACTTAGACAGCTCAGATCGACTGCTGGCCAAGCAGCAACGTGTCAATATCGGTAGTGATTTTATGGGGTCGACCACAACCATGCTAAACCAAGTACGTTACGATAAAGCCAGCTTTAACCGTCATGCCTTGACACCACTGCTTGCTGAGTCTTTTGGTTCAGACGCTACGCCTCCTATCGATGGCAATGCATGGATAGCTACGCAGCGCGAGAAAAAAGACAGATTACAAACGGCTCGCTATGCACGCTACGACTATCAAGATAGCGGTGTCGAAGGTGCTTATAGCAGTGATGAATATGGCAGCGATGAGTATAGTAACGATAATGACAATGACAATGGCACAGACGCTGTCGATGAGAGCCGAGTTGACGATGCTCAAGATGATATGAATGAAGAATAGAAGTCAAATGACCTCATCTCATTGCATTTACGCTCATATCTATTAAGGATAAAAAATGAAAACAGTACATCACACCATTGCACAATGTATGCCATTTAAGACTAAAAATAATCTGCTAGTGACCAGCGCATTTTTGACAGGGGCACTGTTGTTAACAGGTTGCCAGTCTACCAGTTTGGGCCAGTCCAACACGGCGGCTGTAAAACAAGCACCTAGCGTTGCTAAAAAGACACTAGAAACAGCACTACAAAAACAGCGTCGTCAGTCATTTAGCTATCATAGCAATCTTGAGATTGGCAATAACCAACAATTTACAGATGCTGATACTGATACTGGTACGGAGAAAATGGCGGTATCAGACTATGTAGATGAACACTGCGAAGAGGCACATGACCAAGCGTACGCCGCTCTAATCTTGCAAGCCGAACAGCAAAACAAAGATATCTTAGCGGTGGATTACGATACTAAGCGTGACAGCATAAGGCAGTCGTACTTTGAGTGCGTAGCTGCCTATCATGCATGGGATGACCATCAATACGATAGCGATGTAAAAGTAGCACCAGATTATCAAGCGCTATTTGATAATTATGAGGATAAACAAAGACCATTAGATGTGAAGAAAGCACAGTTATTAGATGAGTATCTACTAAAGCCGCTTTCTATCGACTCTCAAGGGATCTATCAACCGATGGCAGGCAAGGCTACGATGCTCGCTAGTGCGCAATATCAAGCACGTAATCATCACAGCAGTATCAACCAGCCTATTTATATGGATTTTAAAAACGGTGATATTTACCTATGGGCAGATAATTTTGCGATTCTAAACTCAGAATTGTTAGACGATAAACTCGGTACAAAATGGCAAAACAAGTGGTTAAAAATAGCCATTGATGATGGTACATTGCCTAAAGGGTTTGGTAGTGAAGTAATCAAAAGCCACTTTGCAGCGTTAGATGCGACTTATGATGCGGCTCCTGTCAGCCAGTTTAATTATGTTGCCCCTAACTCACTTGCTTCACTGTCTCCAAAACTGCCTGCGCACCAGTTATCGGCTATGCTACCAAGCGATCAAATCATTCGCCGAGTACAAAGCTTTGGGGATTATCAAGCGTCGCAACAGAAATATATGCAGATTTTCTACGATCGGATCAGTGAAAAATACCCAGAGTTGGTACAAGAACCCGAACCGATGACAGCGTTTGAGTCGATTCAAAATCCAAAGGCATTTACCAGTAAGTCTATTGTACAAAAAATACTGGCTATGATAGAAGATCAAATGCATGAGGGAGCAACGACAGGTGAAACCGTTGCCAACACAGAAGTACAGGAACTATACGGGTTTGATAAACGTGGTCAACTCAAGTGGGAGCACTTACGTCGTCAGTTGGACAATACTAGCGAAACGAATAGTAATAAGGGTATGAAGATAGATGTGTTGCAGCAGTATTCTGCTATTAGCACTAAGGACTTGGCGTTTCCTAACTTACCAAGTAATGTGCAGATGCCGAACGCTAGCAATAGCATTGATTTACGAAAGTATGCTCCAGAGCTGCTGCAATACTACCAAGATGGTAATGGCACGGCAGTAGGTAAGATGGTCTTTAACATGTTGCCGATGGTCAGAGAGCGTATTGGTTCGGTTGAGTAACTGATTAGAGTATTAATGAGTAAATAGAAAGCATTATTAGTTTTTGAACAGGATAATTTTGCACTAAAAAAAGCGCACCTATTAACGGCGCGCTTTTTCATTTTATACGTATACAGCTGGGTAAAATAACACTTTTCCGGAGTGGCTTATTACATACCTTGATGCTGTTTGTCATGGCCTTTACGGTCTTTTGAGTGCTTGCGACCTTTTTCTTGTCTCTCTGATTTCATTTGTTCCATCTTTGCACGTTGCTCAGCAGTCAATACTTGAGCGATGGCGTGTTGTGTTTGTACACGTTCGATAAAGCGTTGCTTTTCTTTTGCCGCACGTTGATCAGCCAGACGGTTCAAAGCAGCAGTATTCAAAGTGCTGGCATTGGTCAGTGCTTGTATTTGCTGATCCATTTGCGCGCGTTCTGCTTGGTGTTCTGCGCGGTCAGCAGTGCGATCGCCACGTTTGTTTTGCATGATGGCTTTGATTTGCGCTTGCTGTGTCGCTGTTAGATCCAGTTTTGACATTGGGCCTCTCATCTCACCTTTTTTCATGCCATCTTTGTGGTTCTTTTGCATTTGCGAAGTTGGCGTTGTATCAGTAGTCGCGTTAACGCTGGTGCAAGCCGTTACTGTAAATATGCTAGACGCTGCTAATACTGAGCCTAATAGTAATTTTTTCATCATAAGATCCTTGATTACATTGAGTTTGATTTAATAAACACTAAATTTTTATCTCGCAAGTACCATCTGTTGAACGTTATCGCTCGTTATGGTCAGCCATCTTAGAAATGCAATACTTGCTGTTGATAGGAGTATATTACGACAGTTAAAAGTTACGAACATTTATGAAGTATTAAGAAAGGTAACGTTTCTGGTGAATTGACAAGTGCTTGCCTGATAATATGGTTAACTACAGTCTACTGACAATAAAAATGCCACGGCGGCAATTTCGCTAACCATATCAAAATGACACTTGTACGCGGACTTATTGCGCCATGATTACTATAGATTGAGTAAATAGAGATAAATAAAAATTAAAGGAGAGAAGCATGCCAAACATCCTGATAGGCGATGACGACGAAGAGTTGACTCAGTTATTGCAAGAGTACTTGGACAATCACGGTATTCGCTGTGACTGCGTGCATGATGGTGCAGCAGTCATACAACGACTCAAAGCGGTAGCACACGAAGATACGGTTTATGATTTACTCGTGCTCGATATTATGATGCCAAAACTGGATGGATTGAGTGTCCTGCGCCAATTACCAAATATTATCGATATTCCAGTCATTATGCTGACGGCAAAAGGGGAAGAGATTGATCGTATTATTGGTCTAGAGCTTGGTGCCGATGATTATATTACCAAACCTTGTAACCCACGAGAGCTGCTGGCACGTATTAATGCAGTGATTAAACGTACCAATACGACCGCATCAGAGCATACTCCGTTGCCAGAGAGTCGTTTGCACCTCGATCAAAACCAACGTGCCTGTCAGATAGATGGGGTGACGCTACAAGTCACTGGTACAGAGTTTGATCTGCTCGTGGCCTTGCTCAAACAAAAGGGCGAGGTGGTCAGTAAAGCATGGCTGTCAGAGAATGTCTTGCAGCGTGAATTGCAGCCATTTGATCGTAGTCTCGATGTGCATGTATCTCGCTTACGTAAAAAACTTCAACCTTTTCACGATGAGCCAATAAAAGCGGTGCGTGGAAAAGGTTATCAACTGGTGCTGTAATGACGGACATATCGATGAAAGCTTCTGAGCAGACCCTCAAAAAAGCACCTAAGTTTAAGGTGCGCATCACCTTGTTTTGGCGTTTATTCCTGAGCCTACTATTGACGATTTTAATCACCTCTGTATTGTCCATCGTGGTAGAACGCTGGTTAGCTGAAAAAGAGCTGACCTCTCGTATGGATGTGCAAATCGATAGTCTATTGATAAAGCGTGAAGAGATGGTCGCGTCACTACGGGCTGGTGATGTAGAGTCTGTCAGGCAGATGTATCGTCAAGACCGCCAGTTGATGAATCAAATCAGAGTCTATGATGAGCAGGGCGCTATTATATTCCCGCGTTACCGTGACAAAGATGAGCGCGCGCAAGGACAACTGCAAAGTGGTCGGCAGCTAATGGATCGTGCAATACAACCGTTGCAGCAAATACCGCCTAGAGTAGAGAATAACGTTTATGGCGTAGAAGGCCGCAATGCTGACAATAGACTGCGTGAGCACGACAATGAAATACCAGAAGATGAGCTGTCTTTTTGGCAAAAATTCCTAAAACCAAGAACGGCAAGTAGTGCAGCAGTAGCTGATATCGATACTCGTCCTGAACTGGCTGATATGTCTGTTGAACTACCTGATGGTCAGTCAATCATCATACAGTTGCGTCCGCACTTGCGTTTTTCAGACGTAGTAGAGATACAGCACGGGAATTTTCCAATACGTTTGCTATTAATCGTTATCTTTAGTGTACTGGTCTGCATATGGCTCAGTCGTACGCTGACCCAGCGAATTGGCCGTGTACAAAATACCGTACACCGTATGATTGATGGTAATTATCAAGCCAACCCAGAACTGTCCAAGATGGGCGATGATGAGTTGGGGCTACTTGCCAAAGACGTCGCCCATCTATCGACGAGGTTCGTCGACAGTGAGCTGGCACGCAAGCAAATGCTTAGTGATATCTCACATGAGCTGCGTTCGCCACTTGCTCGTCTGGATGTAGCGACTGAGCTGACTCGAGACTTTGCGCCCAATGCCAATCGCTATTTAGACCGTATCGATAAAGAATCTACACGAATGAATGAGCTGATTGAGCAAATCATTCATATTCAGTCCCTACAAATGCAGCAATATACCGTTGATAACTTGGAGAGTGAGGCAGTCGACATATCCGACATCATTAGCAATATCGGAGAGGATGTCTGCTTTGAGTTTCAACATAAAGACGTACATTGGCAATGGCAACCGCCTGTAGCCTCAGCGTTGGATGATTTGGAAGGTTTTTGGACCGTCCAAGGTAATGCAGAGCAGTTGTATAGCGCACTTGAAAACGTCATTCGCAATGCTTTTATGCACACGGCAGCGGGTTCGACAGTGATTGCGGAAATCAAAGCAATACAAATGAACAATAAGGCATCAGCTGTTCAAATTAATATAACAGACGAAGGTGGCGGTGTCGCAGAAAAAGACTTAGAACGTATTTTTCATCCCTTTGTGCGGCTCGATACTGCTCGGCATCGTGATACTGGCGGTTATGGTCTTGGATTGGCTATTGTCCACGCTGTGGTCATGGCGCATAAAGGATATATCAATGCTTATAACCGGCAAGATGGTATTCAAGGGTTGGTGGTTCAAATAGTGCTACCTAGCAGATAAAAAGATAAATAATGCAGAAACAATTTATGTAACCAACATGCGCTTATCATGTATTTTTAATGTGTATAAGCGCATATTTAGTAGTAGATAAAAGCTGACTCTTTTTAAAACCGACGTAATTTATTATAAATAGACAAGAATTAAACGAATTTATATTCGTTTATATGAATATAACCGACGAACGGTATCAAAACACGGATGAACGGCATTGTCTCTCTGTATATATTCGGTAATACTAATATATACAGAGAGTGATAAAGATTATACAAAACAGAACGTCTTATTCCTTGAAGACTACTACAACTATTATTTGAACAAGGTCTCGTTATTATAAGCTTATAACCCGTTTTATTTTGTCACATCGTTTCTCTGACATAGATCTTATCTCTGATTTTTTAAATCTGACAAGTCTGTAAGGGAGTACGCATCATGAACCGCATCTATAAAGTCATCTGGAATGAAGCCTTAAGTTGTTTTACCGCCGTTGGTGAATACGCGAAGGGACGTGGCAAATCTTCCAAATCTAGCGTTAGCTCTAACGCTACCATAAATACAACGTCTAACCTGTCCGTTATCCATACGTTACGTCTGAGCACTATAGCGCTTGGGCTACTAGCTGCTGGCTTTGGCATGCAGGTGAATGCATTGGGTACCTACTTTGTTGGTGACGACCCAACGCCTAAAATACATACCAATTCATTCCTTCACCAAACACTAACGGTGCAGGGTGGAGAAACGGTCACTGGCGATCCCAATACCAAAAATATTAGCGTGACTGCCAATAGACATGATAAGTCGCTAACGATAAAGCTCGATGAAAATGTCGATTTAGGGACTGATGGTAGTCTTAAAACGGGTGATACCTTAGTCGATAACTCTGGCATTAAGATTACAGCCATAAATCCAGCCAATAGTGTCATTTTGAGCAATAGTGGCCTAAACAATGGTAATAACAAAATCACCAATGTATCCAATGGTGCTGTGATGGCAGGGAGTAAAGATGCAGTTAATGGCTCGCAGCTATATAGGCTGGTTAATATAGTCAAGGATAACAAGACTAAATATTATAGTGTTGACTCTGAAGCTATTGGCAATGCCAATAACGATGGCGCAACAGGTTATAATGCTATGGCCATGGGTGGCAACGCAAAGGCGACTGGCAGCCAAACCATCGCTATTGGTAGCTCGGAATCTGGACAACAAACGTTGGCAAGTGGTGAACAATCTATTGCTATTGGTGCCAATGTCGTTTCAAGAGGCGGCTCTTCTATTGCCATCGGTGGCGATGACCTAAACTTAGCATCGATATACAATATCGACGGTAGTATCACTAGCACTGAGCTAAACAGTGGCACAGTCAATACGGCTTTTAATGAATATGCGGGTCGAGATCTACTGGATGCAAGCGACCCATATACAGGAAATACTGAATCGGGCGGGGCAGCTTCCATAGCAATTGGTGTCAAAGCTCGTACGGCGGGTCATCTTGCAACTGCAATAGGTACGCATGCGAATGCTGCTGCAACCGCGTCATCAGCGTTCGGTGTGGCTGCCTCTGCTACTGAAAAAGGGGCCGTGGCACTGGGTGCTGGCGCTCAGTCTAATGCTCAAGATGGTGTGGCACTAGGATCGCAATCTGTGGCTAACGTTGCAGGTGGTGCGGTTGGGTTTGCTCCAACAAGTGCTAGTGTCGTAGACAAAGCAGCTATTACCGCAACTAATAGTACAGGCCTTGGTGCAGTTTCTGTTGGTAGCTCTACTAATGGTACTCGCCAAATTATTAATGTCGCAGCAGGTACTCAAAACAGTGATGCAGTAAACGTATCTCAATTAAAAGCGTTAGATACTATCGTTGCTGGCATTGATTTCCCTATCCGTTCTAGCAGTGCACAGCCATACACCACGTCAGTAACAGGTACTGACGCTCTTGCCGTTGGCTCGAATGCCAATGCAAAAGGTAATAATGCAACCGCTGTTGGAGAGAGCGCATTTGCAAACGCAAATGCAACCGTTATCGGTGAAGGCGCAAGATCTTCGTTCAACGGCTTTGCTGGTGGTCAGGAGGCCAAAGCGGGTGTTAATTCAGTGGCGATAGGTCAAAGAGCCACAAACGGAACCGCAAGTCGTGCAGTTGCGATAGGCTATGAAGCAAAAGCAACCGCCCAAGACACTATTGCACTTGGTCTTGATGCACGAGCTGAAGCGTTAGGTAGTATTGCACTAGGTAAAGGTTCTAGAGCAAATGCACTAAACAGTGTCGCTTTAGGTCAAAACTCTATTGCAGCTGTACAAAGCGGCGCATCTTTCTTAACCAACGTTGCTGCTGATGCCAATAACGGCACCGTCTCAGTAGGCGCTGTTGCAAGCGAACGTCGTATCATTAACGTTGCAGGTGGTTCAGCAGATACGGATGCAGTAAACGTATCTCAGCTAAAAGTGGTTACAGAAACAGCCAATAGAGGCTGGGATATCAGCGCACAAGGTGATAGTGCTACCGCAAGTACGGTAGGACCTGGAGATTCAGTTGACTTCAACAGTAAAAACAGCAATATCACTGTTTCTAAAGACACTACTAGTAATGATGTCTCGTTCGAACTCAACAATAACTTAGACCTAGGTAATAACGGTAGTGTAGAAATGGGTTCAAGCTCTCCGTTCGGTTTTGGTGATACCACGACACTTGATCGCTCTGGTCTAACAACAGGTAACTCATACTTTAGTACAACTGTAGATGGTTTAGGTGTTAGAACCGGTAATGCACTGGCTAGTACATCAGTTAATGGCTTAGGAGTATTGGTGAATGGTCCACTAGGTATTCCTAGTACTGTTCTAACCATGGATGGTTTAACAATTATTGGTGGTCCAAGCGTAACAAGGTCTGGTGGTATCGATGCTGGTAACAAAAAGATTATCAATGTTGATAACGGTGAAGACCCAAATGATGCTGTCAATGTCAGTCAACTAAGTAGCTCGTCTGCCGCTGCCAGAACCAAAGTCTTAAAGGGAACCAATGTTTCTAGTGTTGATTTCTCAATCGACAGTGACACAGGACAAGATGTTTATACTGTTAATGCTAATGGTGCTAAAACCTCAGCAGGATCTACAGCAGTAGAAATAAACGCAACTACTGATACAACCAACTTAACTGATTATGCGGTTGACTTAAGTCAAGTTACTAAAGACAGTCTAGTTAAAGCGGACAACTCAGTACAGTATGACAATGCTGTTACTAGAGATGTTGTTACTTTAGGTGGCGTTGGAGCAACTGGCCCAGTCACAATGACTAATGTCGCTGTCGGGAACATAAGCGAAGATAGTACTGATGCAATTAATGGTAGTCAGCTATTTGATACCAATGCCAAGGTTAACCAAGGCTTTGGTTTAAAAGCTGCCGATGGTCAAACTGTAATGAAACAGCTAGGAGAACAAGTCGAGGTAGTGGGTTCTAATGATAATATCGACACAAGAGTAAGAAATGGCAAAATCGAAGTCAAGCTCAATAACGATCTTGATCTAGGTAATAACGGCAGCGTCAGCACAGGTAATATCTTTGGTGGCACTCAAGTTAATCGCTTGGGCATGGTCACAGGTGGTCTGGCAATGGGTGGCGTCACTACAGTCAGTGGCGCTGGTGTGACCGTAACAGGTATAAACCCTTTTAACCCATCTAATGCCACGTTGACCAGTGATGGTCTAACCATTCTGAATGGTCCAAGCATGACCAGATCTGGTGGTATCAATGCTGGCAATAAAAAGATCACAAACGTTAAAGCGGGTGTCTTAGATAAAGACGCTGTCAACGTTAGTCAGCTAAATAGCTCATCTGCCGCTGCTAAAACAGAGGTCGCCGCAGGTACTAATATTGCGGGTGTTGTGAAGTCTACAGGTGGTAACGGTCAAGATGTCTATACCGTCAATGCAGATGGTGTTACTGCTTCAGCAGGCTCTTCTGCCGTCACGGTCACAGCAGGTGACAAAGACGAGTTTACCAACATGACCGACTATGCCGTTGACTTAAGTGTAGATAGCAAAGCCAGTCTGGTAAAAGCGGACAGTGCCATGCAGACCATTGTTGCTCAAATAGATGGCGTTGATGTTAAAACGCTTAACCAAACGGACAATACGGCGAATTTCCTAACAGGAGATAACATTGTTCTCACTGCTGAGGATGGTGGTATTAAAGTCGCTACAAAAGAGGATGTCACTTTCACTAGTGCTAGCTTTACTGATAGTACAGTTCGTGTGAGTGGTGAAGGTCTTGATAATGGCGGCAACAGAATCATCAATGTAGATGATGGTGATGCAGATACTGATGCTGTCAATGTTAGACAATTAAATGCAACCAACAATACAGTGGACCTAGGACTGAACTTTACAGGAGATGATACAAATGTTGTCGTCAATCGCAAGTTAGGTCAAACGTTGACACTCCAAGGAGGTGCTACCAACGTAACTGAAAACAATATCGGTGTGATCGCTGATGAAGATGGCAATCTAAATGTTAGATTGGCTGAAGATGTCATGCTTGGTAAAAACGGTAGCGTGAGAATGGAAAGCACGGTGCTTAACAATGCAGGCGTCACCATCACTGATGGTCCTAATCAGACCATTACGTTAAGCAACGAAGGTCTTGATAATGGTAATAATAGAATTATCAAAGTTGATAAGGGAATTGCCCCAACCGATGCCGTAAACTTTGCACAGCTCACTATGACTAATGATGAAATTGCTAAAGGTATCAAAATTGGTGACGGCAATAGTGCTAATGATCAGCAATTTGCATTAGGCGATACGATCAATGTCACAGGAGATAACAATCTGACTACTGTCGCTTCTGCGACTGGCGTCCAAGTAAAACTGAATAATCAGTTAGACCTTGGAGATGATGGCAGTATACAGATAGGTAACAGCATCATGAGTGATGCAGGCTTTACCTTCGTTGGAAATGGCGTGAATAGAATGGTTTCTCAGGTCTCATTGAGTAGCCGTGGTCTAGACAATGGAGGCAACACCATTCGCAACGTTGGGGAAGGTGTGCTAAATACGGATGCTGTCAATGTTGGGCAGTTAAAAGATGTCGCCATTGCCTTGGATCAAGGTTGGGGCATCACCGCTCAAGGTGATATCGCTACGATGGTAAAACAAGGAGATGCTGTCGACCTCAGTAGTAAAGACGGTAATATCAAGGTATCTAGGAAATCAGTGAGTGATGTGGCTGCTTTCGATAGTAGTCCATCATTGCAGGCTGCAGCCATACCTACCAATGCTAATGATATTAGCTTTGATCTTAACCCAGATATTACTTTGAATAGCGTAACCACTGGGGGTACGGTTATGAATGACAATGGACTGACTATTGTAGGTGGTCCGAGTGTTACGAAAAGTGGTATTGATGCCGCTGATACCAAAATTACCAACGTTCAAAATGGAGAAGTTTCGGCGACAAGTCAGGACGCCATAAACGGTGGTCAGCTTTATGCCCAAGGCACTGGTATCAGCAGTATTATCGGTGGTGACACTGTTTACAATGCCGAAGATGGTACTTTTACCAACAGTGACATTGGTGGAACGGGTGAAAGCAATATTGATGGTGCGATTGCTTCTATCAGACAAGGCACGATTGAAATTAGTGAAAATGTTCAAATTAACACAGAGAGCATTACCACTAATACAACCAATATCGCGACCAATACGACAAATATTGCTACGAATACCAGCAATATCACGACCAATACTACGAATATCGAAACCAATACGGATAAGCTAGATGCTGGACTCAATTTTGGCGCAGACAGTGGCGCTAATATCAATAAACCAATTGGCGATGAGAGTGTCCTCAGTTTCACTGGTGGCAATAACATCACCACCACAGCAGATGGCAGTAGTATTAAGTTTGATCTAAACGGTAATATCAGCGTTGATAGTGTCACAGTTGGGACAACGGTTATCAATAGTGAGGGTATCAGTATGCAAGATGGGCCAAGTATGACGTCTCAAGGTCTATATGCTGGCAACCAACGTATGACTGGTGTCGCCGATGGGGTCGAAGCAACAGACGCCGTCAATTATAGTCAGCTTAGTGCGCTTGATAGTCGACTCAATAACAATATGAGCGATCTTGGCTACAAAATCGACGAAGTAGAAGATGATGCAAATGCAGGTATCTCCGGGGCAATGGCAATGTCGGCAATGCCTCAGGCTTATATCGCAGGTAAGTCACTGATTGGTGGCGGTGTCGGTACCTATAACGGAGAAAGTGCTGTAGCAATTGGTTTCTCTAAATTATCTAACGACGGTCGCTGGGTCATTAAGGTAAATGGTTCGGCAGATACTCAAGGAAACGTAGGCGGCGCAGTGGGTGCAGGTTTCCATTTTGACTAACAAAACCTCTCAATTGTAGCTATCGGTAGACTATAAAAAAGCAAGACATCTAATGTTTTGCTTTTTTACGGCTTAAAGATAAACAATTGATGCAGCAATAATGTCGATGAATCAAAATAAGCGCTTGTAAATTGTGTCTCACAAGCGCTTATTATTTATAATTAAGGGCTTCTATATTCTGAACATTGCACCATTCGGTTTCAGTCCAACATAGGCCATACCTGCTTGATTCATCCAGTGAGGTTGAATAATGCCATGCTGCAAAATCGCATGAATATCTCTATGCGCCCTTTCTATCTTATGCTTTTTATATAGGGAGGCTGTGCCTGCGACTGCGTAAATTTCAGATACCATGTCACGAGCTTCTCTTGCGCCTTCACAAGAAGCGGCCCATACATCTGCAAGCTGTATATCAGTAAAGGTGTTCTGCTGCTGTGCCTCTTTCCACAGTACCTCGACACTATAATGCAGTTGGGCGCGTTTCGATGCTAGTATTGTTTTGCTCTTAGCAATAGTAGCCTGTACCGTTGCACGGTCGCGTAGATCTGGACTCTTACCAGGCGTTACCCTCTCAAGGCACATATCAACCAAGTCATCCATAGCGGCTTTCAATACGCCTAGCGCCATCGCCGCACAGCCAGCAGCATTGATACAACCGATAGGCAGACGACTGTAGGCAGTATCGACAGCCACAGGACTATCAAAGTCAACTGCATAAGCCTCTTTGACAAAAGTGTCTTTGACGATTATATCGTGGCTACCTGTACCATTTAGGCCGCCCACATCCCACGTATCAATGATTTTTACATCCTTTTTGGGAATAAAAAATAGCTTTAAATTTGCACCTGGGCCAAGGGTTGTAGGAGAGCCTTCGGAGATAACGAGACAACGGAGTACAAACCAGTCAGCCAATTGGCATCCAGAGACGAGTGTCCATTGTCCTGATACCATGTAGCCATTATCTACTGTTTGGGCCACGCCTTCAGGACGTGCTGAATTGGCATAAATATGAGATGGGTCACTGTATACTTCTTTCATACTGGACTCGTCCAAAAATCGACCGAATGTACAGGCCAAATGGTTGTTCCAAACGATCCAAGCAACGGAGGCCTCAGCACTGGCCAACGTCTCATAAGTTTTTAGCGTTTCTACTGGGTTGCCTGCCCATCCTCCTAACGATTTAGGCAACCCCATTCTAAATAATGCAAATTCTGAAAGTTTATTGACTACCACGGGTGCAATTTTTCTAGCGCTTTCTGTTTCATCTCTAAACATGATTGCTGATGCATAAATCTTGTTTGCTGCATCCGATGGTAGGGTGGTTATCTCTGATGAGGATATATCATTCATATTGTTCAACCTTATTGTGATGAATAAGACAGTACTTTTTTCTATAGCTAATAAAGTACAAATTTGAGCGATGACAAATGCTTATATAAAGAATAACCAACAGCTGCCCACCATACAACCGTTAATATAAATATATTAAAAATTATATTGTAAAAATTGAATAAATAATAATCAATGAGGCAAAGTTAAGCGATAAAGCTAGAGGTTAAGCTGCGAAAATATGAAGGTGTGAAGAATAAAGCCAGACCAAATACTAAGTGTTAATTCTAAGTCACTTGATATTTGGCCGAGAAGATAAATATTCTATAAAGATAGGTATCCTATAAAAACTGTCTCAAATTAGGCATCACGTTTCGGTGCATCAGGCTGCATCATAGGATCGGCATCTGCGAACGCTTTTAGTGTACGGCAATGAGTATCAATAGCGACGATATTGGGATAAGCGCTCAAATCTACTTTGAAGCGGCGAGCAGAAGAGACTTGCGGAATCAAATAACAATCTGCGAGAGTAGGACTGTCCCCATAGCAGAATTGTCCGCGATTGTTATCCGCAGCTAAGCGTGTTTCTAAAGCGGCAAAACCTTCACTGATCCAGCGATTGCACCATGCAATCACATCTTCCTCATTTACTGACAGCTCATTGCGTAGGTACTGTAAAATGCGGCGATTATTAATTGGATGGATGTCGCAACCAATCATGGCGCTCAGTGCGCGTACTTGCATACGCCCAGCAGCATCGTTAGGCAATAATGGATGCTCAGGGTAGACCTCTTCTAACCACTCCAAGATAGCTGGACTTTGATATAATAATAAATCGTCAGCTTGTAGGACAGGCACTAATCCTTGTGGATTAATTGCTTTGAAGGCAGATTCTAACTGTTCATCCTGTGCCAGATTGATCGTGATATCATCGTAATCTAAGCCTTTTAGGTTCATAGCGATACGAGTACGGTAAGACGTGCTACTACGAAAGTAGCCATAAAGTGTCATCATGATTCATGTCCTTATGTATATGTGTTTTGAAAAGAGTAAATACTATGAAGTAAGATCTGTATCTCAGTGATATTTGATCGGGCAAACCCTTATTGAACAAACCACTAACAAGCAAAATTAAAAAATAACCAAGCACACCAGAATCGAGCAAATCATGCCAGCAGACAAAACCCTTGTAGACAGTTCTATCAGCAATAAAAACCAAAGTGGGGTTCAGTCGCTTGAGATTGGGCTGTCGTTACTCGATGTGCTGATCGACCGTAATGAGCCTATGATGCTAAAGGATATCGCTGAAGCCATGCAAATGCATCCAGCAAAATCCCATCGTTACTTAGTCAGTCTCATCCGCAAAAACTACGCGCGTAAGCTTGATGATGGTCGCTATGGGCTTGGCGATAGAGTCAATGCATTGGCATCATTAGGACATACGGAACTTAACCAAAACAATCTTTTGGCACGTCTCACACAAGTGGCTAATGAAATCAAAGATACCTTAAACTGTGGTGTGCAAATTGCCAAATGGTTTAGCGAAGGCCCTATTATTATTCAGTCCGTTGAGCCAGACAGTCCGATTAGTATCATTACTCGCATCGGCTCACGTATGCCTCTGACGACATCAGCCACAGGGCAGTTATTTGCCAGTTATCAACCTGATGCCGTCATTCAGCCATTGGTCGCAGCTGAGTGGCATACGAGTAATACTACCGTAGATATGGCCGATAAGTGGCAGTACTTTACCCAGCTACAGGCCAAAATTCGTACTCAAGGCTATGCGACAGTGACGGGCGATATGCTCATAGGGATTAACGCCATTACGATACCTGTGATATTGCCACAGATTGCCAATAGTGCTGCTAAACCATCCACGAGTAGTGATCAAACTGCTGGTGAGGATTTACCGCTAGAATATGCTATTACTATCATTGGAACAACAGAGCAATTGCCTATGAGTGAGCAACATAATGTGGTTGAGCAAATACTGGCGATAGCGCAGCGTTATCAAATTGCCTAGCCAGTATATGATGCTATAAGCTAGGGCGATCCTTCAATTCAGCCTCTAAACCATACAGCCGCTACTGGCCGCTTTTGCTTTTTCGTATACGTTGTCAGCATCTAGGCCAGTTGCATTTACTTCATCAAGGTAATGCTGCGAACCTTCCATTAATGGACCTCTCCAATCTGGGTCGTTGAGTGGATCAGGGATATCAATCATAATATCGCCTTTTTCTTTGGCAGCGGCCATTGCTTTGGCATTGCTAACGTCAAATACTTTAGAGATATGCGCTGCTAGCTCTGCGCCAGAATTATCATCGATTACTTTTTTGAGGTCATCGGGCAAACGGTTGTATTTCTCCTTGTTCATGCTAATTACAAAGGTAGAATTATAAAAAGGAATATTGGTGTGCGTATTGATCAGCTCATCAAGGCGAAATGCTTGAATGGGTTGCCAAGTAAAGCTGAGCCCGTCAATGACACCGCGCTGCAGAGAGGTATAAGTATCACTGGCAGGCATGCCGACAGGTGCAGCACCAGTTGCTTCGATAATATGGCTAGCAACCGCAGAAGGTTGGCGAATACGTAGACCTTTCATGTCGGCTGGCGTGCGAATCGGTTTATCAACCGTATGAAGCGCACCTTGACCAGTCCCTATCAAAGCGAGCAAGTGAGTGTCTTCGTACTCGTCTTTAATGATACCGTCATTATATAGCTTATGAAGTATACAGCTCTGCTGCTGTGCAGTATTAGTGATGCCTGGCAACTCTACAATTTGAGTCAAAGGAAATCGTCCTGCTGTATATCCTTGTGCTTGCATACCAATATCCACACTACCTTTCGCCGTAGCGTCATAGGTAGCCCCTGGTTTGCTGAGCGTTGCAGAAGGGTAGATCTCAATCTTTAAGCGGCCGTTTGAATCCGCTTCAATTTTCTTTGCCCATGGCTCTAACGCTTCGGTGTTTATATTGTCAGTGGCAGTCATAAAGTGTGAGAACCGCAACGTTGTCACTTCACCTGCATCTGTAGACGCGCCTGTTGTTTGGTCGTTATTGGAGCAACCAGTCATCGCAAGCGAGGCGGCTAAGAGTATTCCTAGAGGGGTTCTTATTTTCATCATAGAGTCCTTTCATGATGGTGATATATGGTTCGCTATTTATTGATACCTAGAGTAGGTCGTCAATTAGCACCTTTATAATTAAAGCGATGATTAACTAATCATTTAAAAACGTAGCAAGCAGGATTACAGGAGAGTTACTCGCCGACAGGAGCAACTTCGCGTGCTTCAGCCAACTCATCACTATGCAAAAACTGTGTATGTGCTGGGGCGCGTTTGGTACGAGACCACTCATCTAGCATGTCTTGCTTGATGGCATCTGTAATCATCGATACTTTGTCTTCTGAGGTTGGATCATCATAGGTCAGCTCTAGACGATGACCATTGGGATCAAAGAAATAAATCGAGTGAAAGATGCCGTGATTGGTCACGCCAATGACATCAATGCCGGCATTTTCTAAATGCTCTTTGGCAACGATTAGCTCGTCACGGTCCTTAACCTTTAGCGCTAAGTGCTGCACCCAGCTTGGGGTATTTGGATCAAAGCCCATCTCAGGTTGATTGGGTACTTCGAAAAATGCTAAGACATTGCCATTACCAGCGTCCAAAAAGACGTGCATATAGGGGTCAAAGGCTTTGGTCGAAGGCACATGGTCTTCTGCGAATGCTAAAATGAAATCCATGTTTAGATTTTTTTTATACCATTCGACGGTTTCTTTGGCATCTTTGCAGCGGTAAGCCACATGATGAATTTTCTCAATTTGAAAGCTCATATCAATGTCCTTTTGATAAGACGTGTTACTCATTTGGCTTTATTCACATAACTATGAGTAGGTGAATGCGTTTGTTTTCCTATCCGCCTGCATGAGAATTTTCACGCCTATTTTGCTATTTCTCTGTCTATGTTATTTCTTAAATACTATTTATCAAAATCAAAGCTCAGTGCTGGTAATACCTTGCCGCGTACTTCACCAAAGCCAACACGGATGCCGTCTTTTTCGCTATAGCCTTTCATGATGACCGTGTCACCATCTTCGATGAAGCTGCGCGTCTCACCGCCTTCAAGCGTGACTGGTTTGGTAGCGTTCCAAGCAATCTCTAGCATTGAGCCATAAGAGTCAGGTGTTGGGCCTGAAATCGTACCTGAGCCCATCATGTCACCGACTTCAACTTTGCAACCAGTGATGGTGTGGTGGGTAAGCTGCTGTGCCATTGACCAATACATGTATTTGAAGTTGGTCTCACAAATGATGGTCGCTGTTTCCGCATTTTTAGGTAGTAATTCAACCGATAGATTGATGTCAAAGCTGTTGTCGCTCGATTTTTCATTTAAATAAGCAAGCGGCTTGGGTTCTTGAGTTGGGCAAGCTGTTTTAAACGGAGCCAATGCATCCATAGTGACAATCCAAGGAGACACCTCGGAGGCAAAGGTCTTGGCATTAAATGGACCTAATGGCACGTATTCCCATTTTTGGATATCTCGGGCTGACCAGTCATTGAGCAACACCATGCCAAAAATATGATCAGCAGCATCATCTACGGCGATTGGCTGACCGATATGATTACCTTTACCAACGACAAAGGCGGTCTCTAGCTCAAAATCAAGACGCTTACAGGCAGAGAAAATAGGACGCTCATCAGGGCTAGGCTTTAGCTGACCTGATGGACGTACGATATCCGTTCCACTGACGATGACAGTGCTGGCGCGTCCGTTATAACCAACTGGCATTTCGGTCCAGTTAGGTAGCAGGGCGTTGTTTGGGTCACGGAACATGGTGCCGACGTTGGTCGCGTGCTCTTTCGATGAGTAAAAATCGGTAAAACCCGGTACTTGCACTGGCAAATGCATGGTGACGTCTGCTTGCTTGAACAGCGCCTTTTTTTGCAAGTCTGTATTGTCACGTAAGGTGTCAGTGTCGTTAGATAGTAGCGTTTGAATAGTCGAGCGTGCCTGCGTCCAATTGTCTCGACCTGAATCAATAAAAGCATTTAGAGTGGATTGGTTAAAATAAGGACCACCGTTCAAACTTAATAATCCTTCGGCTTCGAGTACAGATAGATCCAGTACATGCTCACCGATGGCAACGCCTGCACGGCGCTTGCTATCACCAGCAGCGTCTTTGGTCTCGCTAAAGATGCCATAAGGAAGGTTGTGAATAGAAAAGTCAGAGTCAGCAGCGATATCGATAAAAGAGGTGAGGGTGCTGTCAGTCGTTGACATGATTTGCTCCTTGCTAATATACATTATGAATTACGTTATAATTAATTACTTACGTATAATGTAATTTATTGATATATGGATTGCAAGTTTTTTGTGCAATGTCTTTTGTGAAAAGGCTGCTTTGAAAAGTGGTTGTCGTTGTTTTGACTAAACGGTTCTGACTAGATGATTTTAATAAAATAATTTTGACGAAATAATTTTGATTAAATGCTAAGTACAAAAAAAGGCCGAGCAATCGCTCAGCCTTTCTTATACGCGTTTATTTTTTATCAAGTTACGTATTGATTAACATGTTAAGTAACTTGGACTAATTAGTCTTTTAAGACGTCTGCCATGGCATTGGCCACATAGTCGATGTTGCTGGTATTTAGGCCAGCCACACACATACGTGAGTTAGAGACCATATAGATACCAAACTCAGTCTGTAAACGCTCGACTTGCTCAGGCGTGAGACCAGTAAAGCTAAACATACCGTTTTGACGAGTGATGTAATCAAAGTTACGGTTAGGGATTTTAGCTTCTAATACCGATTTTAGCTTTAGGCGCATGGCTTTGATACGGTCGCGCATTGCATAAACTTCGCCAACCCACTGCTCATGTAGTGCTTCATCGTTCATAACGATATCGACCACACGTCCACCATGTGACGGCGGGCTTGAGTAGATACGGCGTACGGTTGCGTTTAGCTGACCGAATACGCGATCGGTTTCGTCTACGGTTGGGCAGACGACTGATAGGCCGCCGACGCGCTCGCCGTATAGCGATAAGTTTTTAGAGAATGAGTTGCTAACAAACAATGGGAGGCCCATCTCAACCGCTTTACGAATAGCGTAAGCGTCGCTGTCCATGTCTTCGCCAAACCCTTGATAAGCGATGTCCATGAATGGAATCAGCTCACGCGCCTTCACGACGTTGAGTACAGTGTCCCATTGCGCTTGGGTCAAATCCATACCGGTTGGGTTGTGGCAGCATGGGTGTAGCAAAATAACGTCATTTTTGTTCAATGTCTCAAAAAACGCAATCATTTCATCAAATTTGATGCTGCTGTTGGCTTTGTCGTAGTACGGGTATTTACCGACTTCTACATCAGAGCCTTCAAAGATAGCAATATGGTTGCCCCATGTTGGATCGCTCACATAGCACTTAGCTTGTGGGAACCAGTCATGAATAAATTCAGCACCAACTTTCAACGCGCCAGAACCACCGATTGTAGCGATGGTCGCGACCAAGCCGTCTTTTAAAATCTGGGCGTCTTTACCAAACAGTAATTCCTGACAGCCTTTACGGTGGCCTGGCAGGCCTGCCATTGGCAGGTATGGACGCGGTGCGATAGGATCAGCAATACGCGCTTCGGCTGTTTTTACACAGTCGAGTACAGGCAATACGCCATTCTCATCATAATAGATACCAATGCCTAAATTGACCTTGTTAGGATTGCTATCTGCTGAGTATTTTTCCATAAGACCTAAGATTGGATCACCAGCGTAATAATCGATACGTTCAAACATGCCATTTCCTTATAAAAATATAAATCGAGCAGCCGAAAATCATAGAGCAAATCGCGGCTGAACTCAACACGAGAGTGGGTTATATGCGGCAATTAATAAAATAAATAGCCAAATAGATTATTTATCCATCTATCAAGCGCATTTGACATGCTATACGTCATTCGATAGACGATGAGTCAGAGTGATGTAGGTCGTTATAATGAGTCGCAAAATAGGTTTGCAAAAACTGCTTAAAAGCAATCGTCGCCGGAGAGAGCGCCCGTGAGGCACGCTGATAGATAAAAAATTGCCGCATTTTGACTGGTTGAGTGAGTGGTCGCATCAGCAGACCATTGGCGCTGACCCAATCAATAACTTCAGGCATATAGGGCAGACACAGCGTAATACCAAAGCCTTGGCGCGTCATCTCAAGCGCGGTGGACATAAAATTCACCTTGTAGCGGGCTTGTTGCACATGAGCGGAGATAGAGTCGTCGAGCTCTGCGGTTACTTGATCTAGGAACGGACCTTGTAAAGTAATCAGCGGCGTTTCTAATAAATCTTGCCAAGTAATTTCATCTCTTTGTGCCAGTGCATGATTGTCTGGCATAACCACGCAAAAAGGTAGCTGATACAACAAATCAGCACCGATATCATCTTCAGTTTCTATAAAACCAAGTTCGGTGCCAACGCCTAAATCGACTTCGATATCTTGGATATGCTTAAGCAAATTCTCGGCTGAGCAGTCCAATAGTGAGACGCCGATATTTGGATATTCTTTGGCAAACTGGGCGATGACGGCAGGTAGAGAAGACGCTGCAAACTGTGATACAGCCAAGCGCACCTGACCTTGGGCTAAGCTGGTCAAGCTACTTGCTTCATTTTCAAACAGCTGCATCTCATTCAAGATACGCCGCGCTTGCGGTAGTAGGTGCCGTCCTACTGCTGACAGAGACAACTGGCGAGTGGTTCGATCAAACAGCACGATACCGAGGCCAGTCTCTAATTCCTTAATCAATCCACTAACAGCAGATTGAGTCAAATACATCTGTTCGCTGGCACGAGTGAAACTGCCGTTGTCAGCGACTTTGATAAATGCGGTCAATTGGCGAATGCTGATATTCATAAGTAAACCTGATAAATAAATCATAAAAAACAATTAGTCTTATAAATAAAGCTAATCTAATATAAATACAACGTCAACAATAAAGATTGATTATTAATCGTTTTATAGATTTTTACTATTAATCGACTTTTACTACTCATCGATTTTCTATTACCAATTGAAATTAAGGATAATTACAATGGCAGATTTATTTGACAACCCAATGGGACTAAATGGATTTGATTTTGTCGAGTTTGCTTCTCCGCAGCCTGATGCAGTCGACGCATTGTTTAAGCAACTTGGTTTTGCCCATGTCGCCAATCACCGCTCAAAAGACGTTGCGCTATATCGCCAAGGTGATATCAACCTTATCCTAAACCGCGAACCAAAAAGCCAAGCCAGTTATTTCGTTGAAGAGCATGGTGCTGGTGCTTGTAGCATGGGCTTTCGGGTAAAAGATGCCAAAAAAGCGTATGAGCGTGCGGTAGAAATGGGCGCGCAGCCAGTAGATGTGCCAACTGGGGTGATGGAGCTTAGATTGCCTGCTATCAAAGGTATTGGGGGCTCACTAATCTATTTGATTGACCGCTATAAAGACGGCGAATCTATCTATGATGTCGACTTTGAGTTCTTTGCAGATATCGACAGAAACCCTGTCGGCTATGGCTTCAAAGTTATCGATCATCTAACGCACAACGTCTATCGTGGACGCATGGCGTACTGGGCAAAATTCTATGAGCGTATCTTTAATTTCCGCGAGATTCGTTACTTTGATATCAAAGGTGAGTACACGGGACTAACCAGTAAAGCCATGACAGCACCGGATGGCAAAATCCGTATTCCACTGAATGAAGAAGCCAAACAGGGCGGTGGTCAAATCGAAGAGTACCTAATGCATTTCAATGGTGAAGGTATTCAGCATATTGCGCTAGCCAGTGATGATTTGTTTGCCAGTATCGATAAGCTCAAAGCGGCTGGTATTCCGCTTATGACCGCACCAAATGCTGCTTACTATGAAATGCTGAGCGAGCGCTTACCAAACCATGGTGAAAATGTTGCTGACTTGCAAACGCGCGGTATCTTGTTGGACGGTACGACAGAAGGCGGTGCACCGCGTCTGCTACTACAGATTTTCTCTGAAACTATTTTGGGTAGTCCAGTGTTCTTTGAGTTCATTCAGCGTAAAGGCGATTATGCCGATGGATTTGGTGAAGGTAACTTTAAAGCGTTGTTTGAGTCGATAGAGCGTGACCAAGTACGTCGCGGTACAGTCGGTCAGCCAGAGACTGAAACCCTATAATATTATCTAACGCTTAGACCACATTTAATCAATGGACAAGACAAAAGGAGTTTGTGTTGTCCTTAATAAGTGCATTACCTAAAAGCATACTGCAAAGGTAATGCTCTCATTGCGATAAAAGGAATACAGGCATGGAACGCCTATCACAGATAGATTCTCTTAATACTGCCATCGGTACCAATAGCGTTGCGACTAATAAGCAAGGCAACGATGCGTCCAGTCATTCTAACGCGACAAATAAAAAACAGCCGTATATCTCGCATCAGCCAGATAGCCATGGTCATATTCACTATAGTGATGATGAGCATGCGATGTGGCAAGCGCTGCTGGCACGTCAAGCGGAACAAACGCCCAACCGTGCATGTACTGCATATTTAGAGGGTTTGACTAAGTTAAACTTACCGACGACGCATATCCCGCAGTTGCACGATATCGATGAGGTATTACAAGCGACCACAGGTTGGCAGACCGCCGCTGTGCCGGCATTAATCAGCTTCGGTAAATTTTTCAAATTACTAGCCAATAAATCTTTTCCTGTGGCGACGTTTATTCGTCGATTCGATGATATGGACTATATTGAAGAGCCTGATATCTTTCACGAAATCGTTGGGCATTGTCCGCTATTGACCCATCCTGCGTTTGCAACCTTCAATGAAACGTATGGTAAGCTTGGCCTTAGCGCAACGAAAGAGGAGCGCTGGTTTTTAGCAAGGCTGTATTGGTTTACCATTGAGTTTGGATTGGTCGGCAGTCGCGTGGAAAATCGTAGGATTTACGGCGGCGGTATATTGAGCTCACCTTCTGAAACGGTTTATGCACTTGATTATACAGCGCAAGAGCGATCAAACCTTCGATATACAACACAGCATCAGCCTAAACCGCAACCTGAACATCGAGCGTTTGATTTGCTTGATGTGTTGCGTACGCCTTATCGTATTGATCAGATACAGCCGATTTACTATGTCATTGATGAATTAAATACCTTATTTGATATCGTCAATAGTGACATTATGGGTGCGGTCAAAAAAGCTATGTCGCTTGGACTATTTGAGCCGACCTATCCAGAAAAAACTCGTTAAAAACGTCAATTTAAAATTAAACATGAAAACTATCACTTCAGTACGAAGTATTGAGATAGCAATACAGCTATATCAACATCGATGTACGAGTATTAGAAAATAGCTATCAAAACAACCATTAGAAACAGCCACTATAAAAGGATTTTATCATGACAGCACTATCACAAAACAGCTGCGAAGCTTGCCGCATTGGCGCACCGAAAGTTGATGAAGCCGAAGCACGAGAACTATTACCGCAAATTCCTGATTGGTCATTGATCGAAATAGATGGCATTCAGCAATTGCAGCGTCAGTATAAATTTAAAAGTTTCGTCTCAGCAATGGCATTTGCCAATCAACTGGCAGAAATCGCTGAAGCAGAAGGACATCATCCGGGTATATTGGTAGAGTGGGGCAAGGCTACGGTCACTTGGTGGTCGCATAGTATTAAAGGGTTGCATCGCAATGATTTTGTCATGGCAGCTAAGACCGATGACTTACTTAATAAGTAACGCATAAGTCATTCGGTTATTCGCTAGCAAACCCGTTTTCTAACGCTATAAAACTAACGCTCCCAAATTCAAACCCACTCTAATGCCAGCCTGAGCTGGCATTTTAAGGATGTGTCATGCCACCAAAACCCCTCACATTAATCAGTACCAAGCTCGCCTTTATCATATCCACCATCGTCATCGGTATCATGGGTATCACCATGATCGGCTTTGGCTGGGTGCCTCATCTGTCTCTTATCCTCGCCATCTGTGTGCTACTGGCTATCGGTATGTACAAAGGACTCAGCTTTGATGACATGCAAGCGCAAATGGCCTCAGGTGTCATGCGTGGTATTGGTGCCATCTATTTGTTCTTCTTTATTGGACTGATGGTGGCGGCTCTGATGATGTCAGGAGCAATACCTACACTGATGTATGTAGGCTTTCAGCTGATCTCACCTGAATACTATTATATTTCTGCCTTTATTTTGACCTCTATTATCGGTATTGCTTTGGGTAGTAGTTTGACGACTGCAGCAACGCTTGGCGTGGCGTTTATTGGTATGAGTAACGCCTTTGATGCCAATGTGGCGATAGCAGCGGGGGCTGTGGTGTCAGGGGCGTTCTTTGGTGATAAGATGTCGCCCTTGTCTGATACTTGTACGATTGCGTCCTCTGTAGTGGGTATCGATCTGTTTGAGCATATTCGCAATATGATGTATACGACAGTCCCTGCGTGGATACTGACGGTGATCTTGTTTTGGATGTTTTCAGGACAGACGACTAGCGCTGATCTGAGTCAAGTGACCATATTGCAAGGACAATTGATAGACAGTGGTTTGGTACATGGGTATTCGGTACTGCCATTTGTGATATTGGTTGGGCTAGCCCTGTTTCGGGTCAATGCGATTTATACGATTATCTGTACGATTGCCGCGGCATTGATTATTACTTATGTACACAGTTCACCAAGCTTTGGTCAATTGGGTGGTTATCTGTTTGGAGGGTATGCTCCTGCTGAATCATTAGAGCTGGGTGAGGTGGGCGGCATGCTGTCACGCGGCGGTGTGCAGAGTATGTTTTTTACACAGGCGATTGTGATACTGGCACTGAGTCTAGGCGGGTTACTAACGGCACTAGGGATTTTGCCAGCATTGCTGTCTGGTATTAAAGATACATTGACGACATCTGGACGAGCGATATTCGCTGCAGCGATGTCGGCACTAAGCATTAACGTGCTAATCGGTGAGCAGTATTTGAGTATTCTATTATCAGGTACGGCCTTTCGTTCGACGTTTGAGCGTCTACATTTACATCCAAAGAATCTGTCGCGGACGATTGAGGATGCAGGAACAGTGATTAATCCGCTGGTACCTTGGAGTGTGTGCGGGGTGTTTATCAGTCAGGCGTTAGGGGTACCGGTATTAGATTATCTGCCTTATGCGTTCTTCTGTTATTTGTCGTTACTGTTGACACTGCTATTCGGGTTTACGGGGCTGACGATTAGTAGAGTAGAAGAGGGTAAGGTGGTCGAAGTATGATAAGTGATGATTGATAAAAAAGGAGGGGCTAATCTTAGCTCCTCCTTTTTTGTTTCGAAATACGTAATTACTGATCTTCCGTTTGCGCATCCTGACTTTTGACGATTTTATGCTGATCCTCTGTGCTATCGACTTTCCAGTAGCTAGAAACATATAAATGCGTCTTTGGTATTGCGCGCTCAACTTTGAAGTACTGGCGCAATGCACGCATACTATGGAACTCACACGCAGCCCAAACGGCAGGTTGACCATCAAGCCAGCTCAAAGATTTAACACAGTCCAGTAAGGGGCTATCGTCTGCATTTGGATGCGCATTAATCACCCAATGTATCTCGACGTTCTCTGGTTTTTTGAGCGTCTGACGATCTGCCTCAGTCGTCACTTCAAGTACTGCGTAACCACGAGCCTCAGTAGGCAACTGGGCTAAGTTGACCGTAATCGCTGGTAGCGCGGTCATATCGCCGACTAATAAAAACCAATCTGCTTCATTGTTAATGAGTTTTTTTGGCCCTGGACCACCTATTAAAATTTGATCGCCGACTTGCGCATTTCGTGCCCATGCCGATGCAGGTCCTTCCGTCTCATGTAAAGCAAAATCAACATCTATTGCGTCATCACGTTGCACGCTCACTGTATAAGTACGCATCAGTGGGCGGCTACCTGCATCTTGAGGGAATATCAGTTTGATATAAGCACTTTCTTGATCGATAGGAAAATCAACCATGCCAGCACCGCCAAGCGTGACACGGTACATATTTGGCGTAATGTATCTAGTGCCAATAACTTCTAGTACTCTTGGAGTAGGTTTTGCCATATTGTGCTTTCCTTCTAACAACGAGTTGGCTTACTAATAGAACCAACCCGCTACGGATAAATTTGATTAAAAGTTGGCTTTTAGACTGACTGTCATTTGACGCTCAGGTCCCATCCAGCAGTTGTTAATGTCATAGCAAGAACTAACATAAGTCTTATCAAAGAGGTTATTGATACTAGCACCGACAGCGAGCATAGGGTTGATCTGATAACTGCCACCAATATCAACCAAGGTCACACTTGGTAGCTCATCTGTGTTTTGTTTATCAATTTGCATGCCATCTTCATAGCGAATGCCAGCATTGAGAGTGAGTTTGTCCGTAGCATAGTAGTCTGCCCATAGCGTGGCTTTGTGTTTAGCAGTTTGGGCAGGAGTGTTGCCGACCACTTCAGGATTAATTTCTTCTTCTGTGATCTCAGCATCGGTGTAGCTATAGCTTGCCGAGAGATCTACCCAATCGTTGAGCATACGGCTACCTGATATCTCAAAGCCTTTTGACTCAATTTCACCAGTTTGTGTTTGATCTGTATATTTGACGTAATCTGACACAACGACATTTTTTTGGGCAATATCAAATACCGCAAACGTTCCTTTGGTCGCACGGTCTGGAGACAGATATTTGATACCAGCTTCTAATTGATCGGCAGTGGTCGGTTCAAATGGTTCATTGGTAATAAAGTTACTACCGACCACTGGCTGAAATGACTGCGAATAGCTCAAAAACGGTGATAGACCATTATCAAAGTTATAAATAGCAGCAAGACGTCCACTGGTTTCTGACGCGTCATTGTCGATCATTTTTTCGCTAGGGATTACACCTTTCGATGTATCGGTTCGATCAAGGATACTTTTGAATTTATCATGTCGTAAGCCTGCCACCACTGTCCAGTCTTGCCACGTCATTTCATCTTGCACATAGAGTCCAAGCTGGCTTTGTTCGATATCATCGTATCGACTAAAGGTATCTAATGGTAGAATATCGGTGCTGATTTGTGAAAAATCTGGATTCGATAAGTCAAGGTTTGGTGTGCCATCTGCGCCAGCGTCATAATAAGTTGCGGTGCTGTCTGTCTCTTGATACTCAATACCAAACAGTAGGTTATGTGAGGTATTGGCGGTATCAAACTTATAGGCCAGCTGGTTGTCTGTGGTCCAGTTTTTCATGCTTTCATCTGTTGTGTAAGCTATACGGTCTAGAATCGTATCACTACCCTCTACAAATCCTTCATTGTTATACATATTGCGCTGCTGCGCTTCGGCATCGGTATAGCGCGTGATATGTTTAAACGTTAACTTATCATTGATGTCCCAGTTTACGGTGACGCTTGGCATAAATACTTCTTTGCTAAATTTATTCCATTTATCGCCTGCATAAGCATCGCTACCCAATTTGCCATAGCTGGCATTATAGACAGTACCGACAGCAGGTAATGGGGTAGAGGGTACCATGTCGGGATCGTCTTGATAAAAGAGGTTAGCAAGTACCGAGACATCATCAGTCGCTTGCCATTTAAGCGATGGATTTATCAATAGACGCTCTTCTTCCGTAGTTTGCATTTGACCATCTTTTTGGCGTTTTAGCGCCACAAATCGATAATCCAAAGTGTCGGTGATAGGCCCCGTGCTATCGATAGCCACTTCTTTTAGGTTTTGAGTACCAAAGCGTAGCTGGATTTCGTTTTCTTGAGTGCTTTTAGGTGCTTTGGCGATTTGATTGACCATACCGCCAGGTGCTGCATAACCATACAATGAAGATGCCGAACCTTTCACTACCTCGACCGCTTCAGTTGCATAGATATCTACTTGGGGCATCAGGTTATATGTACCATCATAAGGCAATCTTAGACCGTCATAAAAGTTTGAATAGGTCTTAAATCCGCGAATGTTGTATTCGTCAAAGATAGAGACTGTACCGCGGCTCTCAGCGCTTACACCTGGTTCATAACGTAATGCAGCATTGACGCTATCTGCCTGACGCTTTTGTAACAGGTCTTGATCGATTCTGGTATAACTCATTGGCGCATCGTTTGGATCCAATGCAGTTTTGGTGCCAGTACTACGATAGCCATCTGAGTAAACGGTAATAGCATCTAAGGTGGCTGAGGGTGTAGCAGCCTCATCATTTTCAGTATTGTTTGTCGTCTCTACAGCGTAAGCGGCGTGGCTCATACCCATGATCAGGCCAACTTGTACTGCTGTGGTGAGATATTTTTTGCGAATGACGTTATTGGTTAGATGAGACCGCATCAGATTTCCTCTTGGACTAAAATGATTGAATATTATTTGTGACAGTTAAAGCAAATTTGCAACGACGCTAATAATAACACTAATGATAATTATTATCATTAAAAAATTACAACGAGACAGTTTTGAGAAGTATTTTCAGAACTTAAAAAGGTAGAGACGCAGTGTTGCAAATGAAGCAGTATTACGAATAGAGTCATGCAGACTTACTGTTTTGAACGATGTATTTTAAACGATGGTTTTTCTCAGATTTTTCTCGTATTATGCAGCAGCATTCTGAATACAATTATTTACAGTAGATTTTTTACATCGCTGTATCGGCGTTATCCTAGTTCTTTGCGAGACCTTTTAAGATTAGTCTTGCAAGCAGATATACCATTATTATCGATAGGTTTACGTTGTTTATTGAGCAACCAAAGATTGTTTAAGGTCACATTTATGGACACACCCTCCAACCAACCCACCAACAACCAACGCTATTTCACAGTGTGGCGCTGGCATTTTTATGCAGGTATTTTTGTTGCTCCTTTTTTAGTTGTTTTGGCGATAACGGCGCTCGGTATGCTGTTTATGTCCAACACAGTAGGACGTGACAACGACCGCTTAACGGTTGTCGTGCCAGAGTCTACGGTTCAAGCACCTGTCTCTACTCAAGCAAAGAACGCGCTGAGCACCTTGCCTGATAGCACGCTGATTAAATATATCGCCCCTCGTGATACCGATACGGTGGCTTTATTTCAGATAAAATCAGACGACCAAAGCAATATGGTGGCAGTCAACCCTTATACGGCTGATATCGTCCAAAGTGTGCCTACCAGTAGCGGTCTTTATAGTACGTTTAACGATATTCACAGTGATTTGCTGATTGGTAAAGTTGGTGATTACTTGTTAGAAACGGCGGCATCATTGACTATTTTAATGATTTTGTCTGGTTGGTATCTGTGGTGGCAAAAACGTAAATCAGTCAAAGCTATGCTGATACCTAATGAGAGCGTAACCAATAAGAAAAAACGCTCTTTTATCCGTACGATTCATGCGACATTGGGCAGTTGGATATCTGTGCTGCTACTGTTTTTCTGTATATCAGGTATGGCATGGGCAGGTGTATGGGGTGAGAGAGTGGTGCAGGCATGGAGCCAGTTTCCTGCAGGTAAGTGGGGCGTTGCACCTGTTCCCGTATCAATTGACCACAGCCAACATGCTGCCATGCAAGAGTCTACACCAGCGCCGCATGTACATGGTGCGGCAGCGTCAGAAGCGCATACTGATGCACCCACACATGGCAGTGCTCTAAACTCTGGCGACAACAAAGAAGTTCCTTGGGTACTTGAGCTGACGCCAATGCCTTTATCAGGTACGACCAAGGGCAAAGATGGTATCGCCGCCAATATACCCATTATGATTGATACGGTGGATCGCTACGCTCGTGAAATCGGTTTTGTAGGGCGTTATCAATTGAACCTACCACAAGGTAGTACAGGCGTCTGGACCATTAGCCAAGACTCAATGAGCTATGATATGAAAAGTCCGATAGCAGATCGTACGGTACATATCGACCGTTATTCGGGTAATGCCTTAGCTGATATTCATTTTGATGACTATAATGCGTTTGGTAAATTCATGGCGGCTGGTATCGCGCTGCATATGGGTACGCTCGGATGGTGGAGCGTACTGGCTAATGTACTATTTTGCCTAGCGGTAATCGTTATTTGTGTCAGTGGCTATATCATGTGGTGGCAGCGTCGCCCTCGTCAGGAAAGCAATAGCGCGGGATTAAACCCACCAGCTCGCGGCTTAAATGTTTCCGTCTGGTGGCCGCTTGCTATTCCATTATTAGTTGTGGCTATCATCTTCCCGACTGCTATTATCGCGATTATAGCTATCGCGCTATTAGACTTCTTGGTGATTTCTCGAGTTGGGTTTTTGCAGAAACGGTTAAAATAAGCGAACGGTAAGATATCGTTGTTCCTTATATAGTAAAAGAGCGCCTTACAGTAAGGCGCTCCTTTTTTTGCTTAAAAAATACTCAGATTAACTGCTATTTAGCTTAAAGTTGATCAAACGTTTTATGGGATTGAAATAAATCGGTTCATGCTAGTAGTTAAAGTATTGCTTACTTGAGCATAGCAATGGCATCTTTGCTGGCACGCTGTCGCTCTTCGGCATTTAGCTCAATGAGACGGCCTTCTTTCATCAGTAATAATCGATCAGCATGCTCAAAATAACCGTCATCATGACTAATAATAAACAGTGTCTTACCCATGGCTTTTAGCTCAGGAATGAGCGTTTGGTAAAACACGCGGCGAAAGGCAGGGTCTTGGTCGGCTGCCCACTCATCGAGCAGTAATATGTCTTTTTGTTCGGCGACAGCGATTAGCATAGCCAAGCGTTTGCGCTGACCTTGCGACAACTTATCTGTAGAGAGTTTATGGTCAGACACACTTACTTTTTCTTGTAGATTGAGCTTATGTAGCCAGTCAGATACTAGGGCCTCATCAGGATCATTACCCTCATATCCAATCAGCTGTTTAAATAGATGTTGGTCGCTAAAAATCGCAGAAAACAGCTGTCTAAAATCGGCGTTGTTCTCTGAATTAACGCTTTGTCCATCGACTTGTACCGTTCCTGTAGTAGGAGTAAAGATACCAGTAATGATTTTGGCAAGGGTAGATTTGCCGCTACCATTCGCACCGATTAAGAAAACCACGTCACCTCGTTGCAAGGTTAAATTGACGGACTTTAAGATGTTATTGGAAGGGTTCTGATTGTTATCACTGTTATCGCTATTTTGAGCATTATCATTAACCGCTGTGTCTGGTGCATGACTACTATTACTACTGCCTACATAGCGATAATTGATATTATTCAAAGTTATGGACTGCCAGTCCTGTGCAACCGTGTCTGTCGCAAAGCTCGGCTGATGCTCGGCCAATTCTAAAGACTGTATCTTTTCTAGCGCAACTTGAGCGGTCTGCAATGTTGGGTAAGCGCCAACCGCATGTAGGAGCGGCGACTGCATAAACAAAATCGTCAAAGAAAAAGTAGTGGCAACCCCCATCGGAATATCGAGATAATTGGCCATTGCAAACACGATACCAATCGATGCAAACATCATAATATTGGACCAGTTCACCGCTGATAAATGAAAAGTATCAGACTTAGTCACGGTCTTCTCGTACGATTTGGCATGGGCCAAGAAATCATCTGTATACAGTTTTTCTGCTCGGTGTTGGTTAAGTGCCAGCTCTTTACGACCTTCTATTATCGACTGATAATCCTGATATAACGCGTCATTAATCTCTCTTAATTCGGTCAAATGGGTATAAACATGCTTGACCAAGAGGGTGCTTATCCAAATCGTCATCACAATCCAAGACAGGACAATAAATAATAATGGCAGCGATAACCAACCCAAATACAATCCAACACCAGCAGATAGGATAACACCCTGTACTAGCTCTGGCATACGGACGAAAGCAACGGTAATCGATTGAATGTCTGAAGACAAGCTGGCAAGTAGGCGTGCGCTACCCAAATGATCTATCTGAGGAACGGTAGTATCGATGATTTGTTTGACCAGTTTTGTTCTAAGCTCATAGACAAATCGATGCCCCAGTCGCGTCAATGCATATTGCGACAAAAAAGTCGTCAATAGCAGTAACAACACCAGCAGTGAAAACTGCGCCAAACTTAACCAAGATAAGGTATCGAATACTGGCTGACTGATAAAGGTGTGGTTGATATAGGCAATAATACCCACGCTGACAGCGGCATTGACCAAATTTAGCAAAATGACTTTGAGAAAAGGCAGACGATAATTCGCCCAAATCATATGGTATAAAGAAGCAGTCATGCGAGAGGACGCTGTGGTATGAGAGGACATAGTAACTCAGTAATAGAATAAATTTTTGATAGCAGAAAAGGGAGTAGGTCGCGCCTAATCCCTTTTATAAAACCTAAGAAAGCCTACTAATAAAGCTTAAAAGTCGAACGTTGCCGATACTTTTAAGGCCGTTGGTTCACCTGCATTTAGATAGCCTGCATCTGAATAACCGCCTACTGACTGCCAGTAGTCTTCACCTGTGACATTGGTTACCATGCCTTTTAGAGTAACGTCTTGTCCTGCCAACATAGTGCGATAGCGTGCACCAAGGTCTAAGGTAGTATAACCATCAACCTTTAAGGTATTGGCATTATCCGAATAACGAGAGCCTGTGTGGATAATATCACCCGTCAATGTCAGTCCTTCAACGGCGGCTAAATCATACTCTAGGTTGACATTGCTCTGTAAGGTAGGCACACCAATCACTCGATTACCATCTAATGCACTATCACCAGTGTCTTTTTGCTTAGCACTTAAGTAAGTAACACCAGCATTGAGGCGCATGTTTTCACTTGGGCTACCAAAGACAGTCAACTCCACACCTTGATGACGATTTTCTCCAGCAGCAGTAAACGTATTTGAGTTGTTGATATAAGCACGCGGTTCATCAGTTCGGAAGACAGCGAGACTACTGCCAATCATACCATTGTCGTATTTCACACCCAGTTCAGTTTGCTCACTCACGTACGGATCTAGATTTTGACCACCATTAGTGACAGCGTCATTATCGTTAGTTAGAGGCGCTCTTTTTCCTGGTGCTAGACTTTCGATATAATTACCATATACAGACCAGTCCATCGTTGGCTGATAAATGATACCGACGCTTGGTGTCCATGCGCTTTCATCATAGCTAGCTGTTTTGGCTTGGGTATTATAGTCATAGCTGGTTGTTTTGATATTTTGATGACGTACGCCTACCGTAGTTTTTAGCTTATCGTTGAACAGTGATATGGTGTCTGCTAGCGCAAAGCTTTGAAACTGCTTTTTGTTGGTTAATTTTGGGTCATTTAAATTACCACCGAAGATTGCTGTGCTTGTAAAAGGGACCTCAGCGTAGTCGGTAGGGTGGTACAAATTGGTCGCGAGTTGATTACCAAAATCATACGCGAATGCACCTTTTTCTTCTTGGTCATAGAGATCAGCTGCTAGTACCCAATTATGAGCCACTTCACCCGTTTGCCATTTACCACGCAGACCGAGCTCGGCACTTTGTACTAAATCTTTTCTGGAATTATCAAAGCGATAAATCGTGCCCGCACCATCAACGTTGTTGACAGTTAAAGTGGCTAGTGAGTTTTCTTCCTCGCCACTTCGCACACCGTAAGCACCATAAGCGGTAATGTTATCAGTAAAATCATATTCTCCTCGAATGGTACCAAAGACATCCTCTTCATCGGAGTAGGTCCAAGGTTGCGCCCAATTTTTTGAGCCGTCTGGAGCATTTGGTACACTAGACACCCCACCAAGATTGACACTAGGACGAGTCTCTGACAGCTTATTGTCTTGCCAGCCCAAATCGGCCGATAGGCGATACTGATCCGCTCTATAATCCAAACCGAGCGCCGCCAGACCCAAGGTCGAAGACTCATCATCTATTGCGCTGTCTCCATCTTGATAAGCAGCATTAAAGCGAATCCCAATAGCGTCATCAGCACCGAAGCGATCACTAACATCTACTGCGACTTTGCCTTGGTCACCTTGACCATAACCAAGCGTCACTTCACGTAGTGGCTCATTACCAGCACGTTTCGGTAGCAAATTGATTGTACCACCTGCGTTACCGCCACTCGGTGCCGCACCATTCAACATTGCTGAGGCACCGCGCTGAACCTCGACGCGCTCGAACAATTCAGTTGCAATGTACTGTCTTGGTAAGATGCCATATAGACCGTTGTACATGGTGTCATCTGATGTGGTGATAAAGCCACGCATGAAATAGGCTTCTTGAAAGTTACCAAAACCTCTTGCTACACGAACAGTAGGATCCTTTTTGAGTAGATCGCCTACACTTTGCGCTTGCTGATTGGCGATATATTCATTGGTGTATGAGGTGGTAGAGAACGGCGTATCCATGATGTCTTGGTTACCCAAGATTCCGACGCGGCTGCCGGTCGCAACTTGGCCACCTTCATAGGCGCTTGGTAGTCCATCTGCTGAAGCATCAGCGCTACTGGTTACGACGATAGTATCAAGTACCACGTTAGGAGTGGTTTGAGCATCTACATCATCTACCTGTGCCCATGCCGATTGACTCGTTGCTAATACGATGACAGAAGTAGATAGACAGGTTGAGTATAGTGTCTTTAGAGAGGGTGATTTCGTCGATACCAATCGCGAGGGTATAGATGCTAATCGTAGAGAAGAACCAGATACATTCGAAAGATTAAATAACGCAGCAGATAAGCGAGATAGTTGCATGAATATTTCCAGCATGTAAGTTAAATGCTTATTATAATGATAATCATTATTATTACAATGGTTTGCTGAACCTATTTCTACTATATCATATTTGAGTAAATTAGAGAGATCGCTTTATGTTTCGATAATAGGATAGCCTGCAACTAGGACAGTATTTTTATACTGAGCGAAGTTAGGTTTGTTTTGAACCAAAAAGGGAGTGTTAATCAGCGTTTGGTTTACCTTTTATAAGCAGTCTATTTGAGCGCTTCGTTCATTTGAGCCAGCTAATGTACCAATGTATGCTATTGTATTATCACTGGTATGGAGTACGTTGGTATCGCTTACCAGAGATGCAGTCAAACGGAATTGACTGATTTATATAATTGAAATGGATTTTTAAGGTGGCGCTTATGTATGCAGTAATTGGAGCAGGTCCAATGGGGCTCGCTGCAGCCCGAAATTTGCAAAAACTCAATATTCCTTTTGTCGGCTTTGAGCTACATACAGATGTAGGGGGCCTATGGGATATCGACAATCCGCACAGTACCATGTATGAAAGTGCCCATTTGATTTCGTCCAAGCGTATGACGGAGTTCAAAGAGTTTCCTATGAGTGACTCAGTCGCGGCGTATCCTCATCATACCCAGCTTCGTCAGTACTTCCGCGACTTTTCAGATACGTTCAATCTAAAATCATGTTATGAATTCTCCACGCGTGTGGTCAGCATGGTGCCTGAAGGGGATGGCTGGCGTTTAGTTAGTGAGTGCAATGGTCAAAAGCAATCGCGGCTGTTTGAAGGTGTGCTTATGGCAAATGGCACTTTACATACCCCAAATATACCAAGTCTGCCAGGTACGTTTGCAGGCAGGTTAATGCATTCCTCTGAATATCGTCGCCCGTCAGTGTTTAAAGACAAACGTGTGTTGATCGTTGGCTGTGGCAATTCTGGTGCTGATATCGCTGTTGACGCGGTGCATCATGCTAAATTGGTGGATATCAGTCTGCGCCGCGGCTATTACTTTCTTCCCAAATTTATCAAGGGTCAGCCAATTGACACACTAGGCGGAAAACTAAAGTTGCCGCGTCCAGTTAAGCAGCGTATGGATGCGGCGATGATTCGTATGGTTATCGGAAAACCTTCTGATTATGGATTGCCAAACCCAAACTATCGCATGTATGAATCACATCCTGTGGTCAATTCATTGGTATTACATCATTTGGGTCATGGCGATATTAAGGCGCGCCGTGATATTCGCCGCATCGATGGTCATACGGTGACCTTTAGTGATGGAGAAAGTCATGATTATGATTTGATTCTTATGGCGACTGGGTATTTACTAGACTATCCATTTGTTGAGCGCGCGCATCTTAATTGGCCTGCCAATCATGACGCTCCTCAGCTTTATATGAATGTCTTTCATCCTGAGCATGATAATTTATTTATGATGGGTATGGTTGAAGCAGCAGGGTTGGGCTGGGAAGGACGAAATCACCAAGCGCGGCTTGTCGCACTATATATTCAGCAGCGTCAGCAAAATACAGCAGCTGCTAAACAGTTTAATAAAGTGAAGCGTAAGCGAGCTGGCAAGACACTCGATGGTGGCTATGATTATATTAAGCTTGCGCGTATGGCATATTACGTGAACAAAGATGAATACTTAGAAACGCTGTCCAAGCATATTGCCGAGCTTGAAACAGAGCAGCCTGTATTGGCGTTAGAGGTATGATAGCGGCAGTGGCGTTTGAGCCACGGAGTTTGATTCTGCTCAATCTAATCTTGGCGCTGATGATGTTCGGCGTGTCATTGAGCTTACGTTTCGAAGATTTTAAGCGTATCGTCTTGTATCCTATTGCGCCGATAGCAGGTCTGTTCGCTCAGTTCTTTCTACTGCCCTTAGCCACGTGCCTGTTTACGTGGGCATTGAATATCGATCCTGAGTTGGCGCTAGGAATGATTTTGGTCGCGTCTTGCCCAGGTGGTAGTTTTTCTAACATTATGACTTGGCTGGCACGCGGTAATGTCGCGGTGTCAGTCAGTATGACTGCGGTATCGAGCCTCGCTGCAGCTATATTAACACCAGTCAATTTTGCCTTTTATGGTTGGCTTAACCCACACACGCGTGAGTATCTGACAAAGATAACGATTGAGCCTAGCAGTATTCTGATACTGGTTCTATTAGTGTTAGCGTTACCTTTAGTGCTAGGGATGGTAACGGGGCGCCGCTTGCCAGATCTGGTCGTACGTATCCAAAAACCGCTACGTATTTTCTCGCTACTCGTGCTGATGGCTTTTGTGGCAATCGCTTTTTCTAGCAATTTCGCGCTATTTTTAGAGCGTTTCCATAGCTTTTTTTGGTTGGTCGTTGGCCATAATTTATTGGCGCTTTCGTTAGGTTATGGCATGGGGCTGGTGCTCAAGTTGCCAGTCGCGGATCGGCGCGCGGTGACTTTGGAAGTAGGAATACAAAACTCAGGGCTAGGATTGGTTATTTTATTTACTTTTTTCCCAGAGGCAGGTGGCATGATGCTGATCACGGCGTTCTGGGGTGTATGGCATTTGGTGTCAGGACTGACACTTTCACAAATTTGGGCACGGATACCCTATGAATAAAAGCGCAATAAATAAAAGCATAGTGAATAAACGTATATTAATCACTGGTGCCGCAGGTTACATCGGCCATCAGTTGGGCAATCGCCTGGCTGATCATTACCATGTCGTCGGCACAGATATTCGCAAGCGCGATGATCTAGACTTTCCAATTCACGTATTAGATGTGCGCGATGAGGGTTTGGCAACGCTACTAAAAGAAGAGGGCATTACCCATGTCGTGCATCTCGCCTCTATCTTGCAAGCGTCAAAAGATCGTGCTCGTGACTATGATATCGATGTCAATGGCACGCGTAACGTACTTGATTGCTGTATCAAAGAAGATGTCGCACATATAACGCTCACCAGCTCGGGTGCTGCCTACGGATATCATGCTGACAATCCTGAATGGATTGATGAGCAAGATGCACTACGCGGTAATCCTGAGTTTGCCTACTCGGATCACAAAAGACAAGTCGAGGAAATGCTTGCAGATTTTCGCGAGCAGCATCCACAATTACAGCAGCTGATCTTTCGACCTGGTACCGTACTAGGCGCTGATACGCGCAATCAAATTACCAGTCTGTTCATGGCGCCGCGTGTGCTTGCGCTCAAAGGCAGTGAGTCGCCCTTTGTGTTTATTTGGGATCAAGACGTGATCGGCGCGATGGAAATAGGTATTCGTGAGGACAAATCTGGCATCTATAACATGGCAGGCGATGGTGCACTGACGATGAGGGATATCGCAAACCGACTTAATAAACCGCTATTGACTCTGCCAGTGGGTTTGGTTAAAGCTGGTTTACAGGTGGCAAAGTGGAGCGGTAAGCCAACAGGGCCAGAGCAGGTTAATTTTTTGCGTTATCGCCCAGTACTGAGTAACAGGCGACTCAAAGAAGAGTTTGGTTATTGTTTAGAAAAAACGTCTGCCGAAACCTTCGAGTACTTCATCGAATGTAATGGATTGCGTAAACCTTGATAGGGAGAAAGTCATCGATGCCATCAATGCCATCAATGCCACCAATGTCATCAATAACTGTTACTTTAATCACTGGTGCTGCATCAGGACTTGGTTGGGCGATGGCACAGCACTGGTATGCCGCTGGGCATCACTTAGTACTCGCTGATATAGATGAGCAAGCGCTGATCGCCCGCGCTCGTGAGTTAGAGGACTCTGCTAGAGTCATGACAGTCGTCACTAATATTACTCAAATTGATGATATTGCTGCCCTTATTGAGCAAGTTAGCGAGCGCTTTGGCCGTCTTGATTTATTGGTGAACAATGCTGGGATTACCCATCGATCACCAGCACATCAGACTGATCCTGCAGTGTTCCGCAAAGTTATGGCGGTAGATTGGCAAGGAGCAGTGGAGCTGACTATGGCTGCGCTACCGATGCTAAGAGAATCTAAAGGTCAAATTATCTGTATCGGCTCAATGGCTGGTTGGATGCCAGTTCCTGGACGGGCAGCGTATTGTGCGGCAAAAGGTGCGCTGACCCAGTTCTTTGAAGTATTGCGCTTGGAACTAGAGTCTGAGGGTATACATATTCTTATGGTCTATCCCAGCTTTCTTGATACACCTATCGAGAACCACGCGCTCGGCCGTGATGGCAGTATCGCAAAGCATCCACGCTCAATGATCGGTAATATGCGTAGTGCTGAGTGGATGGCCGAACAGATCGATCAAGGTTTGCAGCGGCGCAAACGTTGGATATTGCCGGACCCTACCTCACGCTTTGGCAGTTTACTGTGGCGTATTGCACCAGCTTTATACTTGCGTCAGGTGCGTAAACGTTTTGGAAATGAGTTGCGGTAGACTACGTTAAGTGAGAACCTAGAAGAGAGGCTAGCGGTTCATGCAAATTACCGATAGTGCTATGCTAAAAATACTATGCTGAAGAGCGCTATATTTGAAGGTGCTTTATTAGAAAATTCACATTTAAAAGTCTCTATGTTGAAAGACTCTGTATTAGAAGGTGCTTTATTAGAAAATACTATGCTAGAAACAATAATCTAGCATAGTATTTTAACTCATAGCGTTTTAGCTTTACTAACTAGTTCAATATCACCTAGTTCAGTATTACCTTACTGAGCATTACCTTTCTCGGTACTAATGATTTCTAATTGGTTTACCAAGCTCTACGGTCTCTTCAGTCTCAATGACGGTAGGATTTTTCGCTTCTTGACGTTTATCCCACCAAGCGAAGATATTGGCCAATATAGAGCCAGAAACAGAGTGCCAAATGCAAGCAACGGCGGCAGCGATGGCGGACTCTGCATTGCCAGGGAAAAACTTAGTGCTTAAGCCCGTGGCCAACCCTGCATTTTGTACGCCAACCTCGATAGATATGGTGCGCTTTTTGGGTTTGCTCATACCAAATAAGGCACCTGAGTAGTAACCCAATATATAGCCGACGATATTGTGTACCGCAATGGCTAAAATAACAACTAGCCCTGACTGCAAGAACTGATCGCCAAATACAGCGGCAACACCACCGACGATAGCGGCAAAGGCTAATACAGCTACGCCTGGCATCACCGCACGTACATCATTAAACCAGTGCTTGTTTTGAAATAGTATGTTTAACATAGAGCCGATAGCGACTGGCAACAATGTCACTAATAGCATAAAGCGGAACATACCCCAGCCATCCATCTCTACAGATTGACCAACCAAATAATTGAGCCAAAGCGGCGTCACTAACGGTGCAATGATGGTCGATACGGTGGTCATACCTACCGAAAATGCCACATCACCTTTTGCAAGGTAGCTCATAATATTTGAAGACACACCACCAGGACAAGTACCAACCAATACTAGACCCAGTGTTAACCCAGGCGATAAATCAAACAATCTGGCCACGCTAATCGCTAAAATCGGCATAATGGTATATTGGATAATTGAACCGATAAAAATATCAAGCGGGCGCTGGGCCAACACCTTATAGTCTTCTTTACCTAGTGTCATACCCATTGCGAGCATAATGACACCCAGAACGATGACTTGGGCATCACCTGTCACCCAAGAAAAAGTCGCAGGCTCTATAAATGTCACTGCGGCCGCTAAAATAATAACCAATGCCGTAAATCGACTCAACTGCTGACTTATCATCCTCAAAAACTGCATTTCTCAAATCCTTCTAAGTCCGGAAAATAGTCAAGTATAAGTTCAAAACCACTGTATTTCCAATGGGTTTAGGCGGTTTTTAGCCAACAATAAGTTGCTATTGTGAAAACTTTGACTATGATTATATTGCCAAAGTTTTTTGAAATGTTTATTCAATAGTCAAATGAGGTACTAGGTGTTGCAAACTCCATCAAATTTAAATCGCTTCAAACACCTAGGTCTTGCGTTAGCGATATTTTATTTGCTTTATAATTTGACGACTGTTTATAGCGTATCTTTATATACACGCTACCCATCGCAAATTTATAATCTCGCCACACCGTTTGATAAATTTGTTCCTTTTATTCCCGCTATGATTATTCCTTATAGCTGGTCGTTGGTTTTATTTGTGGTTAGCTTTTTTTTGGTGCGGACGTCTACACAATTATCTTTATTGAGCTATCGCTTGATTCTGACGACCATCTTTGCCTGTTTAATTTTCTATCTCTATCCCGCTCGTTTCTCATTCAATCGATCGATACCTGATGATTGGACGCAGTTTGGTTATCAGTTTTTGCAGTTGGTGGACAAGCCATTCAATCAGTTGCCATCATTGCATGTCAGCTATGCCATGTTGCTTGGCGTATCCTTATGGGATGTTGTAGCGTCTAAAAAGAGATGGATTTCAGCGGCTTATCGATTGTTGCTGACTGGCATATGTACATTGATTGCCCTGTCGACAGTGTTGACGTATCAACATCATTTGCTAGATATGTTCGGCGGGGTAGTATTGGCAGTGTTGGTGCTGATACTCTCAAATCGAATCCGTAATGCACTGGTAATCAAGCATCTGACACTAGGAGTAATAGGATTCTTATTGATAGCGATAGCAGGGTTTTACTTTGCTAATATGAGTATGATAGCGTCTGAAGTTGTAGAAGATTTAGCCATTATGATTGCTTCATATTGGTTAATCAGCTTTACGATGTTGGCTGGTGTCTATCAACAGGTCAAGCCAATACGAGATATACGCTGGTTTCAAAAATCCAGTAGCGGTCGACTGACCTTACATACTTGGATTAAGTTTGCACCAATCATTATTATTTACAATGGCATGTCGTTGTTTGGACAGTGGTATTTCAAAATTTTCTCCAAAAGTCAAAAGTATTCACTCACGCCATATGCTATTAATGACAAGGTCAATGTTGTTGCTTCACCTCGATTGATGCAGACGGATCTAAGTAGCCATATAACGTATTGGTTATCTAGCTACAGCTCATTAGAGTTGCGAAGTTCGTTAGAAAGCAATCGGCCTGCAGTTCGCTATCAAATTATTGTTGTTGATTTAGCTGCTGAGATATCTAGCCACACCCACAATCTTGAAGTAGTTGCTAACGATATCACTAAGATGCCTGTTCATTACTTATATTTGCCTTTGTTGGATTTGCAGCCATTAAATGACGTATTGCTCCAAGACTATATTGATCTATTTCAACAAATTGAAGCGTTGATACAATCGGTAGAGACACAAGCGATAACCGCTAATAATGAGAGTTGGGTAGAGGGTAGTCAGGTAGAAGGTAATCAGGTAAAGGATAGCTTCATCACACTTATCAATTTTCATTGCGTGATGGGGCTGTCGCGTAGCATCGGTGTACAGGTTTTATATTTATTATATTGTGGTACGCTAACTGTCTATAACTATCAATCGTGGATTGAGCAGCATTATTCGCACGCGCACCTGAAAAATGCCTATTTGCCACAGTCGTTGGTAGAAACTATGGCCAATTATAAGTCTGTCACCTATTCAACAGCGCCTTAATAACTATCGATGTCAGTAGGTTTGCGTCTGCTAATTTTTCTTCGTTTGCTTTTTACCTATTGCTTAATTCCTATTCAACTATGGAGGAATCTATGAACACCTCGTTGCCTCGCTTGTACTCTTTTCGTCGCTGTCCTTATGCTATGCGCGCTCGTCTCGGTCTAATGTTCGCCGAGTTACCACTAGAGCTACGAGAAATAACGTTAAAGAATAAGCCAGATCAGATGCTAGCGATTAGTCCAAAAGGCACGGTTCCTGTATTACAGCTTTCAGATGGATCCGTCATTGAAGAGAGTGCGGAGATCATGATGTGGGCGCTTGAGCAAAACGATCCTCAAGGACTGCTAGGTGAAAAGGTTTCATCTGAGGCTAATGCACTGATAGCACAAAACGACAATGAGTTTAAGCAGTGGCTCGATCGCTACAAATATGCCGATCGTCACCCTGAGATGACTCAAATAGAATATCGGCAGCAGGGTGAAGTTTTTCTGCAGGATTTAGAAGCGTTATTGACTAAGAATACGTATCTACTAGGTAATAACGTGACGGTTGCTGATATCGGTATCATGCCGTTTGTTCGCCAGTTTGCCCATGTAGATCGTGATATTTTTTATAGTTTGCCTTATCCCAAGCTACAGCTATGGCTACAACATTGGTTGCAACATCCGTTATTTTTGCAAGTTATGACTAAGTTTGAACCATGGCAAGAAGGCGATGAGGTGGTGATTTTTCCTTGTTAATATCTGGTATTTGAAGTTATTTATATGATCACATGAGTGGTGAGTGGTAGGTAAAGTATAGATTTGAAAGAACGTAGGAGAATACACATTGTATACTTGTAGTGGTCAAATATTTTTAGACAGTACTTAAGAGGTTTTTGTTGAAATAAAGTCTCTTTTTCTCGCTCGGTGTTAAATACTCATTAAAGCTGTGTGGTCTTACACTTTGATAATAGCCCCAAATATAATCATTTACTGCCTGCCGAGCCTCATCAATATTGTCATAGCCGTTTTTTGGCATCCACTCTGTCTTAAAGCTTCTAAAGAACCTCTCTGTAGGTGCATTGTCCCAACAGTTGCCTCGTCGGCTCATACTATGCGACATACCATTGCACTTGGCTACGCATTTAGCATACTCTTCACTGGTATAATGACTGCCTTGATCTGAATGAAACAGCACGCCTTTAGGCTCAAGTCTTATGTGATATGCCATTTTTAGTGCAGATGTGGTCAGCTGGGTATTCGGGCTATCTGACAAGGCAAAACCAACAATACGTCGAGCATATAAATCCATAACGATGGCTAAATAACACCATCCGGCTTTGATACGAATATAAGTAACATCACCTGTCCACACTTGGTTTGGTGCAGTGGGCGCAAACTGACGGTCTAGTATGTTTCCATAAGCTTTATGGAATTCTTCACAACGCCTGTACTTATGTGATTTTATCTGTCGACTAATCAACCCCATTTGTGCCATCAGTTTAACTGCTCTGTAGCGTGTGAGTTTAATGTCATGTTGATGCGTGACGATAGCAGATACCGTCCTTGCACCAGCCGAGCCATTTGACTGCTCAAATACTTCTCTGATTAAGGCTTTGAGCCTTATAAGTTCAATGTCTATAGACCTAGATTTAGTACTGTTGTAATAGCTGCTTCTAACAACCCCAATGCGTCATAGGAGCAACTACCAAACGGTTTTTGATGACGATGCCATTATTAAGGGTAAAAGGTTGAAATAAAGGGTGGTATTTTGATTTCATAAGAAAATTCTCCTAACAGTATATTGGGTAACTTGAGCTTATGTATCAGCTATCTTAAAATTTAATTAACTTGCCATTGGTTAAAATCTTCTAGCGTGGCTTGTAAAATTGCCTCTTTATCACAAATGGCTGTGCCTTCTGCTCGAATCAAGGTGCGTTTTTTAAAGCCCATTTTTGCAAACATCATATCCAAATAACGGTAAGCAAATTCCATTTGTTGGCATTCTTTATCCAATGAGAACATCGACCCACTAATTTGTAGAAACAACACGGCTCTATTATCGGTCAATAAGGGTTCAATTTTACCTGCCTCGCTGTACTGGAAAGTCTCTCGTGGCACCAACACCATATCCATATAATCTTTGAGTCGAGCAGGGATATTGTAGTTATACATCGGATAGATAATAACGATTTTTTGATGCGCTTTAAACTGCTGTAACATCGATTGCCGAGTGTCGGCGATAGCTTGCTCCGCCACACTCAAAGCCTCCCCTGCTTTTTGTTTATAAATGACCGTTAGGGTTGCCTCATCCAAGGTAGGTAAATCCATGTCATTTAATGGCAAATAGGTTGTGCTTTCAGCAAATTGCTGTTTGATTTGTTGTAGTAACTGAGCCGAAAATGACTCAGTATGGGCATTGATTGTGGTATCAATGACAAGCGTTTTCATGGTTTTATACCCCATTTTTATTGGTTTAATTTGGCTAACACATTTTCTGCTAAGTCTTGCAACGTTTCTTTGACAGGGCGTTTGGTAGGCTTTAAATTAATGGTGACATGAGATAAGCCTTGTTCTTTCTGCTCTTGCCAAAATTCCAGCAAACTATGTGACCCGCCTCGTAGATAAATATTGCGAGATAATTGAGCAGGCTCATTCGGATTCTCACTAAGTTCGACAAAATTGGCATAACCAAAAGGATGCCAAGCGTCATCTTGATTTAAATCCGCCAAAGTTTGCACGATATTTTTGGTATCTTTTGGGTTTACCCCATGCCAAATCCACGCATCGGCAGTATTAGCAAGCCAATCTAGTTCCTGTCTGGCACGACCAATAGCAACCATCGGTAAGCGTTGTTCAAGGATAGGGATAAAGCCAATATTGCCTGTTAAATCCCCATAATGTTGCCCTTTAAACTGCGGAAATTTTTGGGTGGTTAAGGCACGAATCATGTCCCAACTTTCTCGAAAACGCTCGGCACGATTGTCAAAGTTTTGCTGAAACACAGGGTATTCCACAGGTCTATCGCCACTCGACATCCCCAAAATAAAGCGATTATTGCTTAATACTGCCGTACTTGCTGAGGCTTTGGCGATATGAATGGGACTCCGCAAAGGTGCAACGATGCCTGCTGAACCTATCGCAATTCGTTGGGTTTTCGCAGTCAAATAGCCCATGGCAACCATGGGGTCAAATGCTTGTCCAACATCGCCAAAACTTGGGTCATAAAATGGCACATCTCGCAACCATAGTGCAGAAAATCCAAGCTGTTCTGCTAAGACAGCGGTTTCCCCAAAGTCTTCTAAGCTCGGAATCGGACTATTGGGATAGCCTTTAAACGGGGCAATCAATCCCAAGGTGAGTTTATCCGCTTGAAACACCTCACTAAATGCAGGGTGATTGGCAAGATGAGGGGGTAGTTGTTTTTGTTGCGGGGTTATATTTTCATTCGTCTCAGCGGTGTGAAATAATTGGCTATTGTCTTGTCCAAGAACAGAGAGGTTTGGTACAGCAGTTTGTGAGCTTGTGGTCATGGGAGTCACTCCGTTAAATTAAGCATTAAAAAATATAGCCCTAGTATAATGCTTTTATTTTTAATGATAATTGGGGTAAAATTAGAAACAGTTTTGCTTTTTTTGCAAAAATATGTTTATTCAAAAATACACTTAACTGCTAACAAACCCATGACCATCAATTACTTCTATGCCCTCACTATTTTTCACCATGTGGCGAATACTAATAGCTTTACTGCCACGGCAAGTCAGCTTGGGCTGGCGGTGTCGTCTGTCACTCGGCAAATTGATAACTTAGAACAATCCTTGCAAGTTAAGCTATTGAATCGCTCAACCAGACATTTGGATTTGACCCATGCAGGGATGCGTTATTTACAACAGACCGAGCCGATATTAGCTGAATTACAACAGGTAAATGAAGCGATTAAAGAGGAGCAAATTGAGCCACAAGGGCGATTGTGCCTTACTTTTCCCAGTGCCTATGGGATTGAAAAAATCGCCCCATTGCTTGCCGAATTTGCCCATTTATACCCAAAAATTGAATTGGAGCTATTTGCCAGTGATGAATTTGTAGATTTATTTAATGAGAAATATGATGTAGGGGTGCGGTTAGGGCGTGTGGAGGATGACCGCTTGGTAGCAAAATTTATTGCCTCTCAGCAACGGCTGTTATGTGCCAGTCCCGATTATCTACGATTGCATGGAACACCACAAATACCGTCACAATTAGCCGAGCATAATTGTTTGCCGTTTATGTATCAAGGCTATGCGTCAAAGTGGTATTTCCATCAAACGGGTAAAACGCAAAGTTTGCGGGTGACAGGGAATTTGATGGGTAATAATATAGAAATGCTGAAACAAGCCACGCTTGATGGACAAGGGATTAGCCATTTACCTAATTGGCTGATTGAGAAAGCGTTGCAGTCTGGGGCGTTGGTACAGGTGTTGTCTGATTGGCAAGTGACCCCGTCTTTGGCGACAGATGACGGGATTTATTTGGTGTATCCGCCCACTAGCCGTAATGTGGTAAAAATTGGCGTGTTGGTGAATTTTTTAGCACAGCGTTTGATAGGTTAAACTGTAGATGGTGATATTGTGAAAAGCAGTAGAATATTATGCGTATCTAATTTAGGAAAGGCTTTCTTCATCATACTATTCTGATTTAAGTAACTGAACAAATTTAAATTATAAAAAACCGTTCGTGGTGAGCTTGTCGAACCATAACGGTTTTCCTACTCTTCAACAGGCTCAGGGTGAACGGAAAACCATATATAATTTTGTTTCATTACTTACTAGAATAATAGCTTAATACTTTTGTTTGTGCGGTGTGTAGTGGTCATATCTTCTCTCCAGTCTTGGTGATAGTATAACCTCTTATCTACTGTCCTATTTCATTATGCCACTACAATGACACCTGCTGAGTACAGGCAGGTGGCTTAATTATTCTACGATGATGTTGTGTTAAGAATGGGGTATTTACAATGAGGTAATTCCGCTTATGGAACATTTAGCAGGCCTAACAAGACCATAAATTGACCTCCCTGCGCTACACTTCAGCCGGTAAATTATGGCAGCGTTGATATCACTACCACTTGTCAAGTTGAATACACTGATGACTATCTAACTTTTAAGCCATAATTACTTTAGTTTGAATTAAAGTGAGTTAATGCATAGACTGAAGCAAGTAATGTCTTCAGTCTATGTTCGTAGTTCGATTACACTTATTCTATCGGAGACGGCTTGCCATGTGGGCTTGAGCGCAGATATTGTTTAGGCGCTTTGACGGTTGCGCCAAGCTCGGCCGCCGCATGCCAAGGCCAGTGCGGGTCATAAAGCATACCGCGTGCTAATGCAACCGCATCCGCTTGCTGCTCAGCAATGATGCTTTGCGCTTGCTCGGCTTCGGTGATTAAGCCCACTGCGATGACGGGTATATTGACGGCTTCTTTTATCGCGGTTGCAAAAGGCACTTGAAAGTTCGCTTCCACAGGAATTTGCTGGTCTGGGCTAAGTCCTGCGGTACTCACATGGATATAATCACAGCCTAATGCCTCTAATGCTTTAGCCAGCTCGATCGTTTGGGCAAGGTCCCAGCCGCCTTGGGCCCAATCGGTTGCAGACACACGCACACCCACTGGCTTTTTACTTGAAAACTCAGCTCGAACCGCTGTAAACACGTCAAGTAACAAGCGCATTCTGTTTTCAAGACTGCCGCCGTATTGATCATCACGCTTGTTAGAAAGCGGCGATAAAAACTGATGCAATAGATAGCCGTGCGCACCATGAAGCTCAATCAGGTCAAGACCCAGCGCATCGGCACGTCTTGCCGCATCGACAAAATCGCTGATGAGCGAATCAATGTTTTTTTGGTCCATGGCTGTGGGTACAGTAGAGTTTTCGTCATACGCAAGCGCTGATGGTGCCACCGTTTGCCACCCATTTACCTCATCAGGGGCAATCGAACCGCCGCCGTCCCATGGCTTTTCGGTTGACGCTTTACGTCCAGCATGGGCCAGTTGTAGGCCTATTGGCATAGGACTGTACTGTCTGATTGCTGTTAGCGTTTTATCTAGTGCAGCTTGAGTCCTGTCATCCCATAAACCTAAATCAGCATAGCTGATACGTCCTTGTGGATTGACCGCTGTTGCTTCTAAAATAAGTAGTCCTGCGCCGCTCAAACTCATTTGGCCCAAATGGATCATATGCCAATCACTTGCCGCTCCATCGTTGGCAGAGTATTGGCACATGGGTGCGATGATAATACGGTTATCTAATGTGAGTTGCCCAAGTTTCAAAGGCGAAAAAAGCTGGCTCATGGTGAATCCTCAAAAAACGTCTAAAGGCACTGAAAATAAAAAGACACGTAACATAAAATGTCAAAACGATATGAGTGACTTATATGACTATCGCTTGAATAGTTGGTGGAGATGAATCGTTATTTTCATGGGGCACATTTAAGCGATGCTAGCTAATATATAGATTACTCTCGATCATGTTTTTCATATGCAGCAGGCGAGGGGCAATGTCTTCTTCTAGTTTGGTACGACTAAGGATAAAACTTGGTGCGCCGCAGTTAAAAGTGAGCAAGCCTTCCGTTGGGTGCATCAGCGCAATGGCTACCGCGTTGACATCCTTTTGCCATTCACTAATTGAAAAACAATAACCATAGTCTTCATAGTCTTGAAAGGCTTTATCTAATCCTCGTCTAATCTTTAGCCAATCATCTTTATACTTACTACGAATGGCATTAAGGATAAACTCTTGCTCAGCAGGTGGCATACTCGCCAAACAGGCTCTCCCCATCGAACTTAAATGAATAGGCAAATAAGAGCCGACATTGCGTTGCATGGTCGTGGTCCCTTGGCCTTGCACAACGTTGAGATACACCATCATCAGTCGATCACGAGTAGCCATGGCAACGGCACTATTGGCATAGTCTGCCAGCTCTTCCATATAAGGAGTCGCAAGGTTATTGATAGAGATATTAGTCATCATGGTATAACCAAAGCTTAGTACCCCTGTCGAAAGCTGGTACTTACTACTATTGGTCGATTGTTTTAAATATCCCAATTTGACCAACGTATAGGTCAGACGAGTAATGGTGCCTTTAGGAAGGCCTGTCAGTTGACTTAGGTCTTGGTTGCCTAGATAAGGTCGCTGCGGGGTAAAACAACGCAGCAGCTCTAACCCTCGAGCCAACGCTGTGACAAATTGTCGGTCATTTTTATCTCTCATCTCTGCAATGGGTTCTAACAGTTCAATATGCATCTCGTTGTTAGCGTCTTCATCGGTAAGGGTATCATTAGTCATATGTCGTCTATTATCCCCAATCAAATTCATACAAGCGTTATAAAATCACAAAACTTTATTATTCATAGCATTCTGTGAGCTAATATCAGCTCACAGTTACCCACTGTCTCTTTAATTATATTATATCAATTTACTTTCACATTCTCATTCTCAGCATAGCATAACGAGAAACTATTGTTTCGCTATGCGGTATGAACGGTAGCAATAGTCGTTATAAGAGGTATGGTTAGGCTTGTTGTGGATCATATTGCTTTTCTTTAATAAACAAAGTAGGGATAAGACCACATAAGAAATATGCACCTGCCATAAGTAATAAACCTGCGCCGATAGAGTTATGCATGGCCATATAACCAATGGCAACAGGAGCAATTACAGAGCCAAGCCGTCCAATATTAAATGCACCACCGATCGCAGTACCTCGGATAGCAGTAGGGAAACTTTCGGTTAGATAGGTGGCATTAATGGCATAAGGAATACCATATAAGAAACCAAAGGTGATCATTAACCAGCCGATATTTTCTGGAGTATGCATATACACTAGAATAGGAATAAACAATGCGGTGCCCATCGTACCAAAGGCAAATACTATCTTACGTCCGATTTTATCAGCCATAAATCCAGCCACAACTTTGGCAAACATCATAGTCAGGTACGTTCCCGCCATATACAGTGCCATTTCTTTGAACTTGATACCCAATTCAGTTTCTAGATAAGAAGGTAGCCAGTTGCTGACACCAAAATAGCCGAATAACAAAAGTCCTGAGCTCATTGACCATAGGATAAACATGATACGGTGTTTCGGATTTTCCATTATCGCTTTGTATGGGTTCTCTGCTTTTTTGAGAGTATCTAGTGCGCCGCTCAGTTTTAGTGCTCGAGCGTCTTTCCAAGACTGGGGTTCAGGGACTAAAAAGTACATTGATACTGCCAAAAGTATCGGCAAAAAAGTCAGTAGATATAGTGTACGCCAACCATAGCTAGGGATGATCCAAGCGGATACACTGGTGATAACCAATGAGCCTAAAGTAAATCCAGTCATTAATGCAGCAAGGACGGTGGTTCGATGCTTGGTAGGTACCATCTCTGACATAAGCGTATTGGTAGCGATATAAAGACTACCAAGCCCCAAGCAGGCAATAACCCGTAGCGTGACAAACTGCTCATAGCTCTGCACCAATCCACTAAAACCAGACAATATAGAGAACATGCCAGTCGCAAGAACGATGACACGTACTCGGCCAAAGCGATCGCAAGCCCAACCACCAAAAAACCCACCGATTGCCATCCCAAATAACGACCAACTGCCTAGAGCGCCAGCCTGTACATTGGTCAGTGCAAACTCTAGTTTTAGGCTGGATAAGGTAAAGGCAAGAATACCGATATCAGCCCCATCACATAGTAAAACTAAAAAACAAAAAACAAAGGCCAGTTTCCAAGGTTGTTTTTGGGAGGAGCTCATACTTGGATCTGCAGTTATAGCGACACTTTTCACAATTTATATCCTTAACGTTGTGAGAATGAAAAACTAATTTGATGCGTAGTGGTAAAAATAGAGGGGAACGGTATCAGCATCCTAGCAAATACCGCCGTGCATTCTGGTGGGTAAAAAAGTGGTAGGGATTACTCGCTGGCTTCTTTAATCATATTGCGGGCAATGATGACTTGCTGAATTTGTGTGGTACCTTCATACAAACGATATAGACGTACATCACGATAAAAACGCTCAATACCGTAGTCTGCGATATAACCGGCACCGCCATGGATTTGTACCGCTCTATCAGCAACACGGCCACACATCTCAGTGGCAAACATTTTAGCGCATGAGGATTCAGTAACGACGTCTTTGCCTTCGTCACGCAGACGTGCAGCGTCTAGCACCATGGATTTGGCAGCATAGATTTCTGCTTTTGAATCAGCGAGCATGCCCTGAATAAGCTGAAAGCTAGCAATCGGTTGACCAAATTGCTTACGCTCGACAGCATAATTGAGTGCATCATTCAGCATGCGAGTAGCAGCTCCAGTACTGGCTGCTGCGATATGTAAGCGCCCTTTATCAAGAACTTTCATGGCCGTTTTAAAGCCAACACCCTCAACACCGCCGATGAGTGCATCCGCCGGTACGACGCAATTATCAAAAATCACATCACAGGTATGCGCGCCTTTTTGGCCCATTTTTTTGTCAATTTTACCCAAAGTAATACCTGGTGTGTCACTCTCCACAATAAATGCTGAAATACCGCCAGAGCGTTTGTTTTGTGGGTCAGTACGTGCCATGACAGTGAATACGCCAGCCTGCGGGGCATTGGTGATATAACGTTTGGTGCCATTGATGATATAAGTATCACCATCCTTAATAGCGGTCGTTTTCAATGAGGCGGCATCTGATCCCGACTCCGGCTCGGTCAAACAGAACGAACCGATGATTTCACCACTGGCCAACCGAGGTAGATACTTCTGCTTTTGCGCTTCAGTGCCATCAATCACTAGGCCAGATGAGCCAATACCATTATTTGTCCCTATTAATGAGCGAAACGCAGGGGAGGTGCGTCCTAACTCAAATGCCAGCGTGACTTCTTCTTCCATAGTGACACCAAGTCCGCCGTACTCTTCGGGTATGGTCAGTCCAAAAAGCCCTAATTCTCGCATTTGCTCAATGATCTCTTCTGGAAGGCGGTCATTTTCGGCAACCCAATGTTCCATAGGGATAAGTTGATCGTTAACGAAGTTACGAATGGTTTGAGTGATGTGGTCGAGGGTCTCTTTATCTCTAATCATATGAATCTTCCTTGTTTGATTGATGCCTGATATCAATATCGGCTCTATGACGGTGCTAAATAATCTGACGTCCTTGGATAAACAGCATAATCGATGAATTATTAAATTACAATAGTTTTGGTTTAAAAAACCGCATTGCGGTATTTATATAATTGAATATAGCGTTTTACTTTACATTTATTCTAATATATCAAATTTTTATGCTTCACAAACCAAAATAAACAGTATATATTGATATTAAATACCGCATAGCGATATTTAATATTCAAAATAAATACTTTGTTAGGGTGTTTATACTTTATGCAAGAATGAAGTTTAAGGGGTCGATCATGGAAGAGCCGCTCATTATTTGTGAGAAAAAAGGAGAGGGCGTGAGTGTCGTTAGACTTAATCGCCCCAAAGTGCGCAATGCACTAAACAGCGAGCTACGTCAACAAATGGCAGATTTGTTCATTCAACTAAATGATGACCCACAAACCAAAGCGATCGTCCTTACTGGTGGTGACAAGGTGTTTGCCGCTGGTGCAGATATCAATGATTTCCTGACTACTAGTACAGCGGATATGTACCTGCGTCATAGTGAGCGCTATTGGGATGCCATTACTAACTGCCAAAAACCCATTATTGCTGCCGTCAATGGTTATGCGCTGGGCGGTGGCTGTGAGTTGGCCATGCATGCTGACATCATCATCGCAGGCAAGTCTGCCAAATTTGGTCAACCCGAAATCAAGATAGGACTCATGCCAGGTGCTGGCGGGACGCAGCGTTTGTTTCGCGCGGTTGGCAAACATAAGGCCATGAAGATGGTACTAACGGGCGATATGATCAGTGCAGATGAGGCGGACATAATGGGGCTGGTATCTGAAGTCGTTGAAGATGAGGCTACTATCACACGCGCCATTGAGATTGCTGAGCAGCTATCACAGTACTCTCCCATTGCCTTAGCGCAAATCAAAGAAGTGGCAAATTTGGGTGTTGATATGCCTTTAGAAGGTGCGTTGGCTTTAGAGCGTAAGGCTTTCCAGATTTTGTTCAATACTCACGACCAAAAAGAAGGCGCTAAAGCCTTCTTAGAAAAGCGTCCTGCGGAGTACAAAGGGCATTAATCCCTAGCCGCGTTAATTCATAAGCACGTGAATTCATAGGCACGTGAATTCAGAGCCACATTGTGATTGCTTTTGAAGCAAGTTATCACCTTTGAACCAAAATTTCATAGCACACTATGTAGAGAGTTATTATGACTGTGAACACAATTGCCATTATCGGCACTGGTATTATGGGCATGGGTATTGCTCAAATTGCTGCTCAAGCTGGCATCCAAGTACTCTTGTATGACGCTAAGTCAGGCGCTGCTGAACAAGGACGACAATCCTTGCAAAGTACCCTAGAAAAACTAACTGCTAAAGGTAAGTTTACCGATGCGCAGTTACAGGATACTTTAAGTAATTTGACGGTACTACAGGAGCTTAACCAAATTGCGACTGCTGAGATAGTGGTTGAAGCCATTATCGAAAATCTAGACATCAAAAAACAGCTTTTTGCCCAGTTAGAAGGTGTGGTCACTGCCGATACTATTTTGGCGACCAATACCTCATCCTTATCAGTGACCGCAATTGCTGCTGACTGTGATCATCCGGAGCGCGTGGCAGGATTTCACTTCTTTAATCCAGTCCCCTTAATGAAAATTGTAGAGGTCATTCCAGGTCTGTCTACTCAGCAATCAGTGATTGACGTTCTCTCCGATTTGGCCAAACGTATGGGTCATCTAGGTGTGGTAGCAAAAGACACACCGGGTTTTATCGTCAATCATGGCGGTAGAGCGTACGGCACAGAAGCGTTAAAAATATTGGGTGAAGGGGTAACCACGTTTGAGAATATTGACCAAATTTTGCGTGAAGGCGCAGGATTTCGCATGGGGCCGTTTGAGCTATTAGACCTCACTGGTATCGATGTATCGCACCCCGTGATGGAGTCGATTTACAACCAGTTCTATCACGAAGCGCGTTATCGCCCGCATCCATTGACCCGTCAAATGCTAGTAGGTAAAAAGCTTGGTCGTAAGGTTGGTGCAGGGTTCTATCACTATGAAAACGGTCAGAAGTTGTCAGCAGCTACTGCTCAAGATCGGTCGTCCGAAGCACTCATATCTGATGCCGTTATTACCTCAGTTTGGGTTGGCGCTGATCTGGCAGAAGACAAAACTCAACTGGTCGATTACCTAAAGTCTCAGGGTGTCGCGATCGATGACAACGACAAGCCAAACCCTGATAGTTTGGTGCTGCTCGCACCCTATGGCGAAGATACGACCAATGCTGCCATTCGTTATCAAGTTAATCCTAAGCAAGCCGTTGCCATTGATATGCTCACTGGACTAGCAAAGCATCGTACTTTGATGCCAAGTCTCGTCACGCAGGAAACATTTATCGCACAAGCTTATGCATTATTCAGTAAGGGCTTGGATGACAGTGAAGCAACCACGCAATCCGCTGTCGGTGCCACGCTAATTACAGAAAGCATCGGCTTTGTGGCACAACGTGTGGTCGCTATGGTGATTAACCTTGGTTGTGACATTGCTATGCAAGGGATTGCTTCACCTGAGGACATCGATAATGCTGTCAAGCTTGGGTTAGGTTATCCATATGGTCCTATCTCTTGGGGCGACCATCTTGGGGCCTCGCGTGTGCTGCTTATTTTAGGGCGCATCTACGGGCTGACAGGTGACCCACGTTATCGTCCAAGCTCTTGGCTGCAACGCCGTGCCAAGCTTGACATGTCATTGTTTACTCAGCAAAACACTTACTAATTTGAACGACAAGATATGGTTATTAAACCATAAAACCATTATTTAGAGTTAAAAAATACGACAAGGAAACGTTATGTTAGATGCTTATATTTATGACGGATTAAGAAGTCCATTTGGTCGCTATGTTGGCGCATTAGCAACCGTACGTGCTGATGATTTGGTTGCTACCGTGATGAAAGCATTGGTCGAAAAACACCAACTATCTGCTGATATCTTTGATGAAGTGTTGCTAGGTAGTGCCAACCAAGCAGGCGAGGACTCTCGCAATATCGCGCGTAACGCTGCTCTGCTAGCAGGGTTGGATGTAACAACTCCAGGTCAGACAGTAAACCGTCTATGTGCATCAGGTCTGTCTACTGTTGTCGATGCTGCTCGCAGTATTACGTGCAATGAAGGGGATATTATTTTAGCAGGTGGGGTCGAGTCGATGACGCGTGCGCCGTTTGTATTTGCCAAGACAGAACAGCCTTTTAGCCGTGACTTTAAAGTTTTTGATACCACCATTGGTAGCCGTTTTCCCAACCCAAAAATTATTGAGCAGTTCGGCAGTGATACCATGCCGCAGACGGGCGATAATGTCGCGCAGAAGTATGGTATTACGCGCGAGGAAGCCGATAAATTTGCAGCCGCATCGCAAGCCAAGTACCAAGCCGCCAAGCAAGCAGGGTTTTTTGACGATGAGATAACACCTATTACTGTATCCCAAGGTAAGAAATTGCCTGCAAAAGTAGTCATAGATGATGAGCATCCGCGTGCCAGCTCTAATATTGAAGCACTACAAAAACTCAAACCGTTGAATCAAGATGGAGTCGTCACCGCAGGTAATGCGTCTGGCATCAATGATGGTGCTGCCGCGCTCATCATTGGTTCAAAGCAAGCAGAGAAAAAGCTAGGCTTTAAACCGATTGCCAAGATCTTATCATCAGGTGCAATGGGTGTTGAACCCAATATCATGGGCGTGGGTCCTGTTGAAGCGATTAAGCTAGCACTAAAGCGTGCGGATCTGACCCTTGAGGACATGTCTGTCATTGAGATCAATGAAGCTTTTGCCTCACAGGTACTGGGTTGTCTAAAAGGGTTAGATATTGATTTTGATGATAAGCGTGTCAATCCCAATGGTGGGGCCATCGCTGTCGGTCATCCGCTTGGCGCATCAGGTGCCAGAATCGCCTTGAGTACTGCTCGAGAGCTACAGCGTACGGGCGGCAAATATGCCGTGGTCAGCTTGTGTATTGGTATTGGGCAAGGGCTTGCCATGGTGATAGAACGCGTTTGAGACTCAAAAGCATGCTCGCCCCATTATTGATTATAGTTGATTCAGTTTAGAAGAGAGACAAGGCAACCGATCGCAGATGTAACTGTGATACTTCAAGTGAGGGTAACGCTGTCACTCTTTTATAGAGAATTGACTATATCAAGGACAATTTATTATCAAGGAAGATACCATGACAACCATACTCAACGAACACGATAATTACCATCAAGCCGAAGACGCGTATGGTTTCCCGTTAATTATCAAACAGCTACTAAACCGCGCCAAGATTGCTTCCACTAACCAAACCATTAGCTATGCCGACAAAGTCACTTATACCTATGCTGAGTTTTTTAAACGTATCAATCGCTTGGCCAATGTATTAAAAAATATGGGCTTGCAGGCAGGTGATGTGGTCGCGGTCATGGACTGGGATAGTCATCGTTACCTTGAGGCCTACTTTGCAGTACCAATGTCGGGCATGATTTTGCAAACCGTTAATGTGCGCCTGTCTGAAGAAAAAGTGCTATATACCGTCAATCATGCTGCGCCAAAAGCCTTATTGTTGAATGCTGAATTTGCGCCGATGATTAAAGATTATCGTGACGATGCGCCTTCTATCGAGCATGTAATGTGGGCTGATGATGAAGATGACAATAAAGCAGAAAGTGATAAAGCTGAGCTGCCAGACTATGTCGATGGCGAATATGAGGCGCTATTAGCAGCTGCTAGTGACGAGTTTGTCTTCCCAGATTTTGATGAAAATACCATCGCTACTACGTTTTACACCAGTGGTACGACAGGCGATCCAAAAGGGGTTTTCTTCACTCATCGACAGATTGTACTACAGACGATGGCAAGTACCTTGGCGTCAGCCCTCAATGCCGAAGGTCAAGGCGCGCGCTACAACGATGTCTATATGCCAATGACGCCTTTGTTTCATGTACATGCGTGGTGCTGGCCATATGGCGCAACCATGATAGGGCTCAAGCAAGTATATCCAGGACGATATCTGGCACCAAAACTGGTCGATTTGATTGAGGAGCACAAGGTCACGCTGTCACATGGTGTCCCTGCGATATTGCAAATGCTTCTCAAAGAAATGGCAGAGCGTGGCCGCAAATTCGAAGATCTTAAACTGTTACTAGGTGGCTCAAAGCTAAACGAAGGCTTGGCAAAGGCAGCAATCGAATGTGGTATAGAGTTTATGTCAGGCTTTGGTATGTCAGAGTCTTGCCCTGTACTGTCTCGAGCAGTATTCGATGACAAAACAGAGTCGATGACGTTAGAGGATAATCTGAATTATCGCTGTCTATCAGGCTCGCCAATTATGTTAGTTTCGATGGAAATTTGGGATGAGAACGGTAAACCACAACCCATGGATGGCAAATCGACAGGCGAGCTTGTGATACGCGCGCCTTGGCTGACCCAAAGCTATTTTAAAAATCCTGACGCAGGTAATGAGTTATGGAAAGGCGGCTGGATGCATACTCAAGATATCGCCTGCATGACCGCTGATGGTACGCTAAGCATCACAGACAGGCTCAAAGATGTCATTAAATCTGGCGGCGAATGGGTGTCCTCGCTTGAGGTCGAAACCATTTTGTCCTTTCATCCTAGCGTCGCTGATATCGCGGTGATTGGTGTACCAGATGAGCGTTGGGGCGAGCGCCCCTTGGCATTGATAGTGCTAAAACCAGACCATGTCGACACAAAAATGGAAGATATTTTGGCATTGGGTCATCAAGCAGTAGAGAGAGGTCATCTGCCAAAATACGGTGTGCCAAGTGAAGTGAGGTTTTTGCCAGACATGCCAAAAACCAGCGTCGGTAAACTCGATAAAAAACGCATGCGGTCGATGTACTCAGAAAACCTCATCTAGTCAAATAATCTGGTCACCATCAAATCGACTCTGACAAAAGGAAAACTTGCATAAACCCTAGTGCTTGATTAAATGCTAGGGATAGGGGAGGTGTGTGAGTCACGCGCACCCTGAGTCATATTTATCGTCTATATAACAAAGCCTATCTAATAAAAAGAGAGAAATTATGGAAGCTGCGCCTACGTTCCCAGAAATACAAGAGATTGTCACAAGCGATGACAATCACCCATTGCATGACTTTACCGTTATCTATCCTCAGCAAGTGGAATGGGGTGATATGGACTCCTTTGGTCATGTCAATAATGTGGTTTATTACGAATATGCTCAAAATGCTCGTATCTACTACAACAGGCGGCTTGGTTTATTTAACGAACAGACGTCTTCGGTGATGGCTGCCTCGTCATGTCGATACCTCAAATCGGTTGCTTACCCTGATGAATTATGGATTGGTGTCAAGGTCAAAAAAATAGGTAATTCAAGTCTGATTCATGAATATACCTATTACAGTACGGTGCAGAAAGCAGTCGTTGCAATCGGTGAGTCGGTGTTGGTATATCTCGATAAATTGAGTGGGCAAAAAAAGCCTATCAATGAGTCGCAAAAAGACGCGATTGCTGCTTTGGAAAGTATTAATCAAGAAGCCTAAAACCTAATATATCGGTCAAATTATGATTGGGTTTTTAATTAGAAAGTACTTATTAATTAGAAGTTAATTTTCATCTAAAAGGATTATTTATTTTTATGGATTAAAGAAAGCGTAGTAGCAATTGGGATTGATAAGGATATCAACATAAAACAGGGAATAGATGAATGATGCTTTATATAAAAAGGCTATCTGTAGGTTTTGCTACGGTTGTAACATGCGTATCTGCACAAGCAATCGATCTTGTGACAACAGATGACACGACTTTGAGTATCGGTGGTTACATCAAAGCAGAAGGTGCTTTTAACTCTCCTGATGAAGGCGAGTCGGAATTTAAGGGTAATTTACGCCAGTCTCGTATTAATGTGAAAACGACTAAGTCGGTAGATGATAAAAAACTCACGGGGTTTATCGAAGGTGATTTTTATGGCGATTACGCCAAGGGCGGCTCAAATCTGCGTTTGCGTCATGCTTATGTTCAGGTTGATGATTTGACAGTGGGTAAGACTTGGAACGGTCAATTTTTGGCAGTGGCACCTCTGTCTACGGAGCAGCTTGATTTTTGGGGCACTGGTTTGGGCACGGCCTCTGGTGGTGGTTCTTATATTCGTCCAGATTTGACGTTGCACTATACTTATAAGGGGCTACGTTTTACGGCGCAAGACCCTGTTTACGATAATGCGAGCTTACCTGATATGGTGGTAAGCTACAAAGATAAGATATCTAACTTTGACTATAACGTGGCTGTCACGGCTCGTGATGCTGAGAACGGAGATGGTTCAGATGTGGGTATCGGTGTTTCTTTAGCTGGCAAGCTAACATTGGGTAAAGATTCGCTCCATGCCAGTATATATAATGGTAAAGGCATGGGTGCCTATTCTGCCATCTGTGTTGGAGGACCGCTAATTATGAATGGCGGCGTAGACTGTGATGCCGAGGATGGGAAGCTGATCTCGCAAACTGGCTATAGCGTAGGATATAAGCATCAGTTTACCCAAAAGCTGCGTGGCAACTTGCGTTATGGTGAAGTAAATGTAAACGATGCGGCAGACACTTCTGCTAATGTAAAAAGCGCAAACCTTATCTATGAGTATCTACCAGATCTAGATTTGGGTATTGAGTGGAGAAATCAGGACGTAACGACATTCCCATGGATGCCAGCAGGTCAGCAAATTGAAATAATGGCAAAATATGATTTTTGAGTTGAAGTGTTGAGAGGAGTAAGCGATACGATGGCGCATCTTCATAGTTATAGTGGGGATGTATTATCTTGATTAATGATTTTTTATTGATACTTATCATGTTATTCAGGTATTAGAATATATACTAGGAGCTTTTTTATAAATATAACTGACGTTGCAATTGTAAGAATCGAAACGCCAGTTATATTAGTTTATAAAAAGATAAGGTACTATGTGTTTTCTACGGTAACAGAAATACGATTTTTAAAGTCAATATTACTTTTACGCTGCTGAAGTATCTAATCTTGTTGGTTGCAGTTTGCTTTCTTTGCTGTCGACCGCTGCGCTCAGATTTACTAAGAAGATAGCGATGGCTGCGATAATACCTGGTATAGCGATAAATAAGAAGTTCATCTGATGGGTCAGCTCTAAGGTGAGAAGCGCACCAGTTAGGATTGGACCTACGATAGCACCAATACGTCCAATCCCTGACGCCCAACCCATAGCAGTCGTACGTACAGCGGTAGGATAATATTGAGCCACAAAAGTATAGAGCAGAATTTGTGAGCCGATGGTTGTAGCACCTGCAATCGCAATGAGCGTATATAGTACAATCTGAGGACTGTTGTAGCCAAGCAAAATTAATGCTATTGCCCCAGCGACAAACATAATAGTTAGTACAGGTTTTAAATGGAATTTATCAGCTAGGACACCACCGCCAATAGCCCCAATCATCCCACCAATATTAAGTGCAAATAGAAATAACATACTAGCACCTAATGAGTAACCGGCTTGAATCATTAGCTTTGGTAACCAGCTTGCTAAAGCGTAAACCATCAGCAAACACATAAAAAATGCTACCCAAAACATAATAGTAGTGAATCCACGTCTGTTCAGAAATAACGCTTTAATTGGTGCATCATCACCTTTGGTGGGTTCGTCTAGTACTAACGTAGTAGAGGGTGTAACTTTTTCTTGAGGAGCCAATTTTTGAACGATATTTTTAGCTTCGTCTTCTCGCTTTTCTTTGACCAAATACATCAAGGATTCAGGTAGCATCTTCCAGATAATTGGCAATAGCAAAGTAGGGATGCCCGCAATATAAAACATAATTTCCCAGCCAAAATCTAGCACCAAAAAAGATCCTAATAATGCTGACGTCATACCACCAATTGCATAACCGCTGAACATAATAGCGACTAAAGTACTACGCATACGTTTCGGTGCGTATTCAGATGTTAGTGCCACGCAGATTGGCATCACGCCGCCAATACCTAGACCTGCAATGAAGCGCAAAGCCGCAAACTGCATAGGCCCGCTAGCGAAAGCACCAAAAAAAGTAAAGCTACTGAATAGAGCGACACAAATCATAATTGTTTTTTTACGACCGATTTTGTCAGATAAAGTGCCAAAAATCATGGCACCAAACATCATACCGAATAGTGCTGCGCTAGCAAGAAAACCTGCTTGTACCGAAGTCAATGACCACTCCTCCATAAGTAATGGCAGGGCCACGCCGTAAATAATGAGGTCGTAGCCGTCAAAGATAATAATCAGTAAGCACCAAAACAGGACTTTCCAATGAAAAGGTGAAAATTTGGCTTCATCAATAACTTTATTGATGTTTAAGGTTTGAGATTCCATTCATATTCTCCGTTGATGATATCCTTATACGTGCTTTACAAGTTAGGGTTTTACAGGTGCTAAGTCAAAAACTATCTAGGTATCAATCGATACCTAAAAGGTATATTTTTCTATATAACATTCTATTGAAACAATGTTGACTTTTATCTTTATTAGAGTATTCGGTACTCTTATAAAGTATTAGATACGAAGAATGATGCTTGCAGTGAGTGTGTGTAAGACAACTAACGCCAAGAAGTTTCATTAATTTCTATTATGAAAATACTGAATACGCAGAAAATCATCCATATACTAAAAAAATATATAGATGATTAAAAATATAAGATAAATAGATAAAATTAGCCTAATTAATCAACGCTAATGAATGTGTTTTTTAAAAGCATTTATTGGCGTTATTGCAGGTAATATTTAATATACTCATTAAATGCTTCAGGTTGTTCAATATTTGAGATATGCGAGGCATTGATAGTGGCGAGCTTAGCACTAGGAATATGATCGACTATATATTGACCATCGGCAACCGTTGTCACTGGATCCTCGATACCTGCAACTACTGTGACGGGTACACGAATATTTTGTAACTGCTCGCGAGTATCAGCGATAGATAACGCCTCGCAGCAGCTTGCGTAGCCCTCTGCACTGCCAGCCGCAAGAGCGCTAGACAATGCCGCGACTACATCTGGGTAATGATCGATAAAATCTGCTGTAAACCAACGCGGAGCAGCTGTAGCTGCGATAGGCGCTAGACCTTTCTCACGTACCAACCTTGCACGCTCCGTCCATGCTGTTTCGTTACCAATTTTCGCGGCGGTATTACATAACATCAAGTGGTGGAAGCGATCGGGATGATTGATAGCTAACCATTGACCTGTTATGCCGCCCATAGAAATGCCACAAAAAAATGCCTTATCAAGATGCAGGTGATCTAACAAATCAATCACATCTTGCCCCAGCTGGTTTAAATTATAAGGGCCTCTGGGTGCTGATGATTTACCATGACCACGAGTGTCATAGCAGATAATAAAATAATCATCTTGCAAGGTATCGATTTGTGGTTGCCACATACGATAGCTAGTACCTAAAGAGTTGGAAAATATTAGGGCGGGGTTGCTGCTATCACCAAAGGTGGCATAATTTAGCGTTACGTCTTTATTTTCAAATACAGGCATGATGAATGTCCTTATTTTGACTATCGTGTGATTGAAGTATTACTTTTGACCTATTGAGGTGGGTATTATTTATTTTATTTTGAACGATTAATCAGCCTTCAACGCGCTCAATAATCATTGCGATGCCTTGTCCAACACCGATACACATTGAGCAGATTGCATAACGCTTACTCGTTTTTTCAAGTTGATTGAGGGCAGTTAAGATCAAACGGGCACCTGAGGCGCCGAGTGGATGACCAAGGGCAATCGCACCGCCATTAGGATTGACGCGCTCGCTATCATCAGCTAACTCCAAGTCACGCGTACAAGCTAGAGCTTGCGCGGCAAAAGCTTCGTTTAATTCAATGACATCCATCTCATCAAGCGTTAGTCCCGTATGCTCAAGCAATTTTTTCATCGCTGGTGCTGGGGCGAAACCCATAATACGTGGCTCAACGCCTACCGTAGTTGAGGCCACAATACGCGCACGCGGCTTTAGATTAAATTCTCTAACCGCTTGCTCTGACGCTACTAGGAAGGCTGCTGCACCATCATTAATTCCAGAGGCATTACCAGCAGTCACCGTACCATCTGCGGTGACGATAGGACGCAGTTTAGTCAACTTCTCAAGGGTGGTGTCAGCACGAGGATGCTCATCAGTATCGACGGTGACAGGCTCGCCTTTACGCTGCGGGATGACGACAGGGGTCATCTCGTCTTTAAAGAATCCTGACGCTTGCGCCGCTGCGGTACGTTGTTGGCTACGTAGCGCAAATGCATCTTGGTCAGCTCGATTGACATTGAATTGCTCTGCGACATTTTCAGCGGTTTGCGGCATAGTCTCTGTGCCATATAGCTCATCAAGCTTTGGATTGATAAAGCGCCAGCCCATAGTAGTATCTTCCAGCTTTTGACTACGACCAAATGCCTGACCTGATTTGCCCATCACAAATGGCGCACGGCTCATGCTCTCAACACCACCTGCGATAATTAAATTGGCTTCACCAGCTTTAATCGCACGAGCAGCTATCGCTAACGCATCCATCGACGAGCCGCACAAGCGGTTAACAGTTGTCGCAGGCACTTGATAAGGTAGGCCGGCTAGCAATGACGACATACGTCCGACGTTGCGATTGTCTTCGCCGCTTTGGTTGGCACAGCCATAGATGACGTCATCTACTTGTACCCAGTCGACATTAGCATTACGTTCTATTAACGCCTTGATAGGGATAGCGCCTAGGTCGTCTGCACGTACGGGTGCTAGACCGCCGCCGTAGCGTCCAAAAGGGGTGCGAATGGCGTCAATGATATAAGCGTTTGTTAAGTTATCCATTGTAGATATTATCCTTTTTATTATTTTACTGTAGTAGCGTCAGTCAGTGTGGCACCCGTCAAGGCCTGTAAGTCTTCGAAGCTAATGCCATCGACCATTTCGGTGACTACTAAGCCTTTATCGGTGACATTAATGACACATAAATCAGTATAAATGCGATCAACGCAGTTTTTGCCAGTCACAGGATAAGTAAGCTCGCTGACGATTTTAGGGTCGCCCGTCTTGGTGGTATGATTGGTCATGACAAAGACTTTTTTGGCACCGACGGCTAAGTCCATTGCGCCGCCAACGGCAGGTATTGCATCCTCTGCACCGGTACTCCAGTTGGCTAAGTCGCCATTGGCTGCCACTTGAAACGCGCCCAATACGCAAATGTCGATATGACCACCACGCATCATCGCAAAAGAGTCGCCATGATGGAAGAAGCTACCGCCATCGAGCATGGTGACGTATTCTTTGCCGGCATTAATCAGCTCGGGATCCTCTTCACCTTTAGCAGGTGGTGGTCCAAAAGCTAGTAAGCCATTTTCTGAATGTAAAAATACATCTTTATCATCCGGTAGGTATTGGGCAATTTTGGTCGGTAGTCCGATGCCTAAATTGACATAAGCACCATCTGGAATATCTTGTGCAGCGCGCTCGGCAATTTGATCGCGGGTCAAAACGGTGTAGGAAGTATGGCTCATGATGACGATCCTTATAATTGGCAGTATTAAGCGGTGGCTGTCGTTGCTGTGCTAGCATATTCATCACTAGCAGGTTCAGTACTAGTAGGCTGGATTTGCACCACATGCTGCACAAAGATACCCGGTGTAATAACATACTCAGGATCAAGTTCACCAAGATCCACCGTTTCAGAGACTTGGGCGATAGTTACTTCAGCTGCCATTGCCATGATTGGACCAAAGTTGCGTGCAGACTTGCGGTACACCAAGTTGCCCCAGCGATCGCCTTTATTGGCTTTAATTAAGGCAAAATCAGCCTTTATCGGATATTCAAGAACATAGTCTTTACCATCGATATGACGAGTCTCTTTACCTTCTGCGAGTAAAGTGCCAAAGCCTGTTGGCGTATATACTGCGCCGAGTCCCATACCTGCTGCTTGAATACGACAAGCCAAATTACCTTGTGGTACTAGCTCCAGTTCAATCTTGCCAGCATGATAAAGCTCATCAAATACCCAAGAGTCTGATTGACGGGGAAAAGAGCAAATTATCTTACGTACAGCACCTGTTTGTAAGAGTTTGGCAAGGCCATGGTCGCCGTTACCGGCATTATTATTAATGATGACCAAATCTTTTACGCCCAAATTAATAAGCCCGTCAATGAGTTCAGCGGGTTGACCTGCCGTGCCAAAGCCACCAATCATAATGGTGGCGCCATCTTTGATTTGACTAAGTACGTCAGTGATACCTTTATCAGCTTTGTTAATCATGTTTATATCCTATAAAAAGTCATATGAGGTAGTGTCTTTAAAATTAATAAGTGGTACATGGGTTAGACTCATTGCTCTGACACTACTTAAATTTTTTGTAAGAGACTTGCTTTTAATTGGCTTCATTATTAGAGGTCGTTAATGAGATAGATGATGTTGGTAGTAGGCGTTTTTTGGTCAGAATATAGTGAGCAATCATGCCAATAAGAATGCCCCAAAACACAGAGCTTAATCCCAAAAAGCTCATACCCGATGCTGTCGCCAAAAAGGTAATTAACGCTGCATCTCTTTGCTCATCATTTTTCATAGCAATGGTGATATTGGCAGAAATGGCACCGATTAACGCAAGGCCGGCCAGTGCCGCGACAAGCTCTTTTGGAAGCAAGCTAAATACCATCACGATACTGCCAGCAAATAAACCGCCAAATAAATAGAAGATGCCATTAGCGACACCTGCGATATAGCGCTTTTCCTTAAGTTCATGCGCATCTTTGCCAGTACAAAGCGCGGCTGTGATAGCGGCAAGTACGATAGTGATACCACCAACACATGCAACTGCTAAAGAGGCGAGGCTTGTAACACTCACAATAGGCTTGGCTGGCGTGTCATAGCCACTTAGATTTAAAATAGCCATGCCGGGTAAGAATTGACCAGTTAAGCTCACAAGGATGAGTGGTATAGCGAGGTTAAACGTTGAGTTCCACGACCATTCAGGTGCAATAAAATTAGGTATGGTAACGGCTAAATCGAAATGGACAGGGTTCATTTTGCCAAGTAAGACGCTTAAGATAACACCGCATATCAACACCCAGATCATCGTATAGCGCGGCGAAAAGCGTTTGGCTAATAAATAGCAACCGAGCATGCTAAAGACGATAAATGGCATGCTATCAGTGGCTTTAAATAATTCTAAGCCGAACTGAAATAGGATGCCTGCCATCATGCCAGCGGCAATACCGTTAGGAATCCATTTTAATATTTTGTCGAAGTAACCTGTCGCTCCAATAATAAATATGACAATCGCTGAGATGATATAACCGGCAACAGCTTCATTAATACTCATCTGTGGAAATAGGGTAACCAGTAAAGCGGTACCAGGTGCGGACCATGCTGTAATAACCGGTGTTTTATATTTAATAGATAAATAAATACCAGGAATGGCAGCACCAATGGAGACACCCCAAATCCAAGACGCCATCATGGCATCCGATACTTGTGCGGCTTGTGCGGCCTGAAAAAAAATAATCAAAGGACCTGCATAGGAAATAAGAACCGCTAAGAACCCTGCAACCGATGCAGAGAGCGACCAGTCGTTTTTTAAGGTTTGGATTACAGAGGCCATATTGCTTCCTTGCAAATTAGCATTCGTTACGGGGTTGCAAATTAAGATGCATGCTACTGATTGACAGATTTATTATTAGCCTTCGTCGCCACCGCCTACAGGAATGGTACTACCAGTAATATAAGAAGACTCATCGGATGCTAAAAACAAGATGGCATTGACTTGCTCATCTATCGTGCCGTAGCGTTTCATAAAGGTGCGATCAATGGTCTGATCAACCACCGCATTCATCCATGATTTTTCATCATCAGTTAATGGTTTGGCGTTACGTGGAATCTTTCTGGGCGGCGCTTCAGTACCGCCAGTTGCCACGGCATTCACACGGATGCCATCGTTTGCATACTCAAAAGCGAGCGATGCGGTCATGGCGTTCACGCCGCCTTTCGCTGTCGAGTAGGGTATGCGGTTGATACCACGAGTAGCGATAGAGGACACATTAACAATAATGCCTGACTGCTGTTTGACCATGGTTGGTAATACCGCATGACAACACCATAATGTTGGAAATAATGAGCGACTGATTTCCTTTTGGATTTCTGCTTCAGAGAAGCAGGTAAAAGGTTTCATCCATATTGCGCCGCCGACATTGTTGACTAATATATCGATACGCCCATAGCTATCAAGTGCCTTATCAATAGCCTCTTTAGCACCTTGACGGGTTTCAAGGTCAGCTTGAATGGTAACGGCTTGTCCACCATTAGCAATGATTTCAGCCAGCACCTCTTCTACTAATGGAGAAAAGTCTGCCATGACGATTTTTCCGCCCTCACTTGCTAAGCGTAATGCGACTCCGCGCCCGATGCCTTGGGCGGCACCAGTAACGATACATACTTTATTATCAAATCTTTTACTCATGACAGTCTCCTAAAAATCTTGCTCATGCTTTGCTAGTAGAGTAATACGGCTAAGCTATGTTATTGTTCACTGGGCGTGAATTTTTCATAGTAAAAATTGCACGGTTTTAGATTACTGCTGTCTAACCAATTACTCACCGCATCCACCATCCCTAACGGACCACACAAGTACACATCGACGTCACCATCGTTCAGCCACTCATTATCAACATGACCGGTAACATAACCTTTACGCTCATGACTACTATCTTCTGTGGCGACACAGGTGCGGTAGTCAAACCAAGGGTGGTTTTGTTTTACTTCTTCTAGTTTCTCGACTTCTATCAGATCAAAATCGTTGGTGACGCCGTAGACCATCCTGACAGGATGATGAGCACCAGACACTTCTAAACTTTTTAGCATCGATAAAAAAGGCGCGATACCGGTACCGCCTGCTAGAAATAGGGTCGGGCGGATTAGAGGGCGCAGGTAAAAGCTACCAAATGGACCCTCAAAATTAATCTCTTGGCCTATAGTTGCAGTATCAGATAAAAAGGTGCTCATTTTGCCGTTAGGAATATTGCGGACGACAAATTCGGCCTGATTGGCACTAGGTATAGAGCTAAATGAATAGGAGCGTGTCTCGTTAGAATCAGGAATACTGACATTGACATACTGGCCTGGCAAAAATACTAGCGCATCTGGATTATCGACTTCGACGCCAAAGTGAATGGTAGACTCAGACAGTACATTCAGCTGCTGTAGTTTGCCTTTGAATACAGACTTGCCAACTTTGCAAGCTTCAGAGGAGGTTGGTACTTTGATCACGCAGTCGCTTTCAGGAATCATCTGACAGGTGAGTACATAACCTTCTTCAGCTTCAGCTTCTGTGAGTGCATCTTCGATATACATATCAGGGTGCATGTCATAGCTGCCAGATTCACAATGGCAACGGCAAGTACCGCAAGCACCATCTAGGCAGTCCACAGGGATATTAAATTTTTGACGATACGCTGCTTCGGCAACTGTTTCGTCGGCTTCACATTTGATGAAGCCCGTGACGCCGTCTTCGAACTGTAGAGCAATATTATATTCCATGAGAAATATCCCTTTTCAACACGTATTAATTAAAAGCTAGTGATTAAGTAATGAGTGAATAATGATTAGACGTGATAGACATCCATGATTTGATGCACATAGTCGTCTTTTAAGACCACATACTTATCCAAAATTTTTGGTTGGTCTTGAGTCATGTCTATTTTGTACTGAGAGTAACCCCAATAGGTATTGGTCTCGTGATAGCGAAAGGACTTGTTGATCCAGTTGAAACGTACCGTCACAATACCGTCATTGTTTTCGAGTAATTCAATATTTGATAAATTGTGCGTGGTACGTGTATCAGGTATGGTCGCTGATGAGCGCTCAGTCTCGATGCGGAAGATACGATCTTCAAGACCACGGCGGTCCGGATAATAAATCAGCGAAATTTCTCGTTGTGGGTCGCTGATGAGCTGACCATCATCATCCCAACTTGGCATCCAGAAAGGGCAGTCTTCATCGTAATAAGTGAGCCATTCTTCCCATTTTTTCTCATCCAATAAACGCGCTTCACGGTATAGAAACTGTCTAATGTCTTCAATGTTAACAGTTGTGTTTTTCATGATTGATATCCTTATTTTTTGTCAGTTCTACAATAAATAGCAGAGTAATAATAAAAATGTATTAGTCGCTATTAGCACCGTGTAGCTGCTGCTCTTGCTCTAGAGCTTTTTTCATCTCTTCATGCCAGTAGCGATGTTGGACGGTATATAGCCCTTCATCTTCAGTCTTAACACCGCTCATTAAAGGTTTTAAGTCAATAGCGGCAGCGCCTTCATCTGCTCCTTGAATCCAGTGCTCGGAGCCTCGGCACATATCATTCCATTCAAGTTTGATACCGTTATAACCTTCTTGGCATGAGCGGAACTCTTCTAAGTCATCAGGTGTTGCCATACCAGTAACGTTAAAGAAATCTTCATACTGACGGATACGGCGTGCACGTGACTCATCGCTTTCGCCTTTTGGTGCGATACACCATATGCTGACTTCAGTTTTGTCAACCGCGATAGGGCGGAGCATACGAATTTGTGAGCTGAACTGATCCATAATGTAGACGTTTGGATATAGGCATAAGTTACGTGAACGTCCAATCATCCAGTCCGCCATTGCTTCACCGTATTTAGCGACATAATCATCGCGATAGGCATAGTTTGGACGGTCCTGTGGGTTTTCCCACTGTGTCCATAACAGCATGTGTCCGTTTTCAAAAGAGTAGAAACCGCCACCTTGACGTCCCCATTTTCCAGCGTTCATGGCTTTGATGTTGTCTTCTTTGACTGCTTCTTGTTCTTTACGACGTGCAGTGGTAGCCGCATAATTCCAATGCACAGCTGATACGTGATAGCCATCAGCACCGTTTTCAGCTTGCAGTTTCCAGTTACCATCAAAAGTATAGGTTGATGTGCCGCGTAGAACTTCTAGACCTTCTGGCGACTGATTGACAATCATGTCAAGAATTTTGGTAGAACCACCAAGCCAGTCTTCAATTGACTGAACATCATCATTTAAGCTAGCAAAGATAAAGCCTTTATAATTGGCCATTTTCACTTGTTTTAGGTCGTGTGAACCTTCTTTATTGAAACATTCTGGGTAGCCGGCGTGTCTTGGGTCTTTAACTTTAAGCAGCTTACCTGAGTTGTTAAAAGTCCAACCGTGAAAAGGGCAAGTGTAAGTGGCTTTATTGCCTTTCTTATGACGGCAGAGCTGTGCACCACGATGTGAGCATGAGTTAATCATGCAATGCAGCTCGCCTTCTTTATTGCGGGCAAGAATCACGGGCTGACGACCGATGTATGAGGTGTAGTAGTCATTGTTATCAGGAACTTGAGACTCATGAGCCAAATAGACCCAGTTGCTCTCAAAGATGTACTTCATCTCAAGCTCGAACAGCTCTTCGTTAGTGAAGGCGCTACGATGCAGACGATAAATCCCTTTTTCACTGTTCTCTTCTAAAAAATCATCAATAGTGATGTCTGATCCTTCAGGTACTAAATTGATACGCTCGCTCATGGCTGCCTTCCTTGTATAATGACGGTATAAAATGAGATTAGAATTTTACGTTTGATACGGCAACTGAGGGCATATCAAACGTAAGTCGCTAGTAGTGATCAATTAATTAATGCTATTTAATATGAGTGCTCATTAACCTTGAGCACGGCGGCGTTCTACTTCGCTGCCTTGTACAGCTTGGTCAATGTCTTTTACTAAATGAAAGTCAAAGTCGATACTTGCGTAAGGCTTATCCAGCGCTTTTTCTTTTAGCTTGTCCGCATCTTCGACCATCGTTACCTCTGGTACCAAACCTTCGCGGCTTGCAAAAGCAAAGTCATCCCATAGGTACTCATCGCCATCGATGTTAATCTGCGTGGTCAGTTTGCGATGACCGTCAGCACTGGCGAAGAAATGAATGTGAGCTGGGCGATGACCATGACGTCCTAGCGCGCCCAATACTTTTTGCGTCATTCCTTCTGGTGGTACCGAGTAACCTAGCGGAACGATGCTGCGGAATGCATAATTGCCGTTCTCATCTGTAATGATGCTACGACGCAAGTTGAAGTGAGACTGTGATTCATCAAAGAAAGAGTAGTTACCTAAGCTGTTGGCATGCCATACTTCTACCTTTGCGTTTGGAAGAGGTTTTCCATTTTCACCATAAACAGTGCCTTGCATAAATAGCACCGTGCCATTATCAATATCTGTACCGTCATCAAGACGTGCAAACCCTTTTTCTTCTGGTGCGCCAGCGACATAGAGAGGGCCTTCAATAGTACGTACAGTCCCGCCATCCAATCCTGCTTCTTTTAAATCTTCTTCAATCATTAAATCCATGAAGTGATCAAAACCAAGACCTGGTGATAACAAACCGGCTTCTTTGCCTAAATCACCAATGAACTCAACCCCAGACCAATACTCATCGGCGGTTATTTTTAAGTCATTAATGGTTTGCATAAGGTCGGTCACAATACGTAATACAATCTCTTGTACACGTGGATTTACTTGTTCAGGGAAGTCGATTTTGCCTTTGATGAACTGAGTGGCTAATGCTTCAATTTGGCTGCGTTCCATGTCTCTCTCCTTGTTGAGGACTGTTTTATTAAGGGGTAACTACAGTGAGTATTCTTACCCACCTTTTATAGATTCTGATTACAGATTTAATGCCTTGATTTAACTGTCATCACTACGAACAGATGATGGGTGACGCAATAACGGTGTCACTTCAACCTTCATGTACGGATAAAGTGGTAATGACATCATAATATCGTGTAGCTCTTCATTACTCTCAACATCAAAGATACTGAAGTTAGAATACTGACCTGCTATACGCCAAATATGACGCCATTTACCTTGCTCTTGCAGCTTCTGTGACAGTGCTTTCTCAGTTGCCTTAAGCTCGTTGACTTTATCGGTATCCATATCTGTTGGGATTAAGACATCCATTCTGACGTGGTATAACATAATTATTTCCTTATACGTGATGAAAGATAATTTGGCTGACTTTTACAGCGTTTCAGTTTGAGCGTTGGTAGAGAATTATGGATTTGATGGTTTAGGTAACGTAGGGACTGCTTGTTTGGCGTAGTGATAGACTTTATCGCTATCTACTTCGATACCAAGGCCTGCGCCCGTAGGTACACTCAATCCAAAATTTTGATAATCAAGAGGCTGTGCTAAAACGTCGTCAGTTAATAACAAAGGACCAAAGAGTTCAGTGTCGAAGTTGAGACTTGGATATGTCGAGAACACATGGGCGGATGCTGCCGTACCGATAGGTCCTTCAAGCATCGTCCCGCCATAAAGCTCGATACCTGCTAGATGTGCCATTTGTCCGATTAAGCATGCAGCTTTTAATCCACCAGCTTGATTGATTTTTACAGCAAAGACATCGGCACAATGATCCGTTGCCAATTGGAACGCATTATGTGGATCTTGCACGACTTCGTCAGCCATAATAGCCACGTCAAAGTGTTCAGTTAAACGCTTTAGCGCTGATTTATTACGCATCGATACTGGTTGCTCGATTAAATCAACACCGCCATTTTGCAACAGACTAATACCTTTCATAGCTTCAAGCTCTGTCCATGCTTGATTAACATCAACGGTGATGCGGCAATCAGGTAAAGCTTGTTTAATAGCTAACACATGGGCGACATCATCAAGGATAGGGTTGCTACCTATTTTTAATTTAAAAATCCGATGCTTTCTCTGTTCAATCATCTGATGAGCTTCAGCGATATCGGTATCAGTATTTCCGCTAGCAAGCGTCCATGCCACTTCGATACGATCACGGACGCGACCACCGATGAGCTCGCTGATAGGTAGATTGAGTCTTTTGCCTTCGATGTCGAGTAGAGCAGTTTCAATCGCGCATTTTGCAAAACGATTGCCGCTGATGTGGGTATTCAATAGCTGCATTGCTTTTGCTGTGCTTGTAGGCTTTTCTTTCATCAAGAGAGGGGTAAAGTAAGTATCGATATTAGTTTTGATACTATGAGGACTTTCTTCAGCATAACTTAAGCCGCCAATCGTCGTTGCTTCGCCCCAACCTTCGTAGCCATCTTCGGTTTGGATATGCACCAGAACCAATACTTGTTCATTCATCACGGTACAAGCCAGTTTATGCGCTCGAATAGTAGGTATTGGTACTAGTAAAGTATTAATTGAACGAATCATATCTATCCTTAGTATAAAATTTTGGCTTCCTTATGCTTAATAAGAACTATAAGTGTTAAATATCGACATGTCTAAGACCTATTTAGTCTTTTTTTAATACTTTTTAGGTATTTTGTCGAAAGGTAGGTGGTATGTTATGTTCTTTAGGTATGGATGTTTTGTATATGAAGTAGGTGATGGATAAAAGGGAAGAAATTAGAACGACTTAGGATAGAAACAATAGGAAGTCAATCAAGGAAGAATAATGGAACTCAGGCATTTACGCTATTTCATAGCCGTGGCAGAAGAAAAAAGCTTCAATAAAGCAGCTGCTCGTTTATACATCTCGCAGCCACCACTTAGCCGGCAGATAAAACAGTTGGAAGAAGAGATTGGCGTTACGCTTATCGATAGGGAGAATCGTCCCTTGAAACTCACTGAGGCTGGCGAATTTTTTTATGATCATGCTATTCAAATTTTAAAAAAATCAGACGATCTGCGTACTATGACTATTCGTAAGGGAAATTTTGATAATTCGCTCTCAATAGGCTTTGTATCATCTATATTGTATGGCATATTGCCGAGAGTAATATCCCGTTTCAGAGAAGTTCATCCGAATATCGAAGTTAAATTGTATGAGCTAAACTCTTGGCAACAAATGCAAGCATTGACAGAAGGTAAGATAGATGTAGGTTTTGGCAGGTTATTATTTGAAGATGCTTCTATTAGGCGAATGGTGCTTAGAGAGGAAGATTTAGTAGTTGCTGTTCCTATCGAACACCCATTATCAAAAGAAAAACGCGACAGTTTAAGCTTGATCGATTTAACAAATGAAAACCTCTTACTTTATCCAACAGCACCGAGGCCCAGTTTCATTGATTACGTATTAGAACTATTTGAAAATCGTAATTTGAAGGCGAATTATTTCATGGAAGTACGTGAATTGCATATTGCCCTAGGGTTAGTAGCAGCAGGAGAAGGGTTGACTATCGTACCAAAGACACTTGAGCATTTACGTCATCAAGAGATAACCTATATCCCATTTGAAGAGGGGATATTAACTTCGCCAATCGTGATGAGTGTTAGACATTTTGATAAGTCTGGATTACTGGAAACGTTATTAGATGTTACTTATCAAATTTATGACGAAGAAGGCTTCATATATAAGCGTGAAAAAATTTGATCAAGTATAAGTTTTAAGGGCTTTACTTATTTAAGGCAAAAGCAATAGGCATACTAACATCGTCAATTTTTCTATAAAAATCGCTAATAATGCTAAAGTAGCAATAAAAAGTTCACATTAACTAAGGTTGCTATGTCTAATATAGAGTCCAATACAGAAAAACCAATATTCAAACAGAGTATCGCGCTGTCAAAGAATAGCGAATATATATCTAATGACATAAATACAGCGCAATCTGCTTTCTTAACACTACCAGTCGTTATACAGACTGCACTAGAGCAAGCTAAACGAGTTGTTCTAATTGCAAATAATCCTGCTGTAACCACGACGCAGCTTGAGATGTTGTTACAGCCCGATGATGTCTTAGTGTTATTTAATCACTTTATTCACGCTGATTTTTTTGCTAGCCATCAGCTAGCTAGTTTACTGCCTAAGCTGTTGTTTTTTCGTCAGATTGGTGACAGTAAACTGCATTTTGGCCTACCGCCTAGAAGCAATCATATATCAGTGGTGGAGCAAATGGCAGAGACCGCGCCATTAGGGATATTGACGAGCAACCAGCCTTATCAGTTTCCAACATTAGCTGATGATCCAAGCCCTAATGACGATCCTATCACTGCTCATCGCATCTTAGATATTCCCTCGAACATGCAAAAACTATTATCAAGCCCTACCTATCACAGTGTGCTATCAGAGCATCATAAAGTCGTTGCTGACTATCCATGCTTTACCGAGATTCATTCGTCAGCACCCTCATCAGGTTTTCTGTTATATCGGCTGATGCTGGTAGCTCGAGCATACTTACACCATATTCAAAAGACAAAACTACCATTAGAGATATTAATGATCGGCTTCAATGACAATGATAAAACTGCTCACTTTTGGCATGGTCATAATTGGGATTTTGAACGTCAGGAAATGAGTCGACTACCTAAAGGAGTGACTATTCATCGGTACTAGAATATTGATTAGCTAAGTTTTCGTTAGCTAAAAATTGCTAGAAATAGTTAAACATAAGGAGCGTCTGGGCAATGAGCGCGCTTTATCTCGTTATCGTCAGGCTCTCGTCGGACGGCTATCAATGATGACTGTTCTTCTTTCCAATCAATCAGATCCATATCGGAAAATTGGGACAGCCATCCTGTCATGGGCCAACAGTGCCATTTTTGATAGAAGCGATTGGCATTGACAATGATACTGTCCAGATGATTAAGAGGTGGCCGGTAGACACTGTGCTGCTGATGATAAGCGATATCAGCAGTAAGGTAAAAATTGATACCTAATCGACGTGCTGTAAAGGCAAAATCGGTATCTTCTGCACCATAACCTGTATATTGGGTGTCAAAACCGCCAATTTTATCAAAAGTCTGCCGCTTGATAGCGAAGCATAGGCTCCAAAATGCACCGTAATCATCAGTTTGTTTGATGGCTGTTTGCTCTGTTTCAGTAGGATATGAGTCAGCTTCATCAAAATTATAACGATAAGGGTTATAGACAGACAGCTCGTCTAAAAGAGACAAAGGCAGATGATTGATTTTTAATTGTGCATTTTCTTCTACTGATAATGGTCGCGTTAGATAGCGCGGTTGACCCATCAAAAGCGCACTAGGATATTGTAGAAGCTTCTTATACATTTGCTCAATAAACGTAGGCGCTACGATACAATCAACATCCAAAAAAATCAGCATATCGTGAGTTGCCTGCAACGCTCCAAGATTGCGATTATGTCCGATATCAAACTCTGTAGTTGTAGTATCACCACCATCATTTACAGCTGATTTAACCGTAGTTGGTAATTTCACGATATTTAGTGAAAATTCAGCTAACCGATTGGGATCGGCATCGTCATTGACGATAATGACTTCGGCTGGCTTTACACTACTATTTTCTAGACTGCTGAGTAGGTTGTAGAGATGACGATTACGACCATAGCAAGTCGTAATGACGGTCATCGATACAGTATCAGAAGTTGTGCTAGCGTTATTCGTTGGCTGAATGGTCATCGCTTGTCTTTACCTCGCTATCAGGTTGCCTGTTATTTTTAATAAGTCAGTATTTAATTGTTGATTCGGGCATTAAGTTGAGTCGAGGAAGCAACCAGTTTTCAAACCAAAGATTAGTAGTAGGATAATCAGTGGTGCTATGCATAAACGCTTGAGCAGCTATTGGCGTAACTGCGTTGATTTCCTCAATGCTATCTTCCTCACTGTTATTTTTTTCAATGCTATCAACCGAGGTAGTGGGGTGTGGTTTATTTCGACCATGAATTGTTTGGGCAATAGATTCAGGTTGACCGTTATTGACGCTCATCAAGGTTTTAAACTGCTGCCAATTTAGCGCTTTATTTTGAGTAACTAACGCTTCAGCCATGACGACCTGTTCATTATGCGGTCTGTCATCAGGCACTACTATGAGCGGCGTATCGTAATGATACGCTTGCGCAACAGCATTTAAGCCACAGGCCATCATCAGATAATCGCTATGACAAATAAATGGTGTGACGTCATTTACTTCAGTTGAGATATCGACATAACATCGTTTGTCATCGTCTATAGGCCCGAGAGAGATAATTAATGCATTGGGTAGCAGTGAGCGCAACTCTGATAATTTTTCGTCAATCGCTTTGTGTCCACCGTAGCCTTTGATAACGGTGATAACAGGTATTGTAGCTCCGGACTTATCTGTTAATTGAGTTTCAATAGATGGTAGGTTTGTAGATTTAGGCGCAGAAATTTCGCCACCTACGCTTAATTTTGCCAAGATATCTATAAAACTCTCATAAGTGTATGACTCAGCTTTTTGAGAGTAGATAAAGTCAAGATAGAGCGTCTTATCACAGACCCACTCAGATGTCTGGGCAGACTCTAACGCTTTAGGATAAGGTGCTAGTAAGGCAAGCGCGCCAACGAAAGCACCCAAATGTGGCGTATCATCGCGAATGCCAGGAAGCCTAACGTAAAGGTAAGGAATACTTGCTGCACGGCAGAGCATTGCCACCTCAACGCTGACATCGATAATCATCAGATCAATCTTACATTGAAAGATAGTGTCTAATATTTGGTGACTGCGTTTTTGAATGTCGCCATTGCCTACGGGCGAGTAATGTAGGCTGGCTGGTTGCCAATATTCTCCTGCACGACCTGCTAGTATGTCATCTGGGCGTTCATCTTCTGCATTTAAACGTACGATTTGTTGTTCATCAATAGCGGTAAAACGATAGCTATCTATATCTAAGCTCGTAAATACCGTTAATTGCGCTCTTGCGTCATTAGGTAGCAATGCAGCCAGTTTGTCTGCCTGTCGGCAATGTCCTGAGCCGTGATGATGAGCATAATATCCAATACGCATCATTACGATCCCTCAGAAAAGCTAACAAGATCATTATCAGTTTCAATTGGTGCTTGAATGGCCTGATTGAAAAACTGCAGGGAGTCTTTTGTTAAATCAGAGAGCTCATAGCTGTTGATATTGTTGATATAACTTACTGAATTGTCTTCTATTAACGCAGTTCTATTTTTTAACGCTGCTCGGTAAAGTTCCAGATAGCCGTCTACCATGGCTGACACTGAACAAAACTCTAAAGCACGGTCACGGCAGGCTTGGCGTGATATGTTTTTAATCGTAGCAAAGCCATTGATAAAGGCGGCTTTGTCTTTTTTAGGTACGATGACTCCTGTCTCTGGAGTAATAATTTCTGCACTGGCTCCAGCATCGAAACCAATCACTGGTGTGCCACATGCCAAACTTTCAGCCAAGGTCAATCCATATGGCTCGTCCCAAGTACTGGTGAATAGCATGGCAGTTGCTTGGCATAAGTAATTGTTAATCTCGTCCTTGGTGACATGACCTACGTAACTGAATAGTTTGTCATCGCCACTCTTACTGTCTTTAAATAATAAAGGGGCTACTTTTTGATTAAAGTAGTCTTCGTTGCTTTTAGGTCCTGCTATGATAAGTTTCTTCCCAGCTTCCATACAGTACCGCATGGCTAAATGAGTGCCTTTTTCAGGGCAGATGCGTCCATACCACAAATACACCTCGTCATCGCTACCATTAGTATTGCCAAGCGATTCTGTATTGGCAGTAAAGGATTCGACATCGATGCCGTTATACACCACTTGTGAGGGAACAAACTCAGCGAATAACTGCTGTTGATGTTTACTAATCGCTGTAAACTGAGTGGTTGTACCAGAGCGTAGCGTCAAAAGTGCCAAACGTAACTGTGGAAAAATAGGCGTATGAAAAGTGGTAAAAAACCTTTCGCCAAATGCTTGGCCTGTCATCATCGGAATATGATGCAGACTGTGGTTATGTACGATATCAATCTCACCGCGCTCATCACGTTCGATAATATCTCGTAGGGCTATCTGATAGGTGAGATATTGGTACATCTCTTCACGGCCCATGGCGACCGTTTCATGCTCATTATCATAGACCATCTTGTTAAACTCATGACGAGTCAATAATGGCACCAGCGTTGCTTTCGTCTCGCTATCTTTATGAGCGTAAAGCAATACCTCATGACCTTGCGCCACTAGCTCATCACAAATCAATTGGGTAATCATTTCTAGACCACCCGCGTAAGGCTGGGCAATGGGATATAGTGAATGCGCAATAATGGCAATACGTAGCGGTGAATTCGAAGACCTAATCATGTTTTTAAGACCTTTATAGTTATAAGCATCATGGCTATAAGCGTTTTGGTTAGTAGAGTGGCGTATAGGGAACTTAGTATAGAAACAATAAAAGACAATAGAATGACCTTGTTTCAAAATTGGCTTATATAAACCGCTATCTTTATAAGTACTGATTCTTACGAGTCGATGGTCTTTTTATCTTTAAATAAAGACGTCGCATAAGATGTCGTGATAGTCGTCTTCTTTTCATGGGCTACTTTTAGAGTCTGTCTCAGAACCTTACTCATACTTAATATATCTGCTCGAGCATCAGAGAAATTATCCATTGCGACCTTGGCGGCGCTTAGTTTAAGAATACAAACTGCCGCTGCACATATAAATAGTACTGGCGAATAGAGCGGTGAAAATGGCGCTACAACTATGGCTGTAATGATATTTAGCACCAACAGCAGTTTTGGTAACGCCGCTATATTCTTAAGGAATAAGGAATGACGATTTTGGATATAGTTTTGTTTTGGCGTACAGACAAAAGGTTTTTCTCGTCCCCACAGCACCGGAAGCCATGACAAGGCACCAATTTCCCAAAAGTTCAAATGCATCAACCATGCACGTATTTTTCTACCAAAACGGGGCTGGTAGCTGTCATCTATTTGTTGATTGAGAGGCGATTGATCACGGCAGTAAGCCCATAGACGTCTAAGGATAAAAAATGTGTAGCCTGCATAAACCAGATATAAAGGTGCAAGCATCGACACGTCAGCGTTATTTATTAAAAGCATATCAACCATTACCAATAATGAGCAGATATGCAAAAGGATAAAGAACCCCGTGAAGTTTGCCCAAGCACTTAATTGAGACAGATGAGCGCGTATATATGCTAAACGTTCATCCATACTTTTAGATTGCGAGACATGTTGAAATGGAGAGTTGTACGGGACTGACAAGTAATCCGTGAGCACTTGCATATTGCCGTAGATCCAGCGTCGGCGTTGACATATTAGGTCATCTAGCGTGTTAGGTAGTAAGCCTGTGGCAATAACTTCTGGCACAAACTGACTGCGAAAACCTTGTCGATGCATAAGCACGCCCATCTGAGCATCTTCAGTGATAGAAGCGCCTGACCAGCCTCCTATGCTCAAAAGGTCTGAGCGTCGAATGACTGCGTAAGTACCCGTTGATAAGGCGCGATTGCGATTAAAAGGACGATACAAATGATGATTGAAATAGTGATTCAACTCGCTATGCGCATCGAGCTGTCCTTCATTACGATAAAACTGCGGAAACTGCAGTAGGGTATACTCAGGATATTGAGCGATAGCCTGCGTAATAGAGGCTCTAGCATGTGGTAATGCTTGGTAATCACTATCGACCACCACAATGTGACTACAGTCTGGACTCATTAACCCAAGTGCCAAGTTCAAAGCACCCGCTTTAAATCCTTCGACACGATCAATGTGATAAAAATGAACATTCAACTCAGCGTCTAAACTTTGGCAAAATGCTGCTAACGGCTCATATAACGACGTCTCTTTATTATTATTATCGATAATTAATATCTCGTCACACGCTTCTTTTACTGCTAATAACGACTTTATCGTGGCGATAACCAGCTCTGGAGGCTCAGCTCGCGTCATCAATTGAAAACTGAGTGCTGCGCTAGTTAGAGCTTTTTGTGTGTTAGCAGTCATGTCTGGTCCTTAAGCATGTACAGCAAATGAAATTTATATAGAAAGAATGGGCCTATAGACAATGTAAGTACTTGTATCCTCAGTCATTTAATGAATACCAAGGCATACTAATACAAAATTAAGTAATAATTTAGCCGATAATTGTTTGTGATAAATTAACTGTGTAAGTTGTATGTAATGTGACATAAAAACTTAGTAGTTTAATAACGTAAAAATAGGGCGTTTTTTGATTCAGAATGGGGTAGGTAGCTGTGTTTTATTTTTAAGTTAGGGTAATTAGCATAAGGAAAAAAGAGGAGAAAAGACGAGGATAAAAAAGCAGAAAGGTCTACATCATTACGTTGAAGCACGACTGAAATCGTAGTTAGTTTCAGAAGCTAACTACGTTAATAAGTTTGAGATTAGATTATGTATATTGACGCTTAACTTAATGCTTAGCTAGCCCTAGCTAAATCAAGTCAGTGCTAAGCCTGTACTAAGCCAGTGCTAAATGAGTGACACACCAGTTCCAGACAGCGTCGACAGTTGGTGTTGATGACGAACTCTTTTTGCGAACGAGATAATAATCTGGATCGACTGTTAGCGTTGACTCACTTACCTGAACCAATCTTCCTGCATTCAAATCCGCTTGTACAAAAGCCTGACAAGCAATCGCAACGCCCTGACCCGCCAGCGCTGCATCTAAAGCCAATGCGGTTTGGTTAAATACAGCGCCGGGCAGCTTATCTGTGGTACCAAAAAATCGTGGCCAATGATGATGTGAGTCATGGAGCAATGGCATTTCTTGTAGCGCCTCTGTTGATATAGGCAGTTCTCTACTGGCTATCAGGTGCGGGCTGGCAACTGCCACGAGTGTTTGGTTAAACAGTAGCTGAGCCTCGAGTGAGGTAGGAAAGGGAGGGCGTGTTAAACGCACAGCGATATCTACTTGATCACGGTCAAAATCTGCAATGGACTCAGTCGCTACCGTACGCAATTCTACATCAGGGATAGCAGCGGTCAAAGCTGACAACTGAGGTAATAATAGCTTGGTGGCAAAAGTCGGTGTCACGCTGATAGTGACTGTCTTGGGTTCTCTGAGTAGCTGAGCTGTTGCTTTATCCAAAATTTTAAAAGCGCGAGTAACTTCTGCAAAGTAAACAGAACCTTGGCTAGTGAGAGCCACGCCTCTTGGTAGTCTTTGAAACAAAGGAAAGCCGATATGCTCCTCTAGCATTCTTACCTGCTGAGCGACCGCGCCCTGTGTCACAAACAGCTCATCCGCCGCCGCCCGAAAATTAAGATGACGCCCAGCAGCCTCAAATGCACGTAAGGCATTGAGCGGTGGCAATGTACGATGGCTGTTTGACATTTTGTTTTCCTAGACTATAGATTTTCTACAGTCTAGCATCTTTTATTATGATGTTAGGAATCTGATTTTATTGGTTATGATAAATGAAACGATAACTAATGGAGAAAGAAAGATGAATAATATTACAACAACAAAAAAAGTAGCGCTTATCACCGCAGGCGGATCAGGCATGGGTGCTGCCGCTGCTCGTAAACTTGCAGCCGATGGTTATCATGTCGCTATTCTGTCTTCCTCTGGTAAAGGTGAGGCTTTAGCAAAAGAGTTGGGCGGCATTGGTGTTACTGGCTCCAACCTTATTAATGAAGATGTACAACGTTTGGTTGATTTGGCGATGCAACAGTGGGGACGTATTGATGCGCTTGTAAACTCTGCTGGTCATGGCCCGCGCGCACCTATCTTGGACATCACTGATGAGGATTGGCATAAAGGGCTAGAGGTTTACTTTCTTAGTGCGGTACGTGCAATTCGTTTGGTCACGCCAATCATGGTGGCACAGGGTAGCGGTGCTATCGTCAATATATCTACCTCTTGGGTAACGCAGCCGACTGCGCTTTTTCCTACGTCAACGGCTTTTCGTGCCAGCCTTGGCGCTTTTACCAAGATTTTCTCAGATGACTATGCAGCAAAAGGTGTGCGTATTAATAATGTCTTACCTGGCTGGATTGATAGCTTGCCTGAAGTCGATGAGCGACGTGCTAGTGTACCGATGGAGCGTTATGGCACCTCTGAAGAAGTCGCCTCAACGATTGCCTTTTTATTATCCGAAGCTGCCGGATATATCACTGGTCAGAATATACGGGTTGATGGTGGCGTCATTCGCTCTGTGTAACGAATCAATCAATACAAGCCTATTGATACAAGATAGTTAATACCAGACTGTTAGTACAAGCAATAAAACACTATCGACGCTAGCTGCTTGAAAAAAGCAGCTCATCTATTTATTAAGGCCAATGTTATGTTTCGAGCATATGCTGCACTGGTGCTACTTGGTGTCATCTGGGGGTCGAATTTTATTTTTATGAAATGGGCGACGGCTCTAATTAGCCCCTCACAAACCGTATTTTTACGCCTGCTATTTGGGTTCTTACCATTGGTTGCCGTTGCCTGGCACAGTAAAGTAATTACTCGGGCGCAGTTACAGCATTTGCCATACTTTATAGTGATGTCAGTGCTCGCAACGTCTTTTTACTATTATGGATTTGTCGCAGGTACGGCGCTATTGCCCAGTAGCATTGCAGGTCTATTAAGTGGCTCAATCCCTATATTTACCTTTTTGGGCGCGGCGCTGTTCTTACCTGATGAGCGTCCGACCAAGCAAATGGCGATTGGACTTGCGCTAGGATTTGCTGGTATCGCATTAAGTGCGCGACCATGGCAAGGCGCTACTGGTGTCTCTCTCGTTGGCGTTTTGTGGATGTTGGCAGGATCTTTGAGTGTGGGTGCGTCTTTTGTATATGCGCGGCGCTATCTGTCTCCTTTGAGGTTGCCGCCACTGGCGTTAGCCACTTGGCAAGTGGGGTTGGCTGTCATAACGCTTTCGATACTCATCGATTTCGATGGTATAACCCAGCTGTCGACAGATACTAGGGCAATGTGGGGAACGATACTTGGTCTGGGTGCTTTGGGTACTGGCGCTGCTTTTTTGATTTATTATTTTATTATCGAGACGTTGGGTTCGGTGCGGGCTGCTGGTGCTACTTATATTGCTCCAGTCGTTGCTGTCATCATTGGCGCTGTAATTGGAGAGGACATCACCAGCTTAGAAATTATAGCGTTGGTACTGATTTTAAGTGGTGTCCTACTGATACAAACGGGTAGAAAGACTTCAGGGTAGCGGTAGGAATGGTAGGCTGTTAAAAATACAATACGCATATTTATGACAAGCTAGTCAATGATTTCATTCAAGCCTGTAGCTGCTACTGAATTTTTCGATACGTTTACAGCATAGCTCCATGACCAGCAACATGCCGACCATTAAATAACATTCGATGGTCGTCAGCATGATGAACTCAACGATCTAATTATCTTACATTTTCTATGTTCAGATCAGCCTATGTCTAGGCAGTAGCAGTGAAATGTTGGCTTAATTCCTGAATATGCTCAGGGCCAATACCGCAGCAGCCACCGATTAATGAAGCACCCTGTGCTTGCCACTTTTGTGCCCAGAGCAGATAGGCAGGCGGGGTCAAATCATCACGTACTTCATTAAGCGTATCATTTGCCGCAGCATTTTTTGGTTGCGGCGGGAAAGCATTGGCATAAGCGCCAAGTTTGATATGCTGCGCTTGTTTTGCTTGCAGTACAGTTTGTGCGACATCTAGTGCTTGCTCGATGACATCAGGTTGGCAGCAGTTAAAGAGTATCGCCTCGACATCGAGAGCAGCCATCGTTGCCACAGCTTCCTCGACGGTTTCTCCTGAACGCAGACGTGGTACATCGATATCCATACTGTCTTCTAAAGTAAAAGCTACCCATAGCGGTTTATTGTCTGTATCTAGCGTACTAAGTAGCTCACGAACAGCGATAGACTCGGCGATTAGACTCTGAGTCTCAGCGAGCCAAAAATCGACATACGGATTTAGACCTTTGATTAGTGGGGTGGCGATATCTTCTACGTGGTCAGCATCAAACAAGTCTGCACGGTAGGAGCCAAATAGTGGCGGGATAGAGCCAGCTACTTTGGTTGCTGCGCCTTCTAGCGTCACTGCTGCACGTGCCATTTCGCCTGATGCTGCTGCCAAATCTTGTGCTTGCGCCACAAAACGCTCCTCGCCGATATGAAAGGGTACTAGGGCGTAACTGTTGGTCGTAATGACTGCCGCGCCGCTCTTTATATAAGCACGGTGTACATCACGAACGATCTCTGGCGCTTCTATCATTGCCAGTGCTGACCATTCAGGTTGACGAAACGGTGCACCACGTTTCGCCAATTCTCGTCCCATGCCACCATCAATAATTGTGGTTGTATTTATTGGCATAACGAATCCTTCTTTATTGTGAGTAGACAAACCTATGGAGGTGCTATTGTTAAAAATAGAGTTATTTAAAGGAGCGAAATACTAGGCGTAATAAGCGTCAGATGCAACTATAGGTTTGTTAGTGATGTTAATTCATGGCTCTTGGTATTTGGTTGTCCAATTTTGACACCGCTATCGCAAGATTTTTTTGATAACGTTTATATAAATTGCGAGTAAATACGATGGGTTGAATGGTAACGGGTTTTGTGCAAATCTGGTGGGTAATGGTTTTATAATATATCTTAGTTATAACCCTCCACGTTTTATTGAATATAAATAGAATGATATTAGAGAATAACCAGTAATACTAATTTCTTATAGTTTAATATTAAGATTGATAATGCCGGAATTATATTGGTTATAACTAACTGTTAGTATTGAGCAAGTGCTTTTTTCGATCATTAAACTGATATTTGTGAGCTTATCTTTACAAATCCTCATCAACGTTGTATCGCGCTGAATTTCTACTTTTCCTATAAAGGATTGAAAGTGATGAATATCGAACAAGAAAAAGTAATCGCTAACCTGTTAAAGGAGATGGAGCAGGTTGCTACAAAAATACGTATTTTAATAAATGGGATCCCACCAGAAGAACTGCTTGGGTACATTTATGGCCAACTTATGATGATGAACAGTAATACCACTTCGCCAGAACTAAGCTCCGATACTCAAAATAAAGAAAAAAATGAAATTCAATTCTTATTAGAGTACGTGCATGCGGTTCTTGCTTCTGATGTAGCCCAAGAATATGTGGTGTTTGATGAAAGAAAATGCGGTGAATTATTTGCACTTAGTCGAAATTTACGAGAAAAATCCATGTGTTTTGCGATGGTTTCTTCTATAAATACTCAGAATAAAGACTTCGGTTCTAATACGGCGGATATTGAATTTCAGGCCAAATCATCTTGGCTTATGCTCAGAGGAAATCGCTATCAGGTGTTAGAAGGTGAGTTTTATCAATATGTTCTTGCACCACATGATGATGTTTTAAAAGATATTTATGGTATTGGAGCTATTGAAATTGCTGAGGGGTTTCAACAGTTAGCCAATGCAACGCGTGTAGGCCAGGCTAATGCTATTGAAGAAATGATGAAGCAGTTTCAAGCTGCTCAAGATTTCGCTGAAAAGCAGAATAAACCGCTCGAAGATGCTATGGAAGAATGGGTCGAAGCAAACGCTCAACAAACGAAAAGTGCGGGCTTAGCTGTGGATGATATGCTAAGAGGTGGTATATCCAATGTCAGTAGACATACAAAACTACCTTCAGAACTTTTAGCAGATTTGGCGTACTCACGTGGTGAGGAGCTTGATTTCTTCAGTGAAGGTGATTTTTCCGGCACACCTTACAGGACATTACCTGCTCGTAAAAAACCTTTAATCAAACTTGGTGAAGACTATTATGCTGTAGATCCTTGTTTTATCCGGGACGCAGGGTACCGTTCGCTTCTTTTTAATTTGTTGCAAAAGAAGCCTGATTACAAAGAAGCTTTTAAAGAACGACAGAAAGTAATGAGTGAAGCTGCGTTCCCCGAAATACTTGCTGAACAACTGAGTGGAGCAGTAATCTATCAAGAAGTCTATTATAAAGACCCCAAAACTAAACAATGGGCTGAAAACGATACCCTAGTTTTAATTGATGATGTACTTTACCTCGTTGAAGCTAAAGCTGGCGCAGCTGCGAGCATAGCTTCACCTGAACTTGATTTTAAGCGCCATTCACAATCTATAAAAGATTTGATAATAAAGGCTTACAAGCAGTGTGAACGTTTCTTTGAATATTTAAAATCTGCTGACGAAGTCGAGCCTTTCCCAAACTTTGTGTAACTGCTTATAATCCACTAACTGGAGAATAAGCAATGACTACTCAACCCGACATCAAGAAACTGGCCCAGCAGATGGCTGGTAGCATGAAAAGCTTCGATGACATTAAAGACTTCCAAAAGCAGCTCATGCAATCCTTTATCGACACTGCCCTTGAAGCTGAGATGGAAGATCATCTCGGCTATCCCAAGCATGAAAAGGCGGATAAGCCTAACAAGCGCAACGGGCACACTAAAAAGACCGTCCGCAGTGACACAGGCGATCTTGAGATATCTACCCCAAGAGACCGTGATGGTGACTTTGAACCTACACTTGTGCGCAAGCATCAAACCCGTATCTCAGGGCTTGATGATAAAATCATATTTCTTTACGCCAAGGGCCAAACCACCACCGAGATTGTAGAGAGCATTAAAGAGCTCTACGATGTCGATATCTCAAGTAGCTTGGTTTCAAGAGTCACTGACAACATCTTAGAGGACATCACTGCATGGCAGAACCGGCCATTGAGCAGTGTTTATCCTATCGTCTATCTAGACTGCATTGTCGTCAAAGTACGTCAAGACAAGCAGATCATCAACAAGGCTATTTATCTGGCTCTAGGCGTGGGACTTGATGGTAAGAAAGAGCTACTTGGTATGTGGCTGTCAGAAAATGAGGGCGCTAAGTTCTGGCTAGGTGTTCTTACCGAGCTTCAAAACCGTGGCGTACAAGATATCCTCATTGCCTGTGTCGACGGCTTAAAGGGCTTCCCTGATGCCATTAACACTGTTTATCCAAATGCTCAGGTTCAGCTGTGTATCGTACACATGGTGCGTTATTCAATGAAGTTCGTACCGTGGACGGATAAAAAGGCCGTAGCGGCTGATTTAAAGGCCATTTATGGTGCGGATACGCTTGAGATAGCAGAGGCCAATCTTGAGCACTTTGATGAAGTGTGGGGCGATAAATACCCGCACGTGGTCAAGTCTTGGCGCAATAACTGGGAAGGCTTAACGGTGTTCTTTAATTACCCGAAAGACATCAGAAAAGTCATCTATACCACCAATGCTATTGAGTCGCTAAACAGTGTGATTCGTACGGCAGTGAATAAGCGTAAGGTGTTCCCCTCTGATCAGGCAGCGTTTAAGGTAGTCTATCTAGCAACCCAGCAGGCGTCTAAAAAGTGGTCGATGCCGATTCGTAACTGGACGTCTGCTCTGAATCGCTTTATGATTATGTTTGATGATCGTATTAGCAGGCATTTAATCTAAATGGCAGTTACACAGAATCTGGGATGGTCTCACGAAGTCCCACTATTCAACCTAATAAATGGAAAATATGAGGAAGTAGGAAAACTCCGTCATTCAGACTATCGTGTAATGATCCCCATTGGGCTAACAGTTGAGTCATTCTCTCCATTTTCATCATTTTCTAAAAACTTACCCCAAGTAAAACCACTGGTTGGGCAATATAGTTTTGTTTCGATTTCCATTGATGACCTTTTTGTTCTAAGACGTATGTTGCCTACTCCTGGAGTATTTGCACATTATATGGAAGTGCGACAAGCAATTGCAGGCATTAAACAAGGACTTCTTTTCGATGAATTCGATCATCTAGGAGCTTACCTAACTAAAAATCGCTTTGATCAGGATATCATTGACCAGTCTAAGGACGAAAATGCTAGTTTAGTAATATATAATGGGATGAGTGACGTTGTAGACAGCGCTTTCGCAAGTGAACAATGGGAAACAAGCTCAAAACCTACTCAAGAATTTCCTGAAGTGGTTTTAAAGGTACTTTCAGCACTTGATATTTCTCGTGAACCAGGATGGCTCTCTGTCGATAGCCTAATTCGAGATTTTGGTGAGGAAGCACGTAATAACTTTGCAAAATACCTTACTGATCTAGACAAAACTATCGAACAGCATCCAGCTCGCTATTTCGCATTTGGTGGGGAAGCTAATCCAATTCTTGTCTGGATGCAAAACTCAAAATATGAAGTTGAATGGGAGAAGGTAAACCATAAAGCAAGTGTTGTTGCTATATCGATTAAAGTAGAAAACCTAATAGGGGTACTACTTAAAGTTGGTAAACGAGGTGTTTATGAAGCGGCACAACCTCTAAAAATTAATGTTCCAGTGGAGCAGACTAAAGAAAATATGCTCATATTTGAAGATGCGAAACGGATGAATCAGCAAATAAAATCTAGAGCCGATCATGCCGTTAAGGGAAAGTTAGAGCCAAAGCAAAAACGAAAAGTCGGCCGTAATGCTTCATGTCCTTGCGGAAGTGGAAAAAAGTATAAAAGATGTCATGGCCTTTAGGTATTAACAATTTTCTGATTAGAAATTTACGCTAAAAAATATTTCATAATAGAAACTTAAAGAAGAATTATTACAATGAATAAATATTATTCGACTCTAAAATAAACGTTGCTATAGCAATCAAGCACAAAAAAGCAGACATCCTAGAATATCTGCTTTTTTTATTTCTATATTATGCTTCAAACAATTATTAAGCTTGAGGTTTGATCAAGTACTTCTCACCAGTCGCCTGTTTGCCATAAGCGGCGATTGATTTCAATTGTAGTGCTTCCTCTAGCGTCACTTCATGCGTATAGCTGCTCGCAAAGGTGGTGGTGATTTCTTCTGCCACGCGTTTGCGCATGGACTGAACCGTTTCACTACCAAGTTTGCCAAGTGCATTGAATAATAAGAAACCATTCACACCCCACGCAAAACCAAAGTTACGGTTTAAGGTGATTGGACCACGGTCTAAGGCGCCATAAATATAAGCTTGTTTAAAGGTATTTGAGCCATAGACGCTGTATTCTTCTACGTCACGAGTGATAGCGGCTTCCATACAGTTTAGAATATCGCTGGTGAGCTTACCGCCACCGATAGGGTCAAACGAAATCGTAGCGCCTGTTTCAGTAATCGCGGCGGTCAAATCAGCAAGGAACGTCTCGCTGCTTGAGTTCACCACATACTTTGCGCCCATATCGCGCAATAGCTTTTCTTGCGAGTCTTTACGTACGATATTCACCAAATCAACACCGTCTGCCATACAGATACGGTTTAGCATTTGACCAAGGCTAGAAGCGGCTGCTGCATGTACGATGGCTTTGTGGCCTTCAGCGCGCATGGTTTCGACCATTGCCAGTGAAGTGAGCGGGTTTACAAAAGACGATGCAGCCTCGGTAGCTGTCGTGCCGTCTTGCATTTCTATGCAGCTCCTTACATTGACACAGTGGTATTGACGATATGTACCGCCACCAATCACCGCAACCATTTTGCCCATGAGTGCTTGTGCGGCTTCTGATGAGCCTGCGGCGACGACTGTACCAGCGCCTTCATTGCCGACAGGCGTGTCTTTATTTACCCGAGTTTTGAGTGATGGCATGAATTTCGCAGGCACATCAGCAGTAATGATCGGGTTGTCATCAGTGCCTGATTGTACAGCGGTTGACATATCAGCGGCGCTGAACATCACACCAAAGTCAGAAGGGTTCAATGGCATGGCTTCCATGCGAACGACAATTTCGTCAGCACCGGGTTGCGGCATCTCGATATCTTTTAAAGACAGGGTTAATTTGTTGTCATCACTGATGGTTGAAACCAGTTGTTTATTTTTATCGGTCATAAGATTTGCTCCTGCAAATAGTTAGATTTTTAGACCAATCCCTTTACGGCATTGGTCGTTCTTTAGGTTATTGAATTTTAGTAATTTTCTTAATGTGGCTCATTTTTAGTAGCCACATTGCCACAAGTTATTTAGCGTTTGCGGCTTGGATTAGAGCCTTAACGTGTTGCATAAACTCAGGCATGTTTGCTTGACTATCTGCCTGAACACTTTTTGCAATCTCGGTTTCACTCATGGCTTTGTTCCATTCTTTCATGCCGTCCACTTCTGCCAGTACATCCCACTCAAGCTGAGTCGCGCCAAAAGCGTTGACAATAGTATTGACGTAATGCACGTAAATATCAGCCATGGTGAATTGCTCGCCTGCAATCCAAGGCGAAAATTGACATAAGCGATTCATAGCAATAATGCCGCGGCCCAATACTTGACGAACTTCCTCTTTGATTGCGTTAGGTGCTTGAGTACCAGAAAATACATATGGAATTAGACGACGACTTGGTAGCTCAAAATATAGCTCTGCTATTTTCATAATCTGACGTACAGACGCGCGTTTTGCTGCATCGGCAGGATATAGTGGCTTTTCAGGATACGTTTCTTCAAGGAAGTCACAAATCACGTTAGATTCCGACAGATTAAAACCGTCCGGCATGGTGATCGCAGGTACTTTACCCACTGGACTGACGGTGAGTAGATCATCACTACCAGCGTACAAAAGGTCCTCTTGGAATGGGATGCCTTTATATAAAAGAGCGTGTTTTACGATGTTGTAATAGTTGCTTGCAGCAAAGCCGTGCAAAGTAATCATAAGTCATTCTTCCATTGTTGACGTAAAAGTTATTTTTAATCGTGTTTTCATTGCAACGTTTAGGGCGTGTTTGATATTCACAAATAGGCACTGCTGATTGCTAAAACGGTTCCAGACAAGGCGTAAAACGACGGTAATGCTCGTGCCTTAACTAGATTTACAACACAGTATGGGGCAGTTTTAGCATCAGCTCCAATATAAACAGAAGGAGACAGGACTATTTTTTAGACAGTTCGACGTTAAAAATAGTAAGTTTAGTCATTCTAAGCGTCTATGTTTTAACAATGAAGTGGCAAAAAATAGTCTCTGTCAGTGCCATGGTCGAATATCAAGCACGCCCTAAGTTAAACACATTATTACTGGTTTTAATGTGGTTATATATAAGGAATAACGTGAATCACTATTGCTTTTAAGACAATAATAAAGCGAAAATGCTCACATATTCATCTAAATGGAGAGGTCAGTTGGATCAATTACGTGCCATTAAGTATTTTAGCAAAGTCGTAGAAACGGGCAGTTTTACTAAAGCAGCAAATGCATTCAAAGTGCCACCATCCTCACTGTCAAGACGAGTATCTGATTTAGAAAAGAGCTTGGGCGCGACACTGTTAAAGCGCTCGACTCGAATCGTTAAATTGACCGAAGTAGGGCAGGTTTATTATGACGATATGCAGCAAATATTGGATCGGCTCGAGCAAAGCAAAGAAACAGTACGCAGTTATCAAACGACGCCGATGGGACGGTTACGCGTCAGCTCTATGGTGGGTTTTGGTGAAAAAATACTGCTACCACTGTTGGATGAGTTTGGTGAGTTGTATCCAGAGATTGTGCTAGATGTCAGTCTCAGTGATGAATTATCCGCATTGGGACGTGACGATGTCGATATTGCGATTCGCGGTGGTTATGCGCCAAATGAGCACGTGATTGCTATTAGGCTCATGGACAATGGCTTTATACCGGTTGCGTCGCCCAGTTATTTAAAGATGCATGGCGAACCTAGTCATGTGATGGCATTAAAGGAACATAAAGGCCTGTATTTCAAAGCACCAAACGGGCCAACGCCTTGGCTCTGCTATGTGGACGATCAGTGGCATGATGTCTCAGGGCCAGCAGTGGCAATTTCAAACAATGGACCATGGCTAGCCAAAAAGGCTTGTGATGGTGAAGGGATTTTGATGTCAACAAGGTGGGCACTATCCTCATATCTTGAGTCAGGGGCATTGCAAGAGATTAAATTTGAGCATCCATTAGCAATCACGCAGCATGCTGATATGGCCGTATATCTGCTGTATCAAAAGCAGCGCTATCTAGTGCCTAAGGTAAAAGCCGCCGTCGATTTCTTGGTTGAGAGGATAAAAGTAGGAAGTATAAAATAATAGCCTAAGCAGAAATTTTATAATCAATTCATACTAGTTAGATTTTCTGCTAGTCTAATCCGCATAGGCGCGGGCTAAAATTCTCGAAATACTATACGTACGTGATAGTAAAGAATCGAATAATGGGCTAGCAAGAAAGTTGAGATCTCCTGATAATAAGCGTAGTGGATTATCTGAAGACTTACGACCAGTTTTGCCATTAATCATTAATTGGTAGGCATCAAAATATGACAAGTAACTGCTATGGGCTGCAACACGAATTGCGCTCTGCAACCCAAGAATTAAGCCCTAGGTGAATTAAAATGGAGTTGATATATGCTGGAAATTAGACCTAATTGTGAATGTTGTGATAAAGACTTAGTACCAGATTCTACCGAAGCAATGATTTGCACATACGAATGCACTTTTTGCGTCACATGTGTAAATGAAATACTAGAAAATGTATGCCCAAATTGTGGCGGTGGTTTTGTTCCTCGACCTATTCGACCTAAAATGGCTAGACGTATAGGTTTAAGTATCAACCATCAGCCTCCTTCAATTGAAAGAGTACATACCAAATATAGCATTGAAGAACTTAAAGAGTTCTCAGCAAAAGTTAAACACACAAAACCTGAAGATCGATGATTAATACATTTATATAACAAGCAGTTTAAACGGAAATAAAAAAGTTGGTTCGGCTTCGCTCAAAATGCTAACACACGTTTTTTGCAGTTTAACCCGGCGTTATGTTTCTAGGAGTTCTCTTTCATGAATTTGCGACCTACATCACAAGAAGAAGTTTTTTTAAGCCTTGCTTACAATAGGTTTTATGATCTTGCCGATGAAATAATTGAAGACTCATTTTGGGAACAAGAAGACTGGTATCGTTTTAGCAAAGTGATTAACCTATTTTCAGTTTATGCAGAGTTACTAGCTTATGAGCCCTTTAAGTATGTTCTTGAGGCAATTAAGAAACAAAGACCTCCAATGGAATCTGAAATTGGTGGCCCATTGTTTAAATTTATTAGAAATACTTTTGCTCACTTTCCCTTGTTTGAGAGTTGGAATGAGGTTTGGTTAACAAAAGGCTTAGTAAATTGGCAAAAAGAAGGGTTAACCATTGATCGCTTTCTCCAAAAGTACGCTGGTCATACCGAAATAAAGTATAGATTCTGGGAAGCTGAGAAGAAAAAAATGACATATATAAGTATCAATTTTCCAGAACAATATGATGATAAAAAAATATATTTAAGCGAGATTCTTTCCGAAAAAGATGGCGTAAAGTTCTCGCTTATAATGATGCGGAATATATTAAACACACAAGTAGAGTCTATTAAAAACGGGATATAACAAGCATTTGAAGCGGAACTGCTAACAGTTTTCTCGGTTCTGCTCCACTACACATTTGAGCCAGATAATACTCACAACTTATGACTGTGTTACCACCGACTACTATGGGCACTAAGCTGACCGTCAATACTTGAACAGTATGAATATTTACTTTTATTTTAGTTGTGCAAAACAGCATGACCTGACATTTTAACGCCTTCTACATTAGGAGATGCTCGTTAAGAGCTCTATTTAGCTTGCCCAAGATCATCCAGAATAGCGCAGTCTGCATTATCATCGCCTGCACAATGATCAAAAGAGTTCTGTAGCGAATTGACCATCTCTTGCAATTGGGCAATTTTTTGGTTTAGCGTTTCAATATGCTCTTGTGTCAGTTGCTTAACATCTGCACTCTGACGGTTGGCATTTTTGCGCAAATACAGTAACTCTTTCATTTGCTTGGATGAGAATCCCAAGTCACGAGAATGTCTTAAAAAGCATAAGTCGTCTATATCGTCTTTAGAATACAAGCGATAACCTGAGTTCGACCGATTGACTGTTTCTAGCAAGCCAATCTGTTCATAGTAGCGAATCATTTTGGTAGAGATGCCGGATTTTTTGGATGCTTGACCAATATTCATATTTTTCCTCCTAACCTAGAAAGGGCTTAAGCATTAATGTTTAAACCCTATATGGATATCCTTTACGATTCTATATTTACTCTGTAGCGGTTTAGTAGTTCGCTGACTATACTTTAAAGTACTTGAGGCGTAACGCATTACCCAATACGAAAATAGAAGACAGTGCCATGGCGCCTGCCGCAAAAATGGGTGAGAGCAGGATACCAAATGCGGGATACAAGACACCTGCGGCAATCGGAATCAAGGCAATATTATAAATAAATGCCCAAGCCAGATTTTGTTTGATATTACTGATGGTAGCTTTACTCAAGGCAATCGCAGTAGGAACGCCTTGCAGACTACCTGACATTAGCACCACTTCAGCCGCCTCAATCGCCACGTCTGTGCCTGTACCAATGGCCAATCCAACATCAGATTGAGCCAATGCAGGGGCATCATTGATACCGTCACCAACAAATGCCACTCGGCCATATTGCTCTTGCAACTGGCGTATTGCATCCACTTTTCCTTCAGGTAATACTTCTGCTACTACCTGATCGATATTCAATTTTGTGGCAATCGCTTGGGCGGTATGGCGATTATCACCTGTAATCATGGCCACTTTTAAGCCCAACTGATGTAGTGCGGCGATGGCGGCATGAGTCGTCTCTTTAATAGGGTCGGCAACGGCGATGATAGCAGCCAATTGCTGGTCAATCGATACATAGAGTGGGGTTTTACCTTCTTGTCCCAAACGTAGCGCATCTTGTGCAAAAGGCGCAACATCAAGCCCCAATTGTTGCATATAACGATCCGCGCCAATATGAATCACTTGGCCTGCCACGTTTGCTTGAATACCCAAACCTGTCATCGCCTCAAAATCAGTGATAGGCAGCAGTTGAATACTCTGTTGTTCTGCTGCTTGTACAATGGCCAAGGCAATGGGATGCTCAGATTTTGCTTCAACCGATGCCACCACACGTAGGACTTGTTCTTTCTCAAACCCTTTTTGGACTTGGAAATCCGTTAACGTAGGTTTGCCTTCAGTCAATGTGCCTGTTTTATCAACGGCAACCACGCTCACGTCCTGAAGCATTTGTAGCGCTTCACCTTTACGGAATAGCACACCCAATTCGGCACCACGACCCGTACCGACCATAATAGAGGTGGGAGTGGCCAATCCCATTGCACAAGGGCAGGCTACAATGAGCACGGCAACCGCATTGATTAAACCAAAGGTTAAAGCAGGGTCAGGGCCAAAAATCAACCAAACTATAAAGGTTAATGCTGATAAAAACATCACCGCTGGTACAAACCACAGGGTGACTTTATCCACCAATGCTTGAATCGGTAATTTAGAGCCTTGGGCTTGTTCTACCATACGAATGATTTGCGCTAATACAGAATCTTCACCAATGGCCGTTGCTCGAATATTCACGGTACCGTTTTGATTGATAGTACCGCCGACCACTTGATCGCCGGCTTGTTTTTTCACAGGGACAGGTTCACCCGTAATCATCGATTCGTCAATATAACTATGGCCGTCAACGACTTCGCCATCGATAGGTACACGCTCGCCTGGACGAATCTCAACGATCATTTGTGCAGTGACGTCTTCTACAGGGACTTCACTGACTTTGCCATCTTGCTGTATACGGGCCGTCTTTGCCTGCATGCCTACTAAATGCTGAATGGCCCCAGAAGTACGACCTTTAGCCTTTGCTTCAAAATAACGACCTAGTAATATCAAGCTCACAATCATAGCAGCGGCTTCGTAATAGACGTGCACCGTGCCTTCAGGTAACGCTTGCGGGATAAAAGTCGCTATCAGAGAAAAGCCATACGCTGCGATAGTACCAATCGCCACTAGCGAATTCATATCTGGCGCAAAACGTAATAAGGCTGGCACGCCTTTTTGATAAAAGCGTCGACCTGGAAAGAGTAATACCAGTGTTGTCAAAACAAACTGTATCAGCCAACTTTGCTGAGTGCCGAGGTTATTCACCACCCACATATGAAAGGCGGGAATCATATGCGAGCCCATTGCTAGAATGAATACGGGCAGTGACAACAGCGCAGAAAGTCCCAAATCTCGTTTAAGCTGATTTTGCTCTGAGGCTTTTTTATCTTGTCGATCACTTTGATCTTGTTCTACCAGTTTGGCCTCGTAGCCCGCTTTTTTAACGGCATCAATTAAGTCGCTCGTTTGTATTTGAGCGTCGCCTTTAATCCAAGCGCGTTCAGTCGCAAGGTTTACTGTGGCTTGTTGTACGCCAGCGACTTTGGCCAAAGATTTTTCTACCCGTCCAACGCAAGAGGCACAGCTCATGCCTTCAATGGATAGCTCGATAGGCTTGGTTTCAGTCACCTTATAACCTGCGCGCTCTACCGCTTTGTTTAACTGGGCTACATCTAAAGGTTGAGATGAGTAAACAGTCGCCTGTTCAGTGGCAAGATTTATCTCGGCGTTTTCAACGTGCTCAATATTTTTTAATTGTTTTTCGATACGTCCAACACAAGATGCGCAACTCATGCCTTCAATGCTCAGCACTTCATGATAAGTAGGAGTTTTAATGTTTTTTGTTTTCATAACAACCTCTGTCGTTTTTAACTATATTTTTAATTTTATTTTCAAATCTATAGTGACAGCATATAGGTTGACATGATGGTAAGGTCAAGCAGATTTCTTTGGATACTTTTAAACCCGTTTATAGTAGCGTCTTATATTCGTTGTTAAGCTTAAAATAGCTCAATTATGGTTTATTGTTGAAGGTATGGCGGCATTAATTCTAAAATAGGGCAGGATAAATGACTGATAATAAGATAAACTGCCCAGCGAGCACTGATAGGGTTCGATAACTCTCGATAGCTCTCGATCAATTCACTGTATTTGGCTACTAGCGAAGAAAATACCAATAATAAGAAATGCTGCTAGCAATGACAGAGTACACCGTCAACAGCAGGTAATATCAGCACCGTTAACATAAGACATTTATACAAAACCATTGATATTAAGGCACATCACTATGGAAGAAGTACCAAATACGATAGAACAAAGACCCGTATTCATGCCCAAAGTCAACAGTGACAATTTGGTAAAAACGGATATGGTTATGTTTGAGCGGCATGTGGGATTTGCGACCAGACAAAAGAAAAAATCCATCAATGACTTACAACAAGTCATTCGTAAAAAGTATGGATTTAAGCACGTCCTAGAGCTGTCTAGTAAATCTGGTAATAAGCTAAGTTTTCCGCTAAGCCCGTTTAGTTTAAAGATTACTGATGAGCATGATGGCAATCCATATAGTGTCGAAAATGCTTTTCAAGCCAGTATGGTTTTTGAAGATGGTGGTCCTTATACAGATTTGCTAACAGTAGCGCCAAGACAAGCCAGAAAAGATGAGCGATTGATGACCTCGGGCGAGCTCATTGGTTACAACTACTTTGGTATGGAATGGGGCGTAGAGCCGTTAACAACATTTTATGATTGGCTGTACGTGAATGCGCTCAAGCAAAACCCTCAGCTGCATGAGGAAGTGATTCAATATCAGGGCTTCACTGATATTACCTTTAATCCTAAAAAATCTATCCATAGTGCAGCGTATGCGTTGGCGCTGTTTGTGGCACTGCATAAAAGAGAATTACTCGATAATGTTGAAGACCCAATGGCATTCTATGACTTATGCAATAATTTTAAAATCAGCAATACTGAGCACCTATTAGAAGAAGGTTGGATCTGATTATTAAATCAGTGCTTGCTTAAGTTTGCTTGAACCGAAAGCCACGATACATAATGTGTCGTGGCTTTTTTATGTCTCTATGTTTAAAGCTATATATTCTCATCCCAGTACGGCGGCGTGCCATAGTAGTTGGTCATAAAGTCGATAAAGCATCTGACTTTGTGAGCTAGTAGTTTTCTATGGACGTAGACGGCATATAAGCCTAAAGGGCTAGGTTCATATTCTGGCAACACTACGACCAACTTGCCAGAGCTCAACGCTTCACTAGCAATAAAAGTCGGCTGTAATATCAATCCTCCGCCTGCAATAGCTGCTTCAACGAGTACGTCGCCATTATTACTATGAAAAACGCTATGTTCTTTGAATTGTTTGGTCTTTAGGTATTTGTAGATTTGACCCTTAGTTTCTACATTCATATAGCTATAATGCAAATAGCGATGCGACTCTAAATCCTCAAGCTGCTTAGGTGTGCCATGAGCTTTGAGGTACTCGGGCGAGGCGCATAACACCACGCGAATCGGAGCAATCTGCTTGGCGATAAGCGATGAGCTTTGGAGCTGTCCGATACGCAGGGCAATATCAAACCCTTCTTCAACGATATCTACTTTTCGATCACTCAACTGCAGATCAACGGTAACTGACGGATAGCGATCCTGAAAATCAGTGATGAGTTTTGCCATATGCTTTAAGGCAAAGGACACGGGCGCACTGATGCGCAGGACGCCTTTGGGATGCTGCTGTAAGCCGCCTAACTGCGATGCCATCTCATCAATACTCAATAAAATCTGCTGCGCATGCGTAAAGTATTGACTGCCAGCTTCAGTCAGGCTGACTTTGCGCGTAGTGCGGTTGAGCAGACGAGTATGTAGTTCCTCCTCTAGCTTTGCTACATATTTGCTTACTAGCTGCGGCGAGAGCTGCATCGTAATAGCCGCTTTGCTAAAGCTACCTTCTGTCACTACCGCGACGAAAGCGCGCATGGCATCGATTCTATCCATATTTATTCCTATATTTCTCTCAATATCAAATCAATTATAAACAGTATGTTGATAATTATTCAATATAACTGAGCTTACTCTTTTGTAGCGTTGATAGTAAAGTGTGCCTATATCATTTTCGACACTATTTATTTTAATCATACCTTATGGAGTAAGCATCAATGAAATCATCACTATTAGATACTATTTTGTCATCAAAAGCTGGACTGGCGGCCTTAGTTCTTCGGGTACCCGTTGGCTTAATTTTAGCAGCCCATGGCGCCCAAAAGTTGTTTGGCTGGTTTGGTGGCAATGGATTGGCAGGTACGGCTCAATGGTTAAGCAGTATGGGTATGGAGCCGGGTTACTTAATGGCGATACTAGCAGGTGGTGCTGAGTTCTTCGGTGGTCTGGCTCTGGTGTTAGGCCTGCTAACCAGACCAGCTGCTTTAGCCGCAGCCTTTACCATGTTAGTGGCTATTTTTTCTGTCCATATCAGTAATGGGCTGTTCGCTGATAATGGTGGTTATGAATATGCATTAACATTGATGGTAGCTACGCTTGCCCTAGCTATTCAAGGTGGCGGCTCCCTCAGTATGGATAAAGTATTATCAGAAAAATTAGGATAGGTTTTATAGTTGTAAATGGGGTCATTCAATTTTACTGAATAGAGCCATTTGAAAATAGCCATTTAAGACAAGCAACAAGGGGAAAGTTATGACAACACTTTTATCTAATGAGTCAGTTAGCCAGCCTGTACTGTTTATACCGCATGGTGCAGGGCCTTGTTTTTTTATGGATTGGCAACCAGCGGATACGTGGCATGAGATGGCAGCGTTTTTAAAGGGTATTTCTGCTCGTTTGCCTGAGCGACCAAAGGCTATCTTGATCATTAGTGCGCATTGGCAGACGGCTGAATTTAGTATCACCGCTGGTAAACAATCTGATCTCATTTATGATTATTATGGCTTTCCTGAGCATACTTATAGTTTGACTTATCCAGCCTTAGGCGCGCCAGCATTGGCAGAGCAAGTCAGTAGTCTACTGACAAAGGCAAGGGTAGGTAATAAACAAGATGCGGAGCGCGGTTTTGATCATGGCGTATTTATACCGCTTAAGCTAATGTTCCCTGAGGCAGATATTCCAGTGGTGCAGCTATCTTTGCGTCATGATTTAGACCCGAAGGCGCATTTAGCTGCTGGTCAAGCACTGGCATCACTGCGTACAGAGGGTGTGCTAATCGTCGGTAGCGGCATGAGCTTTCATAATATGCGTGGTTATGGTGATACTAGTTTTACTGAACCATCAGAGCGTTTTGATGAATGGCTAACGAATACTGTGGAATTAGCAGATTCGGATAAACGACTTGCGGCATTGGCCAATTGGAAAAATGCTCCTCACGCGCTTGACTCACATCCGTTAGGGGCAGAGGAGCATTTGTTGCCGCTTATGATAGCGGTGGGTGCAGCAGGACGTGACAAAGGGCAAAAGATTTACTCCCAGCAAGTGCTAAAAACGCAATTGTCTGCCTTTCAGTTTGGGTAAGTATTCTAAAAAGCATAGATCACAGTGTTTCAGCGTAATTGTCAAAAATAAAACAACCTTTGAATCTCAGAATCAAAGGTTGGTTTATGTTAATAGAGCAGTTATTAACAATATATCAAATAAGAGATGTTATCTCTTATTTGATATATTTTGCCACTACATTATTTCCGTCAAGCTCAAATTTATAAGTATTGAGCACAATACTCTCATCATCTAAACACTGGCCAGTAGCTAGGTTAAAGCGTTGTTTATAGATGGGCGAGGCCACATAAAGCACTTCTTTTGCTGTTCCTGTATCATCTGTAATCGTGGTTCCACCAATCAACCCCCGTGACAGTACATTGGCTTGACTGAATGGATCGTAGTTATCAAGAGCAAATAAATCGTTCTCTTTGGTACGAAAGATAGCAATTTGTTTGCCATCTATCAGGGCGCAGACACCGGTTTCAGGAATGATATCGTCAAGTGTACAAATAGTCTGTTGGTTCATGAGGCGGTATCCTTAGTGATGATAATATTGCTCTGTATGAATGATAAATCGTGAGTGATAAGCTGCAATTTGCAAAACATGATTTGAGAAAAATGAGTCGTAAAACTTGAGTCTAAAAACATGAGTGGAAAAAACAGCACCTTGCTTGTTGTGATAACAAACAAGGCACTCATCATTGGCTAGGCCAATTCAACCAGGTTGATGGTTGCTTTTTCCGCATCAGTCGCTGGGCGAATCTGCTCACGATCAGTCACGAAAACGACATTATCATCGCCTTTCTCACTGTTTACAAAATGACGGAAACGTTTGAGTTTTTCGGTGTCATTAATCGTCGCTGCCCACTCACACACGTAATTGTCGACCAATAATTGCATTTGTGCTTCGAGCTCATCTGCTATGCCCAAACTGTCTTCGATAATGACGGCTTTTAGATAATCAAGCCCGCCATCTAAGCTTTCACGCCACTTTGAGGTGCGCTGTAGCTTGTCCGCTGTTTTTATATAGAACATAATGATTCTGTCGATGTATTTGACCATGGTTTCGGTATCGAGATCGGTGGCGAACAGCTCGCCATGACGCGGAGTGATACCACCATTACCGCAGACAAATAAATTCCAGCCATTTTCAGTCGCAATCATGCCAAAGTCTTTACTTTGCGCCTCAGCACATTCGCGCATACAGCCTGACACACCCATCTTGATTTTGTGCGGTGAGCGCACGCCTTTATAACGATCTTCTAATCTCAAGGCGAGGCCAATACTGTCATCGACGCCGTAGCGGCACCAGTTATTACCGATACAAGATTTTACGGTACGTAAAGATTTACCATAGGCATGACCAGTCTCAAAGCCTGCTTGCACCAGTTGCGTCCAAATATCAGGCAATTGCTCCATGCGTGCGCCAAACAGATCGACCCGCATCCCACCAGTGATTTTGGTGTACAAATTAAACTGCTTTGCCACTTGACCCAGTACGATGAGCTTGTCTGCAGTAATTTCACCGCCCGGCACACGCGGTACGACGGAATAAGTGCCGTCTTTTTGGATATTACCTAAGTAGTAATCGTTACTGTCCTGTAGTGGTGTCAGCTCGGTTTTGAGTACGTAGTCATTCCAGCACGATGCCAAAATAGAGGCGACTGTCGGTTTACATATCTCACAACCATGGCCGCTACCATGTTCAGTCAGTAATTCATCAAAGGTTTTGATACCGTGCACGCGAATCAGGCTATATAAATCCTGACGAGAGTAAGCAAAGTGCTCACACAAGTCATTGTTTACTTCAAAACCCATGGCGGTGAGTTGATAGCTGACCGTATCTTTGACCATAGGTGCGCAGCCACCACAGCCACTACCGGCACTGGTCACGGTTTTTACATCGCTGACGGAGTATGCGCCGTTTTCGACGGCCAAGCAGATAGCACCTTTGGTCACGTTATAACAAGAGCAGATCGTGGCGGTATCTGGCAGATTGTCGATGCCCATCACGGGTTTTTCGACATTGGGTAATATCAGGCTTTCTGGGTGTGCGGGTAGGTCAATGTCATTTAAATACAATTGCAATAGGTTGTTATAGTCTTCGGTGTCGCCTACCAATACAGCACCAAGCAAGCGTTTGTTATCCGGTGTGGTGACCAGTTTTTTATAAATCCCCTCAGCAGGGTTTTGATACACGTAGCTCAAGCTGCCGTCACTCGTACCATGTGCGTCGCCAATACTACCCACATCAACACCCATCAGTTTTAACTTGGTGCTCATGTCAGCACCCGTAAATATCTGCTTGCTATCACCAGCAATTTGCGCAGCACAGATACTAGCCATGTTGTAGCCGGGAGCCACCAGACCAAATACTTTGTTGTCCCATACTGCGCACTCTCCAACGGCATAAACATGATCAGCATTGGTGCGACATTGCTCATTGATCAAGATGCCACCACGCCCGCCCATTTCGATACCGCATTCGGGGTTGTTTTTAATGAGGCCATCCTGCGGTCTAATACCAGCGCTAAATACAATCATATCAGTCGTTAGAGAGGTGCCATCTGTAAACTGCATGGTTAAATGTTGATCATCACCGCTGGTGTCATCAGAGTTGGGTGCAGTATTAGACAGAATCTCTTTGGTGTTTTTCCCCGTCAGCACTTTGACACCAAGTGCTTCTATTTTTCGCTTTAAAATCTCACCGCCAGCTGCATCGAGCTGAACGCCCATCAATTGCGGCGCAAACTCGACCACATAGGTATCCAGCCCTAGCGTAACGAGCGCTTTTGCGGCCTCAAGTCCCAGTAGACCACCACCAACCACCACGCCTTTTTTGACAGTGGGCAGCTCAGCAATCGCTAGAATCTCATCTAAATCCGCAATGGTACGGTATACGTGGCAATGCGGATGCTCACGGCCTGGGATGGGCGGCACAAAAGGATATGAGCCCGTCGCTAGCACCAATTCAGAGTATTCAATAATCTCGCCTGCCTCAGTAGTAATACGCTGACTGGCAGAATCGATATCTACAATGCATTGATTCAAATGCAAATTAACTTTTGATAATTCGTAAGCCGTTAAATCTACTAGGTTCAGCTTACTGGCATCTTTATGTTCAAAGTAGCTCGACAAATAAACACGGTCATAAGCAGGGCGGTCTTCTTCAGCAAATACATGAATATCAAATTGCTGGTGCAGTCCTTGCTCAATTGCTCGTTCAATAAAGTGATGACCGACCATACCGTTGCCAATCACCACCAAATTGCCTTTGTTTTCTGTGTTCAATGCAGTGCTAATCATGCGTCTGTCCTTAGTAATGGGGCTGGTTGAATACGGACATCGTTTATTTTTTATCACGCTATAAACGGCTCCGTCTCTCAACAACAGCTGATAAACAGCATTTAATACCTACTATTACAGAGCATTCAATAATCATGCCAGAGCACTTCGATTAGCTAGGTTTTTGCGTGTTGCCATCAGACATAAAGGTATACCGTATCGGTTCGAGTCACTTATGTACAAAGGTTTTTACGTGAGTATAGTTAGCGCCACTATTTGCCAAAAATCAGGGTGAACACGATTGTTAACGACAGTGATATCAAAAATTAATGCACCAAAATAGACACTACAGTGCCCCAAGTTGGATGTTATTGCTGTTTATAAGGGAGGCTGATGGAGTGTTTTAAATCTGCTGTGTTAATGCTTTATTAGCATAAGCGTCAGGTGTGGTAATGGTTATAGACCCGCCAGTAAAGGCGCTTGGATAATTAACGAGTGCTGATCTTTATACGGATTTGGCAGCGTACATAAATAACTGGCATAACCATTGCACTGCTTGAAACATTGCTACTTATCATATTTGAATACTGCATTTTTTGAACACTTAGTACCTTTAGTACGTTGTCAGAACCCTGAAGTTAATCATTTGAGGAAGTTGCCTATGTCATCATCAGCCCCCGTTGCACCTAGTAAAGACAAGCTTAATGTTTTGTCATTTACGGGTAAAAATAAAATCCTTCATTTAGGTTGGATGGCATTTTTCCTTACCTTTTTTGTATGGTTTAACCATGCACCATTTTTATCAGCGATTGGAGAAACACTCAATCTGAGTAAAGATCAAGTCAAAACGCTACTCATTTTAAACGTGGCACTGACTATTCCTGCCCGCGTGATTATCGGGATGCTGACAGACCGTTTTGGCCCTCGTATTGTTTATACCGCCATTTTAGCCATTGGTGCTATTCCTTGTTTTACCTTTGCGTTCGCGCAGGATTACAACACCTTGGCACTGTCTCGGTTTTTACTGGGTTTTGTGGGTGCAGGTTTTGTGGTGGGTATCCGTTTGATGAGCGATTGGTTTCCAACCAATGAATTGGGAACAGCTGAGGGCATTTATGGGGGGTGGGGTAATTTCGGCTCAGCAGCAGCGGCACTGTTATTGCCGACTATCGCGATTGGTGCCGCAGCAGTGTTCGGTGGTGATGAAGGTTGGCGTTATGCAACAGCCACGTCAGGAGTTGTGATGGCGATTTATAGCATCATTTTTTATAAGATGGCGCGTAATACACCCAAAGGAGCTACTTATTTTAAACCCAAAAAATCAGGTGCCATGATGGTGACGTCATCAGGTGATTTTTGGTTAATGATGGTTTTTAAACTGCCTATGTATTTGGCATTGGCCCTATTGGCGTGGAAACTATCACCTGATGGTGTGAGCTTGCTGAGCCAGTCTAGTGTCACCATGGTCTATATCGGCCTTGCGATACTGTATGTTTACGAGTTCATCAGTAGCTACCGCTTTAATAAAGAGGTTTTCACCACGCCTGTACCAGTGGCGCATCGTTATGATTTTAAGCAAGTAGGTATTTTAAATATTTTGTATTTTGCTACGTTCGGCTCAGAGCTTGCCGTCGTGTCGATGCTTCCTTTGTTTTACCAAGAAACTTTTAGTTTATCGATTGTGATGGCAGGGGTATTGGCATCGAGCTATGCCTTTATGAATCTCATGTCACGCCCAGGTGGCGGTTGGCTCAGTGATAAGTTTGGTCGCAAAATTACTTTGTTGATTTTGACAGCTGGTTTGGCCATCGGGTATCTATTAATGGGCTTCCTTGACTCAACGTGGCCACTGGCATTGGCATTGTTAATCACAATGTTTTGCTCATTCTTTGTACAGGCAGGTGAGGGTGCTGTTTTTGCAGTGATTCCTCTGATCAAACGCAGTATGACAGGGCAGTTTGCAGGGATGACAGGCGCGTATGGCAATGTTGGATCAGTGGTGTATTTAACGGTGTTGAGCCTGGTGTCTTATCAAGTGTTTTTCTTTGTAATTGCCGCGACAGCAGTGGCTGGATTCTTTGCTTTGTTTCTCTTAAAAGAGCCAGAAGGCATCATTATTGAAGAGATGCCAGATGGCACATTTGCCGAAATACAAGTGAGTCATAGATAGTACGGGGTGAAGACAGATGACGATAGCACACGCCAATAGAAACAATAGTCAAAATGCGGATGGTGATATGTACCAAAACGCTGATGAGATGGCGGTTCATTTTAATACAGGCAATCCGTCATCTCTAATAGGCTCAGGTCAGTTTGTTACCAACGATGTCAGCCAGCGCATTGATAGCCACGCTATTGATAAGACTGGTGACAGTAAGGATATTGTTGATGCCAGTACTGCATTATGGTGGCTTGATTTTTTCACTATGGCAGGTCGCAAGACTGAAAACCAAGACAGCTTACTTATCACCACCTGCTTGCCCTATCAATGTTCAGGTGCAGAATCATCTAATGCTAATCGCTCAATGCCTCATGCAGTATCTCACCCGTCCTCATCAGCCCCATTATTGGTGCTGATGGCAGATGGGGTCAGCGCTTGTCAGTTTCCAAAACAGGCAAGTCGACTGGTAGTGAATACCATTGCCCACAAAATAACATTGGGGTTGACTGCACTGGCACAATCACAAGATGAGACGTCATCCATCAGTTTTGATGATGATCAAGTCGCCACTATTATCAAAACAGCAGTCAACAAAGCCAACGATATTCTATATTTTCCTCAATCGTATCAACGGGTGCCGCCGTTGTTGTCTACGTTATCAGGCTTGCTCTGTATCGGTGACCGTATTCACCTGTTTCATACAGGCGACTCTCGAATATACCGCGTTGGGGTAGATTGTCTGACAGTATTGAGCAAAGATCATCGCGTGCACCGCGGCCAAGACAAAGGAGCGCTTGCTGCGGCTATCGGCGCAGATAGCCAGTTAGAGCTACAACAATCGGTATTTACCCTTCATCAAAACGAATGTTTGGCCATTATGACAGATGGGGTGTATGAGCATATAGAGCCCACAGAGTTGCAATTTGAGCTGTGCAGCAGTGCGACTGATATATTTCAGTTGATGGCTACTACACACAAATTACCGCTAGGGTTTAACACCAGTCAAGCCGTGTGCGAGCAAGCCTTTAGTGCAGGCAGTCATGACAATCTAAGCATGGTCATGCTGAGTATGAACACACGCTCAGCCCATTTTACTTCTATCAATGGCTCTAAGGGTATTGGTCATTTTGATGGCATTGACTTTGAAAATCTGGATACGGTCATACATGATGTGAATCGCTACCAGCTTCCAACTGGTTTACAGATAGGCGACCATATTGATGGCTTTACTGTGATTGGTATTATCGCTCGTACGGCTCGCAGTCACGTGTACTGGGTGCAAGATGAATACAATAATGACTTTGTTCTAAAATCACCCAGTTTAGATTCGGTCGCCGATGGTCACTATCTGCGTGATTTTTTAAAAGAACGTAAAATTGGTTTGAGCCTATCAAAACATCGCCGCGCAGGCGAGTCGGCTTACAATCAAGCTGATCCCAATCGATTGTCTGTCAATCCTGCATCCAACAATATTGGTCATAACGTGGGTTCTGGGCTCAGTGAGTCGGGGCTGCTGCGTTATTATCCGGTACCAGCAAGTACCACATACTTATATCATTTGACTGAATATATCGCCGGTGAGAGTCTACGGGACTTTATGGATCGTCATGCGCCTTGTGATGTGTGGCAAACCTTTGATTTACTCACCAAAATTGGCATGGCGGTTCGAGTCATGCATCGCAACTATCTGTTGCATCAAGACATCAAACCCGAAAACATTCTTTTAACCAAATCAGGCGCCGTCAAACTCATTGATTTTGGTTCCGCCAGTTCCTCTATCTTAAAAGACAGCACCCGACCACCAAATGGTGATTTGCACTATGCTGCACCAGAATATTACACCGATGCACCAAAAGGCGTGCATTCTGACTTGTTCTCGATTGCAGTGATTGGTTATGAACTGCTGACGGGGCAATTGCCATTTAATACCCAAACACTAATGATGCCAAACCAAACACTAATGATGCCCGCGCAGCCGCTACGGCAACAGAACGTACCTGACACCAGCCAACAGGCACTCATGCGTGCGCTGCATGTCAATACTAACGCGCGCTATCAAGCCATTGGTGAGTTTTTACAAGATTTTAACCCCGATAATAAGGCGCACAGCCGCGACCCAGAGCCTCTCATTAAGCGTAACCCTCTACTAGTATGGCATGGCATTTGCTTCATAGAGTTTGTCATCATTTTATTGTTGTTGGCGTACTTTTCATGACACGCTGTTTTGCATTCAATGCTGCTCCGCGCGGCTAAGGAATTTTCTGTTTATGTCGCTATCTATGTCGCTATCTATGTCGCAAGCCTCCACTAGGGTAGATACTCATACCAACACTCACGCCTTAGCATCAGACCATCAAAAAAACGCTGGCATCGTTATTATCGGAGCGGGCATGGCAGGCAGTCGTTTTGCCATTGAGCTTGCTCGCACGCACTCAAATGATGACACCGCCCGTTTGCCAATTACGTTAATCAGTAAAGAGCCGCAAGTGGGCTATAACCGCATTATGCTGTCACCAGTATTGGCTGGCGACACAGCGTTTGAAGATACTTATTTATATGACAACTCAGAGTATGAGCAGCTGGGTATTACCGTGCTGGCTGGGGTTGCAGTAGAGACAATAGATACTAAGTGCCAGTGTATTGAATTGGATGATGGGCAAACACTCAACTATGTCAAGTTAGTAATGGCTACAGGGTCAACTGCCCGAGTCATTCCGTTCCCCAATCACACAGCTAAGGGCGTGCATGTGTTTCGAGACCTTGCCGATGTGACCGCTCTGATGGACTATGCTAGCCAAGGAAAAACGGGTTTGGTGATTGGCGGTGGCGTACTGGGATTGGAGGCTGCCTGCGCGTTGGCGGCACAGGGCGCGAGCATGACGGTCATTCATATGGATGTTTATGTACTCAATCGCCAACTAGACCTGCCAGCTGCCGAGCTTTTGCAAGCTGAGCTCAGTCGCCGAGGGGTTGGTCTCGCGGTTTCTGCCCATACTGAGGCCATTGAGATGAATGGTGCAGGAGAAGTATGCGGATTATCTTTAAAGGACGGGCGCACGCTAGCGGCCGATTTTATCGTGATGGCAGTGGGTGTGATACCCAATACAGCGCTTGCCAAGCAAAGCGGGATCGAGGTTAATCGCGGTATTGTGGTCGATGATTTTATGCATACCAGTTGTCCCAATGTTTATGCGATTGGTGAGTGTATAGAGCGAGAGGGCGAGCTATTTGGAATGGTGGCGCCGGTCAATCAACAAGTAGATACGTTGGTCACGGTTTTAAAAGATGGCTTGATATTAGGTAATTCGACTTCAAGTAATTTAGCATCAAAGGATTTGATAGAAAACGATACAAACGTAATAGATGGCCAAATCACCGTGCCAGATCACTGGGTTCCTTTTGTGAGCAAACCGTTGTCATTAAAATTAAAAGTATCTGGTATGTCGGCATTTTCTGCAGGGCAAATCGCTTTTGATGACGAAGCCGCTGATACTGTTGAAACCCTCGTATATCGTCAGCCTGAATTAAACCATTATCATTGTCTGTACCTCAAAGAAAACAAACTCATTGGTGCTGTGCTTTATGGGGACACCAGCGATGGCAGCTTTTATAGCCAGTTGATTATAGATAACGTTGATATTACGTCCATCAAAGACACACTCATATTTGGTGAGGCATATTGTCATTTGGATGAAATCACACTTAACAATTTGCCAACTACGGAAGTAGATATAGAATTTAATGAGACAGACAAGAACGTCGATCATCATAAAGCGGCTGAACTGTTAGAGGATGCATTATGAATGACGCTATTGCCAATGAATCTGCTGCAAGCAAAGTAGTATCAGCTAATAAATCGAACGGCCTACCTAATAGCGTGCAAAAAGCAACAGACTGCGTCATTGAAACACATGATATAAGTGCTGCCAAAAATATAAAAAAAGCACTGACGTCTTCTGATGGCGATTTGATTGATAGCTCTATCACTACTATCCGCACGACGTGCCCTTATTGCGGAGTGGGATGCGGTGTTTTAGCGAGCGTAAATGAGACAGAGGTGCTGAGCGTTAAAGGAGATCCTGAGCATCCGGCTAACTTTGGTAAATTGTGCTCCAAAGGGAGTGCGCTAGCACAAACACTGGGCACTGCGCGCCGCTTGACCGAGCCATATTATCAAAACAAGCAAGCAGTCATGAAACAGCATCAGCCTATGCAATTGGGTAATGATTTCAATGCTATAGACGTATCCGACAAGCCACTTATAAATCAGACAGACTGGGACACCGTTTTAGATGACGTAGCCAGTCGTTTAAATGACACTATCGCTAAACACGGGCGAGACAGCATTATGTTTTATGTCTCAGGTCAATTGCTGACTGAAGACTATTACGTGGCTAACAAATTTATAAAAGGGTTTATTGGTAATAATAACATCGACTCCAACTCTCGGCTGTGTATGTCATCTGCAGTAGCTGGGCACAAACGTGCGTTTGGTGCAGACCTTGTGCCGGGTAATTACGAGGATTTGGAAGCTTGTGATTTATTGGTACTGGTAGGCTCCAATATGGCGTGGTGCCATCCTATTTTGTTTGGTCGATTTTTAGCAGCCAAAAAAGCCAATCCTAATAAAAAACTGATTGTAATAGACCCGCGCCGTACGGACTCTTGTGAATTTGCTGATTTGCATTTACCAATTGCTGCGGGTACGGATACACATTTATATAATGGGTTGCTGCATTACCTAGATCAGCAGGGTTGCCAAGATGATGAATATGTTAACCAAAGCTTGGGCGTTGATGATGCGGTGAATGCTGCCAAAGCATGGAGCATTGACAAAGTTGCACACGCCTGCCAAGTGTCGGCAGATAGTATCCGCCAGTTCTATGAATGCGTTGCCGCCACTGATAAAACAGTCACTGCCTTTAGTATGGGCGTTAATCAATCACAAAGCGGAACCGATAAGGTCAATGCTATTACCAATACCCATTTGTTCACGGGGCGTGTGGGCAAAGTAGGGGCCAGTCCGTTTTCACTTACTGGACAGCCTAATGCAATGGGTGGACGAGAAGTCGGCGCCCTTGCAAATCTGTTGGCGGCGCATTTAGAACTAGACAATGCCGATCATCGTCAGCTTGTGGCAGACTTTTGGCAGTCGCCTCAACCTATCTCCCCAAACGTGGGTGTCAAAGCCTGCGATGCTGCCGCTGCCATATTGGATGGTCGTATCAAGGCCATTTGGATTATGGCCACCAACCCTGTGGTCAGCTTGCCAGATGCGGATAATTTTCGTCAAGCGCTTGCTGCATGTGATTTGGTAATTGTCTCTGATTGCTCGGTAGACAGTGATACGGTAAAGTGTGCCGACATTGTACTGCCTGCTCAAGGGTGGGGTGAAAAATCTGGAACGGTCACCAATTCTGAACGGCGTATCTCTCGGCAGCGGACATTAATGCCTGCAGCAGGGCTTGCCAAACCAGATTGGTGGATACTGTCTCAAGTTGCCACACGAATGGGATTAACGGGGTTTGATTACCAACATCCTAGCGAGATATTTAATGAGCATGTGGCATTGACCGCTGATGGTAATACGCATAGCCACAGAACATCTCACTCTAATAAGAATTACCCTCGTTATCTGAACCTTAGCAAAGACTTGTCTGCTTTAATGACAGATGAGGTACCAGCCGATAAACCTGCTCAACAATATATTAGCCAGCATATTAACCAGAACGGCAATCAAATACATCAGCCAATCGTACTCAGTCAGCAAGCATACGAAGAGATGCTACCGTTTCAATGGGGTGGCACGCGTATCTCTATGATTGATAAGATAAAACCTTTAGAAAACGAGATTATTAATTCCGCTGCTACTATTACTAAGTCACAGTTAATCGCTATTACACCCTCTAATGAAGCGAGCGTAGCTAATGGGCATCGATATCAAAGCAGGCAAAAACCCCAACTGATTGTTGATAATCGAACACCCTCTAAACACGAGGTTGAGTATGATACTCAATCTGAAAACGAAGTGTTTCATGTACGCCTGATTACTGGCAGGCTGCGTGATCAATGGCACACCATGACTCGCACTGGCCTTGCATCGCAGTTAAATCAACATCAGCCAGTACCGACACTGACCATACATCCTAATGATGCACGGCAGCTAGGTGTTCAAGACAATGATTTTGTGCAACTGCATCGTAGGTATGAAAACTACGGAAAGTATGAAAGTTATGAGAACGGCGTGACCAATAATGGCATAGTCATTGATATCGCGATGAGTACGGCTAGGGATGGCAACGAGCCCGCAAGTACCGTAATGGCGCAAGTTGCCATTAGCGATACGTTGCGCGTTGGTGATGCGTTTATGCCCATGCATTGGAGCAATGCTTTTGCTAGCTTTGCTCGGGTAGGTCCCCTTATTCCAACAGTCGTCGATCCACATTCAGGGCAGCCAGAGCTCAAAAATTCGGCGATCAGTGTCACGTCCGTTCCTATGCAATCATTTGGCAAGATTTTGGTGCATCCTGAGTGGCAAGACGCCGTTATAGTGCAACTACGTACTATTTTGGCCAATTTTTCTGCGCAATCGTCAGAGAAAGAATTGTCTGAAACAAAATGCGAAGCACATTCGAATAATATTTTGCCAGAGGCATTACCTGCACTTACTTGGAGTTTGAGTCATCAAAATAACAGTGTCTTGATAAATCTCGCTAGCCCGATGGTGGAGGCTAGCAGTACCTTAGCGTGCCCCGAGTTTTGGCAGCAGTTTATGGCCTCTATGCAATCATTATCACAGCCAAACTGTCAAGAGCGTGTCATGCATACGGCGTTTACGGTCGATAATGTACAGAATCAATTGCGTTTTATTGTGACGCAATCTGCGCCTGAGACGGACTCAAATAACGCTGCCATAAATAGTGGGTCATCTGATGATGAGAGACCCAGCACACAACTGATTATGGCTATTTATGTTGCTCCAACGCAAACCCAATTACCGAGTGTACGTTGGCTCGATAGCTGCTTTACGGATACTAGTCAAATACCTGTTAATCAACGATATAAATGGTTGCTAGCGGGGCGGCCTGCCAGCGGCTATGTTGATCCAGGACCTTTAGTGTGCTCATGTATGTCAGTTGGAAAAAATACCATTCTCAACGCTATCACACAGCATGGTTGTATTAGTGCGACGGCAGTGGGTAAGCAGTGCCGAGCAGGTACCAATTGTGGCTCTTGCGTGGGGCAAATTAACGCATTAATCGCAGAATGCGGCCCATTGGCACAAGCTTAAATGATGTTATGGCACGTCGCTTGCAGCCTTTTATATGCAATTACTGGTTGAGTGTTGTGTTATGAACAATAAGCCATTTTAGGGTAGGGGTTTATTGACAACTTTGCTTGTGGTTGCCCATTTTGCTGTATTCACGCTGTTATCAGGAGTCACCACCATGACCAATATATCTGCCGCTACCTCAATGCATGAGACCTATCAGCTAATGGATCAACACTGCGCAGAAAACGTGCAAACTTGCACCAAAAGAGGCACTGTGCATCTGATTGGCGCAGGATCTGGTGACCCTGAGCTATTAACATTAAAAGCGTGGCGAGTAATGCAGCGCGCAGAGGTAGTGTTATACGACAGTCTGGTGTCTGAGGATATTTTGGATATGTGCGCGAGCACGGCTGAAAAAATATTCGTTGGTAAGCGCCGCGCCAATCATGCATTGCCACAAGAAAGTATTAACGAGCTACTGGTCAAACACGCGCTGGCAGGTAAGATGGTGGTTCGCTTAAAAGGTGGCGACCCTTTTATTTTTGGACGCGGCGGCGAAGAGCTACAGGAAGTGGTACGTCATGGCATTCATTTTGAGTCTATTCCAGGTATTACTGCCGCCAGTGCCGCTGCTAGCCGTACAGGAATTCCACTAACGCACCGTGACCATGCTCAATCGGTCAAGTTTGTTACTGCTTGCAAAAAAAATGGCGCGCCTAATAACGATTATAGTGAGCTAATGGACAGCAGCCAGACAGTTGTGTTTTACATGGGTTTGCACCGTTTGCATGAGATGACACAAGGGTTGATAGCAGGCGGACGTGACAGCGAAACGCCTTTTGCTATCATTAGTCATGCCAGTATGCCAACGCAGCAAGTACTTATCGGCACATTAAGTGATATCGCTGATCAGCAAGCTGAAGCAAAACTGCCAACCCCTGCACTATTGATTATGGGTGATGTGGTCACTTTATATCATGAGTTTGCAGACTATAATCTTGGCGCCATGGGTAAAGGTGAGTTTGTTGATGTTGATAAAGTGATAAGCAGTAATGATTTAATACCCAATTTGGAGAGTATTGCGTAGGATAACTATGTTTAAAAGACTGTTATTTTAAGAAACTGTTACTAAGGTGATTATGTGCACCCGTCTAGAATCTTGTGTAGAACCATGTTTAGTCTAGATAATACTTACATCAAGTTTAAGAGTGTTCGATGTCGTTTCAAGGTTGGCTATAGCTAAGTTAATTATTATAGATTTCGTAATTGCTCAATTAACCAGCGATGTATACCACTGTCATTAGTACGTGGATGCCAAGCGGCTATTACCTTAAAGGTGGGCGGTAAGGCTTCTACTTTAAGCTCTTTAACTTTATCGTTTGGCAGTAGTCGCGCAGGATAAAAGGCAATCATGTCGGTGGTATGCAGAATATCTGGCACGGCTGAAAAGCTAGGTACTGACATCACGATGTTTCGCTTAAGGCCTTTTTCAGCGAACCATTGATCATGTGAGCCACGCAAGTTGGCACGCGAAGGCGATACCACCAGCTGTGGGTTCGCAGCCACTTGCGCCAGCGTTAATGGCTCTGTGGCAAAGGTATTTTCACAACCCGTCACGCATAAATGTTGCTCTTCAAACAGAGTGACATACGATAAGTTATCAGGGATAAATTCAGGGAAGGTAATCAACAAATCAAGCTCGCCTGCTGCAATCAGCTGATTGATATTGTCTGAGGCAAAATCACGTACGATTAACTTCAAATCTGGTGCGTTGCGTCGCGTAATATTAAACAATTGCGGTAATAATGCCTGCGTCGCATAGTCAGTCGCACTAATCGTAAATATGCCTTTGTATGTGTGCGGCATAAAAATCTCTGGCTCTAACAAATCTTCCAACTGCTTTAATATATGGTCAATAGGTTGCTGCATCGATAGCGCTTTTGGTGTTGCCACCATGCTATTGCCTTGACGAATAAACAAACGATCATCAAACACCTCACGTAGCTTGCGTAACTGCTCACTGATGGCTTGTTGGGTCAGCCCCATTTTGCGTGCGACTTGCGACAAGTTTTTTAGATCAAGTAGCGCCTGCAATACTCTAAGTTGCTTGATATCGAGCCGATTCATACCATTCATAATTTCATACCATTAATAATTGTATCTTAAACAATAAACAGTTGTTTCTAATTGTACCTGCAAAACGCTATGCTGACCAACATTGCTTAAGTAGCCACTAAATGAGCTATTAAGCATTAAAACAGGCTCAATACATTCAATAATAAGCCATCAGCTGCTTTAAAAGAGATACTTATGACACAAACTATTCCAGATACAAAGACATTATTTTCCTCTGTAGCACTTGGGCCTTATACGCTCAACAACCGTATCGTAATGCCGCCATTGACACGCTCTCGTAGCACGCAACCTGACAATATCCCTAATGACTTAATGGCCAGCTATTATGCACAGCGTGCGTCAGCAGGCTTTATGGTGACGGAAGGTACGCAGATTGAGCCAAGAGGTCAAGGTTATGCTTGGACGCCAGGTATCCATTCATCAGCCCAAGTTGAAGGTTGGAAAAAAGTCACGCAAGCAGTACATGACAAAGGCGGTATTATTTTTGCTCAGCTTTGGCATGTAGGCCGTGTGTCGCACACCAGCTTGCAGCCTAATGGTGCTCAGCCGGTAGGGCCGTCTAATATTACCGCTGATAACGTCAAAGTATTTATTGAAACGGGTCCAGGCGAAGGTGCATTGGCTGATCCAAGTGAGCCACGCGCTCTCAGTACCGATGAAGTTGGTGAGTTGGTAACGATGTATGCTCAGGCTGCACGCAATGCATTAGAGGCGGGTTTTGATGGGGTAGAGCTGCATTGTGCTAACGGTTATTTGGTCAATCAGTTTATCTCTGAGCACACCAATCACCGTGATGATCAATATGGTGGGTCGTTGACCAATCGTTTGCGCTTCTTAAAAGAAATCGTCGCTGCTGTCAGTGATGTGGTGGGTGCTGATCGTTTAGGCGTACGCTTTGCGCCATTATTTGCGAGTACGGATGAGACGCGCGTGTATTTAGGCTTGGTAGAGTCAGATCCCCATCATACCTATGTCGAAGCAGTCAAATTGCTTGAGCAAGCGGGTATTGCTTATTTGTCCATTGCAGAAGCTGATTGGGATAATGCGCCTGATTTACCAGACACTTTTTATCAAGCAGTCAGAGAAGAGTTTTCAGGCCGTATTATTTATGCTGGCAAGTACACGGTACAAAAAGCTGTGAACATTTTAGAAAAAGGCTACGGTGATTTATTCGCGTTTGGTCGTCCTTTTATCGCCAATCCTGATCTGCCAGAGCGTATTGCCAATAACTGGCCATTGAATGAAGTAGATCCTACCACGATGTATGGTGGTACTGATGTGGGCTACAGTGATTATCCTTACTATCAAGAATAGCAAAGTACATAAACAGTGACTGAGATAAGGCCATTAATACTAATGGCCTTATTTTCATTTATAAATTTGTGACTTGTTGGATATTCACAGACAGTCAATCTTTAAGCGACAATTATTGTTTTTGTCGCTTAAAGGTTTTTCTTTTATCGTTTTATCAATAGGTAGTAGGCAATGAATCAGAATTCCAAAGACAGACTTATACGCATATTGATAGGATATGTCGGACTTTATCCAACGCTCCTAATCGTATTGACGTTATTGAAGCCTGTGACCCAAGGATTAAGCCTGCCAGTGGTGGTATTAATTGAAACGATAATACTTGTTCCACTGACACAGCTGGTGTCTTTCCCACTAGCAGGCTGGGTCATTGAGCGTCTGAGCAGAAAAAAGTAATCGCTTTTCGCAGCGTTCACTGGTACACCATTCTCTTATTCAAGCTCATCAATCAACTGCTTCATCTCAGCGATTTCACGCTTTTGGGCTTTTATAATATCATCAGCAAGCTGCTGTACACGCGGATCTTCAATATCAGCGCGGCTACTGGTGAGAATAGCAATCGAGTGATGCGGTATCATTGCCTGCATCCAATCGACTTGATCGACAGTTGCTTGTGATCGCACGCCCCAAATACCAACAGCAAACATCAATACGCTTAGACCATAAATCATTAAGTTGACCTTGGTCTTCTTATACATATTAGTCATAAATGCCAACATGACCACTGCCATACCGGCACCCATGTAGAGCGCCATATAAGCTCGGGTTTCACTAAAATAAATATGATCCCATTCATAAGTATTGAAATACATCATGATGTACATCACAATCGTAGACGTCACAATCATCAGGGTGAACTTTACGTAAGGGTTCATGCCCTGTTGATGATCCATGTTGTTTTGATCTGAAGTATTCATAGTATATCCCCTATTATTTTAATAAAATTAGAACCAGAATTTGACCCCCGCAGTCAAACTACTGCTATCAACCGATTCATTTTCTTGACGTCGTTGACCACGAGCCTTGCCAAGCGCTGTCTCATAACTCACGCCCACATAAGGGGCTAGTTGGCGACTGAACGTCTCGTAAGTCAGCCTTACCTCGGTTTCCATCTCATTAAAACCTTTGGTAATACCATTATCATGGTCATCTTTACTAAAGGCAGTTAATCCCACCTCCGGTATGACTACCCAATGCTGATCTAAACGCCATTCGTACTCTGCGCCCAAATCAAGACGAAGTTGACCATCGGTATATAAGTAGGCTCTCGCATCCGTTTCGATAAAATAAGGCGCGGTACCGACAATACCTGCCATTATGGCAGCGTTATCGTTTTCAGTATCGTAAGCGACACCAGCTTCACCATTCCAGAAAATGCTCAGTGGTTTCCAATAAGCAAGCGAGCTCAAGCTATCGATTTCTTTATCATCTTTAGTCTGAGCACTACCTTCCGTGCGTAGTCTTATACGGTTACTATCAGTACCATACCAACCCATCGCTTCGAAGTTGATTTGATCCTCATCAAACTGATAGCCCAAGTCGTCTACTGAGACTCCCCATAATGGCATGCTGCCCATCATCATGGGTTTACCATACTGCCCGTATGGAACCCCATTTGAATAGTCTGGACTGCGAGCATCAGCTGGTGGCTGCCCACCTTGCATACCCGACATATCCATACTGCTGTGCTCCATATCAGACATATCGCCTGACATATCCATGCCGCTGTGGTCCATACTAGACATATCACCCGACATATCCATGCCGCTATGATCCATATCGGACATATCCATGCCGCTGTGATCCATATTCGACATCTCAGCAGCTGCTGCAAAAGATGATGCGAGCAAGACTAGTGATGACAAACCAATGAATGGCAGATTTTTCTTAGATATTTTCATAATAAGCCTCATATTCGAAGGTTTGTTAAACGACGGCAACTTCTCGGAACATACCAGCTTCCATGTGATAAAGCAGGTGGCAATGCCACGCCCATCGTCCAAATTCACCCGTCACATCGAAGCTAATCTTTTGCGCAGGCTGCACCACAATCGTATGTTTACGTACCTGAAAGTCTCCAGATGGCGTGCGCAAGTCGCTCCACATACCATGCAGATGCATAGGGTGGTTCATCATCGTGTCATTAACTAAGGTGATACGCACGCGCTCGTTAGGCTTAATATTGACAGGCGTTGCATCCTTAAACATGACACCATCTAAAGCCCAAATATAGCGCTCCATGTTACCCGTTAAATGTAGCTCAATCTCTCGGGTAGGCTTACGCTGCTCTACAAATATGGCCTCATCGACAGAGCGCAGCTGACTATAATTCAGTACGTCACGATTGATATTACGCAGGTTGATACCGGGATCATCTAGGTTCATACGTGGACTGTCGACACGCATATCAGATTTAAAGTCATACTCGGTCTTGGCATGCTTTGCTTTGTAGCCTTTATCACCCATCGCACCCATCATATCGGCCATGGTCAGCCATTCGATCTGATCCATAGCAGGTATTGCAGCACGAGCGCCTTTCTTGGTCGCAAGCGTGGTCGCGACATAGCCTGAACGATCGATATTTTGGGCAAATATCGTATGTGCATCTTGAGTAGGCGTGACGATGACATCATAGGTCTCAGCCACGCCAATGCGGAAATCATCAATCGCAACAGGTGCGACATCAATACCATCTGTTGCCACCACAGTCATTTTGAGACCCGGTATACGCACATCAAAAATGGTTTGCGCTGAAGCATTGATAAAGCGTAATTTAACGGGCTGTCCTGCTTTTACTAGCTTTGTCCAATTAGCCGCTGTGGTCTTACCATTCATCAGATAGGTAAAGGTCTTTTCGCCAGATAAATCAGTAAAATCCGTCGGCATCATGCGCATCTGATTCCACATTTTGCGCTTGTCATAAGCGGCTTCTAAATCTGTTGCGGCGATATCAGACAATAGTTTTTTGAAATCTGGCAGATGATAATTATCAAAGTCAGCGCGCTGTTTGAGCAATTTCAAGAGATTGTGCGGATCGCGGTGCGTCCAATCACTCAGCACGATTACATGGTCTTCCTCGATAGGATGACGCTCACGGCCTTTGGGTTCAATGACGATAGCACCAAGCATACCGGTTTGCTCTTGAAAGCCACTGTGTGAGTGATACCAATAGGTGCCTGATTGTTTAAGTTTGAATTTATAGGTAAAGGTGCTGTTCGCGGGAATACCATCGAAACTGATACCTGGCACCCCATCCATCTCAAAAGGTACCAGCAAGCCATGCCAATGAATAGAGGTTGACTCATTCATCTGGTTATGAACACGGATAGTTACGGTATCGCCTTCACGCATCTTTAGCGTTGGTGCTGGTAGCGAGTCATTAATCAGTGTTGCCATACTCGACTTGCCATTGACAGTGACGGGCTTCTTGCTGACATACAGATCAAACTCATTCCCAGTTAAGATAGGTACGATATGGTCGGCTTTATCACTGTTGATGGCTACATTCTGCTGGCCTTTACCGAGCGCACTATTGGCAATAGACGGTAGGGTGGACAGCATGGATGCCCCTAACAAGGTAGAAGATCCTGTCAAAAAACGCCTGCGGTTAAACATAGTTGTGTTCATAATAATTCACCTGATTTATATCTATAAAGTGAGAGTCGAGTCTATATTTATCAGCTAAGTCTATGACTTTGGCCGCTTATTAATAGAGCTGGATAAGCTATTTAAACGACAACCAAGCTAGATTTGCTGCTGCGGTGAGTCAATAGTTGCATAAATAGCTGTTGAGCCATCTTTATTAAGCTGCATCACTTTATATGGCATAAATTTATCTTGGTATTCCATACCTGGGCTACCGACTGGCATGCTCGGGACAGCAAGGCCAATCGCATCACTTGGCGGGTTTTTTAGGAACTGCGCCATATACTTAGCAGGGACATGACCTTCAAATACGTAGCCATCAGTAGTGACGGTGGTATGGCAAGAGCGCATTTGCTGCGGTACGCTGTATCGCTCTTTAAACAAGGACACGTCTTCGACATTCTGTGCAGTTGCGTTTAAACCATGACCTTCGGCATAACCGACCCATTCTTTGCAGCAGCCACAATTCGCATCTTTATAGACGGTGGCTGAGATATTTTTTAGGATAGTTGATTGGGTATCTGAAGGAGCGCTGACTGGCATTATTTCAGCTGTTGGTTGCTCCGTGTGCGTAGCAACAGTTGGCTCAGTCGCTGGTGTTGAGTCAGCAGCAGCGGAGTTAGGTTGACTACAAGCGGCAATCGTTAACGATAACGGCAATACCACGATCGCCGAGAGCACACGGCCAGATATCAGATTATGTTCATTAATAAATCTATTAGTATAGCGTCTCATAAAACCACTCCCGAGCGTCTGTCTGACGATTAAATATTATAAAAATTAGAGCCACATCACTGGACAAAATAGTGCTAGCAAAGCTTAAAACTCAAATCGCAAAAAGCAGCACTATTGAGCACTGCATTTTGTACAAAAAATCAATGTTGCATGCCGGATCCATCACCTGACATATCCATCTCACCATCAAATGACATATCCAACATACTATCGTCTAACCGAGTCGTTAGCATGGTGTACTGGTTTTCATTTAAGTTAGGTAGCGATCTAATAAAAGCAACCATCGCCCATATTCTGTCATCATCGTGAGTAGCGCCCCAAGCGGGCATGCCAGACGCCATAATGCCATGTTTAATCGCCCAAAAGCTTTGTCTGGCACCAGCCTCGTTTCGATAGCGCTTAACGATATCCGCCTGAGTAAAGTTAGGAGGCTTTGGGTACATACCGCTATTTAAATCTGTGCTGTTGACGCCAGGAGATAAATGACAGCCTGCACACATATCTTTGTAATCTGCACCGCCCGAGCTGATCATCTCCGCCTTTTTTAAATTGGGAACCAAAATATTCTTACTGGCATGTTCAATCGAGCGTGTGCGGGCAGTTTCTAAAAAATCGTAAACCAGCGGACTATGAGCTCGATCAGCACCGATATTTATCATGCCACTAGTCACCACCATAAAAATGCCCACAATAGCGACAAAGACAGTAAACAGTATTCCTAGTAAAAACTTCATAGGTTTGTCCTAAAAATCCATTTTATTTAATATCCCATTACTGCTTGATCAGCTTCTCTGACAATATAGTCAAGTCTATATAAATCCGCTACAGCGTCATCCTCGCTAAGCATATTAATGTATAACTTGCACTCGGTTTCCTTGTATCGAAATTATATTGAACTGACTATAGTATTGAACTTATAAATTGATATTTAAGAATCGCTATCGCTGCTCACACAGTGCTTTTGGTACATCGCTTTCATTTTGCTCATGTTAGCCATCATGGCTTTCATAGCAGGATCATTCATATCCATTTTGCTATGATCCATTTTTTGCATCATCTGCATATGCTTTTGCATTTTCTCACAGTTCATTTGGTCTTTTTCAGCGTGCATTTTGGGATCGTGTGCCAACGCAGAGGTTGAAACAACTAAGGCTATAGCAGTTGCTACGATTGATTTAGAAAGTGGCATTGATTTGAGCAGTGGCATTGGTTTGAATAATGACATGGTAAATCCTTATTTAAATTGGTATGTAGTCGAAAAGACTTTAAGATATTAAGTTACTTTAAAGCATACTTTAGTGATTCTGACAGAGAGATGACGGTAAGATTACAATTCTGTCATCTTACTATTTATGGTTTTTAATGTTGTCAGTAATCCTTTAGTATGACATCAGAGCTGATATCACTTATCGCTACCATATTTGTTAATGAAGTATTTTTCAGACTGTAGATGTTGATCTTTGTGTTCAATCTCACAAGCCACTCTCGCATCGATATAGCTTTTCATTTGTGAATTTGAGAGCTGAGCATCGTTATGATCCAAGTTTTTTGCAAACTCAGTCACAGCGTCGCAGTTGTTGATGATTGAAGTGCTTAGATCAATCGTATGCGCATTGGCAGTGGTAGTACCGATAAGTACAGATACCGAAAGCAGTACTACTTTTTTGAACGAACCATAAATTTTCATATAAAACCTCTTTCGTAAGTTGTTTACATTGATTACCGATAAAAATAATTCATAGTAGCTAGGGCGTGTCCTCATTTTAAAAATGGTGATAAAAATGAGATAAATTGCCGTCAAACGAGGAAAATAGTGCAGATAATATCGAGATATTGACCAATTATTTGACGATGTTTGGCAAAATTTAGCTGTTTTTAGCCCATTTAGAGACACTCGTTTGAATTGAGGACACGCCCTAAGTATTGGATAGTAGCTAAGTATTGAAACGAGCACCTATGTACCGTTTATATAGATTAGCAAAATAAAACTGACAGTCTGATTACGAGCACATGACATCTTTGTCCGCTACCAGTCAATATTGTCACCTGTGCTGGTTAGAACGTTAAACAATCATGACCGTATTGAGGAATTACAATGAAAGTACTGCTGGTAGAAGATGAATTGAAGCTTGGCGAGTATATAAAAAAAGGCTTAACCGAAGCTGGGTTTATCGTGGATCATCAGCTAACAGGATTAGATGGCTATCATGCATTGATGACGGAAGAATTTAGCGTGATATTGATGGATGTGATGCTGCCTGATGTTAGTGGCTTTGAGCTGGTGCGTAATTACCGAGCGGCTGGCAAGCATACGCCTGTGCTATTTCTAACCGCAAAAGATGACTTAAGTGACAAGATAAAAGGGATTGAGATTGGTGGCGATGATTATTTGACCAAGCCTTTTGCCTTTGCAGAATTGATCGTCAGGATGAAAAGCTTATTACGACGTGCCAATCAAGCCGACTATCAAAGTACGATTATGCAAATAGCGGATCTTAAGATGGACATCGGCAAGCGTACGGTGCATAGAGGAGATAAGCCTATTAAGCTCACGGCAAAAGAGTTTTCCTTACTACAGTTTTTATTAGAGCGCCGCGGTGAAGTGCTTCCACGCTCAATCATCGCCTCCCAAGTATGGGATATGAACTTTGAAAATGATACCAATGTGATTGATGTGGCGATAAGACGTCTTCGTATAAAAATAGACGATGATCATGACGCAAAGCTGATTCATACGGTGCGCGGGATGGGCTATCGGTTAGAAGCTGTCGATACAGCGCTTGATAGCCAACCATCTCACGAAGCTGGCAATGTCTAATATGAAATATAGGTTTGATAATCGGCGCTTGCCACTATTATGGCGTACTGTGTTGCTGCTCACGATATTTGTTGTTATATCACAGGTTATCATTTATATATGGATACAGCGTTCTGTTAAAGGCCATTTCGAGCAAATGGACGCTGAAATTATGACTCATGCGGCTTTTAATCTACGTAAACGAGTGATAGAACCTAGTAGCCCTATAACTTCCCAAACCCTACCTAGCTCTCAAAATCCATTGGATAGTCAACAGCCGCTAAGAGCGGCACCTGACGTAATGCCTGATGGAGATACTTCTACCGCAGCGATATCAGATGAAGCTGATCATCAGCATTCTTCTTGGCTAGATTACGATCTAAAAACCATTATCGCTAATAAAGAAGGGCAGATACTGTCTAGTACCCCCAATAACTTTGCTCAAGAGCTAGGGGAAGGATTTAATCTGTCATCACTGAAACAAGATAATGATAAGCAACAGTTTGTGATGAATATCAACAGCCGATACTATCGAGCAATGGTCATTGAAGACGACAAAATGCTCGCGCTTATCGCATTGCCTATAGATGTGCATCATCAGTATTTATTACAGTTCAATCGTCAGCTTAGTATGATTTTGTTCGCGATTACCTTGTTGCTCGTATCAGTAGCGGCGCTGGGTGTGTATTGGGGTTTTGCACCTTTGGCGACCATCGTCCAAAAAATGAAAACAATGAATCCTGACAGATTGGATGATAGAGTCACGGTCAGTGATATGCCGTTAGAGCTGCGACCATTAGCAGAATCTTACAACTCAATGATGGCCAAGCTTGAAAGTAATTTTGAATCATTGTCACGGTTTTCAGACAATATCGCCCATGAGCTGCGCACTCCAATAGCGACACTCAGCACGCAAACGCAAGTCATGTTAAACAAACCGAGAGCTAGTGATGAATACATTGAGCAGCTACACCATCAGCATGACACCTTAGAGCAGCTATCGGCCATGATAAATAATATGCTGCTGCTAGCAAAAACCCAAAAAGGATTGAGTGACTCGCAAATCAGTCACGTGGATACGGACAGTTTAATCACCAAGCTCGTTGATTACTACGAAATGATTGCAGAAGACCGAGGTATCGCTATTGAAACCAAAGGTGAGTTCAGCGCTGTTTTAGGAGATAAAAGTTTATTACAAAGGCTCTTTGCTAATCTGATATCGAATGCGATTTATTATGCTGCTCAAGATAGCGTTATAACCATTAGTGCAGATAGAGTAAACTCAGATGAGATGGTGGGTACAACAATAAGCAGTCTTCAACAATCAAAACAAGCTATTTTACGAATGACCATCACTAACCAATTAGATGAGCCGTTGACACAAAGTGAGGCAGATAAGTTGTTTGAGCGCTTCTATCGACATCATAAAACAATAGATCGCCACACAGGAACAGGTTTGGGTCTATCTATCGTACAGTCTATCGTTGGGGCGCATAATGGTAACGTCAGTATTACTATAAAAGACGATGATTACTTTCAAGTAAGTGTCGAGTTATTAGCAGAGGTTTAATCTTTTAGTAGCCAACGCTAAATATTCAACCTGAACAGATAGATTTGATAGGTTATTGCCTTGAAAACGAGCTGATAATGACCAAGTAAATGTATGTCTAGTGCCCAATATAAAGCTAGAGATTATTACAAGGCAATAGGTAGAACAGTAAGTCGATAACGAACATAATACTTAAAACACAATCATAAAAATCAATTAGGGAATGACTATGCATATCACAGCTAATTTTGATGCAGGCAACATTGACATTATTAATGCAGACAACAAAAAAGACATTCAATTAGCGATTCGTCCAGATGTTGGCGGCGAGTTTTTTCAGTGGTTTAACTTTCGTTTGTCAGGTCAAATAGGGGAGCAGTATGTTCTCAATATTCTGAATGCAGGAGAGGCGTCTTATCTAGAAGGGTGGGAGAACTACCAAGCGGTGGCTTCTTATGATCGTCAGCATTGGTTCCGTCTGCCAACCTCTTATAAAGATGGCAAATTGACCATCGTGGCAGAGTTAGAATGCGAAACCATTCAGATTGCGTATTTTGCGCCTTATAGCTATGAGCGTCATCAAGATTTATTGGCCGCCGTGCAAGTGCATCCGCTAGTGACGTTAGAGCATCTAGGCGAAACGCTTGATAAACGTGACCTTACTTTGGTCAAAATTGGTGATGGAGATGCTAGTAAGCGAAATATATGGATTACTGCTCGTCAGCATCCAGGTGAGACGATGGCTGAATGGCTAATTGAGGGTTTGTTGTACAGCTTGTTAGATAGCGATAATGCGACTGGCAAACAGTTATTAGACAAGGCAAACTTTTATATTGTCCCTAATATGAACCCTGATGGCAGTGTACGTGGTCACTTGCGTACTAACGCTGCCGGAACCAATCTAAACCGTGAGTGGCAAAGTCCAAGCTTAGACAAAAGCCCTGAAGTATTTCATGTGATTAATAAAATGGAAGCGACAGGCGTAGATCTATTTTATGATGTGCATGGCGATGAAGCATTGCCGTACGTATTCCTCGCTGGTTCACAAGGGACGCCAAGCTACAGTGACCGTCTTGCTGGACTACGTGATAAGTTTTCAGACGTATTAAAGTTAGCCAGTGCTGATTTTCAGTCTGAGATTGGCTATGAGATCGATGCACCAGGTGCTGCCAATATGACCGTTGCCACCAATTGGGTAGCAGAGCGTTTTGATTGTCTTGCTAATACGTTAGAGATGCCATTTAAAGACAATGATAATCTGCCCGATGAAGAGATGGGTTGGTCACCCGAGCGTTCTATCAAGTTAGGGGAAGCATCACTGGTAGCAATGCTAGCTGTGGTGGATGACTTACGATAACTATAGAAAAAAAGCTGCAGAAAATAAAAAGCTGCTAATGATGGCCAAGTGTTTTAGTGGTCATCGTTAGCAGCTTTTTTTAATTTTTATCTTCACATTTGCTAATAACAGCCCTGATAAGATCAACATCATGGCCAGCATCTTCCACCACGTCACCACTTCTCCTGTGAGTAGTACTGAGGTCACCATACCGAATACGGGCACCAATAGTGCAAACGGCATAACCTTGGAGGCGGTATTTTGACTGAGTAAGTGTGCCCACAGACCAAAGCCAATTAAGGTTGAGATATAGACGATAAACCCAAGTGAGAGCCAAGACTTGAGTGATGCTTCAGTAAACGTCGCTAGCTGCCATGCATCAGTCTCAAATGTAAGAGAAGATATTGTCAATATCACGCAAGCAATGAGACCGCCCCAGACTACCAGCGCTAGCGCAGACAGAGCAGAGGCTTTATTTTTTCCAGTGCTAGATGTAGCAACAGATACCCTTGTTGCTTGCTGCATCGCTTTTAGAGCCGTTTGCTCTGACGCTTTTTCTGAGGCCTGTTTTGACGCTTGCTTGGAGGCAATATTACCAAAGCTCCAACCGATGGCCGCAATCAAAATACAGATGAACCCTGCCAAAGGCATATCACCGCCAAGGTTTAACGCAATCACGCTGAGCCCTAGTACACCGACCAACATACCGACGATTTGCATACGGCTGACAGCTTCACCCAATATAAAGTACGCTAGCAATACCGTGATAAAAATCTGAATTTGTAGCAGTAGTGCCGTCAGCCCCGGGGATGAACCCAGATGCATCGCTGTAAAGACAAAGGCGTACTGCATGACAAATGTACCGATGGCATAAATAAACAAGGTACGGTTGAATTTAGGCGGCTTTAGAAACAAAACCAGAGGCACAGCAGTAAAGAAAAAACGCAGGGCGGTAAGCATCAATGGTGGAAAGCTCTCAAGACCCCACGCAATAAAAGTAAAATTCACGCCCCAGATAAAGGTAACCAGTACAGCCAATGCAGTATATATAGGAGACATATGAGCTATCCTAGAGAGTTATTATCCGTTGTGGGGAATGGTTAGATTTGCTTGTGTTTGGCTGATATTTAGGCTTAGAATTATAGTCGAAAGGTCACTATATAATAAGAAGGTGCTAGCACTATAGTCGATTCAATTTAAAAGTAGTACAAGGCAACCGAGTATAGATGTACATTTGATACTTCAAGCGAGGTTAACGCTGTCATACTTTTATAGTGGAATGACTATATAAGTCTCTGATTGGTCAGTCTAATGATTTAGCCAATACCTCGAAAACTTTTGAATGACTCATCTGTGCCACATTGAACCGCATAAAGTTTTCAGCATTGTCCGATTGGCTAAAAACATTACCCGGCGCCAATACCACACTCTGTGATAAGCAGCGATTGGCCAATTCGGTCGCATTATTATTCTTAGGTAATCGGCACCATAGGAACATACCTGCTTGTGGGAGCAGCCACGGTACGATGCCTAATTTAGCCAATCGTGGTAGCGTATGAGTACGCGCGCTTGCCAGCCGAGTATGGATATCATTCATATGCTTACGGTAGCCGCTATCAGTCAACGCTGAGAACACAACCGCCGCTGCTAACTGACTGCCACCAAAGCCAGTCGCGATCTTTAAATCTACCAAACTCTCAACCCATTCTGTAGGCGCTGCAATATAACCACAGCGTAGGGATGCTGATAATGTTTTAGAAAAACTGCCGATATAGAATACGCGTGATAACCCATCCAAAGCCGCCAATCTCGCTGCAGGCTTGACTTCAAAATCTGCAAAAATATCGTCTTCGATAATGTACAAACTAGCTGCTTGAGCCAATTGTAATACACGGTATGCCGTGGCAGGTGACAATGTTGCGCCCGTAGGATTGTGAATGGCAGCATTGGTGATGTACAGGCGCGGATTATGCTCATCTAAAATCGCTGCAAAGGCCTCTACATCTGGCCCGTTTAGCGTATAAGGGACGCCAACTACTTTGACCCGATGGGCAAGCAGCTGTGCTCGAAAGTTAAAGTAGCACGGATCATCGACGACGACCGTATCACCTGGCGTCAGCAAAAATCGAAAAATCAAATCTATCGCTTGAGTGCCCGAATCCGTCAGTATTATCTGTGACGGTTCTGCATTGATACTCAATCCTGCCATACGCCGCGTGAGTAATTGGCGCAATGCTAACAGTCCTAGCGGCGTTGCATACTCACTGATAATAGACGCGTCAGCTTTTGCTACATTTCGCAGACCACGGCGTATACCTGCCTCAAATAGCCAGTCCGCTGGTAACCAGCCGCAGCCTGGCTTTAGCGCACCATCGGGTGGCTCCAGCGACTGCCGTGATACCCACAATGGATCTACCACTCGATCAATTTTTGGTGCTATATCTGTCAATGATAGCGGCGCTGTCGTCTCTGCCACATAGAACCCTGCACCAGGGCGAGAGTAGATAACCCCCTCAGTTTGCAGGCGCTCGTAGGCTTCAACCACGGTCGATGGCGAGAACCCATAATCTTTGGCAGCGGCACGGACGGAGGGTAGTCGCGACTCTGGCATGTAGATGACAGTCGCTATTTTCTCTTTTACGTCAGCCATGACAACTTCGATGCGTGTTAGCTTTTTATTCATATTTTTTACAGTTTTTGGTAGGGCGAATTTTGTGAAGGCTTTATCTTAAGGTTATAGCTATGACAATATATGGGTAGGATATCCGAACTGTATGGGTTTTATAGACCAAACAGTTCTGTCTAATTGTACTGGATTGTATATAGATAACCTACTGTGCTTTTGTTTTAATTATTGAACGTAAACGATGTAGAGGTAGATGTGTTTCTATTGTGAAACGCACTTACCTCAGTCAATTCAACGATTATTCTTCAAAAAGCAGCGATATATGACCACGAAAAAATATAATAAATATTTGGCGTTTGCCTTATGTGTGATAACGACAAGCGTCAATATTCAAGGACCGCTTTATGCCGTTTATGCACACAATGATGGCTATGGCGTACTAGCAACCACGATAGCGTTTTCCTTTTATGTATTGGGTGTCATACCTGTATTGTTAGCTTTTGGCGGATTGTCTGATCGCATCGGACGGCGCAAGGTGATTTTAATCTCTCTAGCCCTATCGATAGCAGCGACGGCTCTTATGTTGTTTTATCCGTACACGCGAGCGCTAGCATTAGCGCGATTCGTACTGGGTGTGGGAACTGCTCGATGGCTGCTACGGCGACAGCCTATATGATTGAGCTGCTCGGCTCAACAGATACGATGCGTGCGACAGCGTGGGTGACGGCCAGTACAACGATAGGTTTTGGTCTTGGCCCTGTATTGACGACAGTTTCTTTGATGTTTTATGAAACCGATCAGCCAGCCAGTTTTTTCTTACTGCTAGCGAGCGGGCTGTTCGCTATGTTTTTGTTATACCAATTACCAGAGACAGCACCTAAACGCACTAATTTGCCCACCTCTATGCTACGGCTACCTTATTTTAACCGTGAGGTCATCTGGTATGGCAGCGGTATCTTGATCTGTTGGGCGACGACAGGTTTGATATTGTCAGTTATTTCCTCAGTACTGGCCACGCATGGACTGGCTAAATATGCAGGGGTATCCTCTATGTTAGCCATCAGTTGTGGATTGATCGTTCAGCCAATCGCCCGAAAGCTTGACCCTCAAGTTTCAAGCAAGCTTGGTCTTCTGATTTTACTACCAGCTTATGCTTTATTGGCTTGGGGGACGTTGAATGCCAATCTACCAGTCATTCTTTTGGCGGCATTCTTGGCCAGTACTAGTTGCTATGGCTTTGTCTATTTAGGCGGTATGTTAGGAGTCGCAAAATCTGCTGGAAATGAGCAGGCACGTGCAAGTGCAGGCTATTTTCTGATGGCATATATAGGGCTTAGTGTACCCGTCATCTTTACTGGTTTGATTGTGGATCGGTATGGTGCTGCTACTGCATTCTACGCCTTTGGTGTGTTTTCATTAGTTGGTGTGATTGTCTTATTTGCTAGCCAGCCTATGTTGAGGACTGGACGTCATTCGAACGCCAATTTGCATAGCGTGACTTAAAATAAGATTGATAATGCAGTTTTCTATTCATTATCTTTTTAATTTTTCATGATTAGATTACTTGTCCTTTTTGTTATGTGAATTTTTTTAGTTCATTTATTATATCTGACAGGCATGAGTGGTTCTTTGATGTCATTCATATAGCTCATGTATCTGAATATCTACTACTGCCCAATCCATTCCTTCAAAATCTAGATTATCTTTATGTTTAGTACTATCGGTAGGTAGAGGAATGGCTTCACCGTCTTCTATCAATCCTTTTAGATGGAGCATAATTGCTTCTTTAGCATTATTAAAGATATCTGCACGTTCATCGCTGGCTGAATAGCAACTCACTATGTCTGGGATAAATATGCCATAAGCTGTTGTTTCATTACTTGGTGTAATTGCTATGGGATACTGCATTTAACATTCCTCATGAATTTTGAACCTAAGTATAACTAGCAACCGCTTAGATAACAGTCTAAATAACCCCTTAAATATAACTCACTTTCAAAATTATATTGAAAGTGTTTTAGGTGATGGCTACTGTTTGACCCACAACACTTTCATTACAATGGGTGCTATCACGATGGATAAAATAGAACAGGTATCCAAAACTGAAACAATAATTCAAACAATAAGGGCGATTTATGACTCTGAATATCACTAAAACAATTTTAATCACTGGCAGCACAGATGGCATTGGCAAATTGGCAGCGCTAAAACTGGCAGAAGCTGGGCACCAAGTGTACTTGCATGGCCGCGATGCTGACAAACTTGCTAGCGTCATTGCAGAAGTTCAAGCAGTCGCGACAGGCGCAGCAGTAGATAATATTGATGGGTTTGTGGCTGATTTTTCTGATTTAAAGGATGTGCTAAAGATGGCAGCAGATGTCAATGAAAAACTGCCAAAGCTTGATGTGCTCATAAATAACGCAGGGATTTATACCACGGCATCAGCATTGACGAAAGACGGTTTGGATGTACGCTTTATGGTCAATTACCTAGCGCCTTATGAGCTGACCAATGCTTTGTTACCTTTGCTAAAGCAGTCTGATAAAGCGCGTATCGTGAACTTAAGCTCAGCTGCGCAAGCGCCGCTATCGTATGAGGCACTTGCAGGTCAAACCCGTCTCGATGATAAAGATGCTTATGCCCAAAGTAAGCTGGCACTCACGATGTGGAGTATGGCATTAGCTGACACCGTCGCTAGCAACGATATCAATGTCATTGCCGTCAATCCAGGCTCGCTACTGAACACAAAAATGGCCAACGAAGCGTATGGTCAGCATTGGTCATCCGCAGACAAAGGCGCAAATATCCTAACGGAGTTGGCCATCTCGGATGAGTTCGCTGATGATACTGGTAAATACTTTGATAACGATATAACAGATGGCGCACATGGCGATGCAAGAGGGGCGTTTGGTCGACCACATGCTGATGCTCTAAACCAAGCAGCCATTGCAGAGCTTGAGCAGCAGACTCAGACAGTATTGCAGTCAATTTTTGCATAAGATGCATAAGATTTATATTTTGCGGCATCAATGAATTTCGAACAATTAAACCATTACTAGGGCGTGTCTTCATTTCAAAAATGGTGATAAAAATGAGATAAATTGCCGTCAAGCGAGGAAAATGGTGCAGATAATATCGGGATATTAACTAGCGATTTGACGATGTTTGGCAAAATTTAGCTATTTTTAGCCCATTTAGATAACTATCGAGTGAATTGAAGACACGCCCTAACTATATTTTCAAATTTTATTATTAAAAACTTTCTTATTAAAAACAGGACACAATATTATGCAAACTATCAAAGCCATCGGTTATCAAAACAATCTACCTATTGATAATGAACAATCGCTACAAGACATTACCCTTGATAAGCCAATTGCTTCAGGTCGCGATATTCTCGTAGAAGTGAAAGCCATATCAGTCAATCCAGTAGATTATAAAATCCGTGAAGGACGTCCTGCCGCAGAGGGTGAGTATGCTGTTATTGGTTGGGATGCTGCTGGTACTGTGACGGCTGTCGGTGAAGACGTCAGTTTATTCTCAGTAGGCGACAATGTCTATTATGCTGGAGATTTGACCCGTTCAGGTAGCAATGCTGAATATCAGTTGGTCGATGAGCGTATCGTTGGGCACATGCCAGCCTCTTTGTCTTTCGCTGAGGCAGCGGCATTCCCGCTTACGACGATTACAGCTTGGGAGATGTTATTTGATCGTTTACAAGTGCCTGTCTCTGATAGCGCAGCGAATGACAGCGATAGTAGCGAGAATGCTAATAACGTCTCAGTATTGGTCATTGGCGCAGCGGGCGGTGTTGGATCTATCTTAACTCAGTTATTAAAAACAAGAACGTCTGCCACGATTATCGGTACGGCTTCGAGAGATGAGAGCGTGCAGTGGCTCAAAGACTTGGGTGCTGATCATGTTATCAATCACCGCAACCCATTGTCTGATGAACTACAAAAAACGGGTATTGCTGAAGTAGACTACGTGGTGAGTCTCAATAACACTGAAGATCATTATGAAGAAATCATTAAATGCTTAAAGCCGCAGGGTAAGCTTGGACTGATTGATGATCCAAAATCACTAGATGCCAACCCTCTTAAAACCAAAAGCTTAAGCCTGCATTGGGAATTTATGTTTGCACGCTCAATGTTCAATACGCCAGACATGATTGAACAGCATCATTTATTAAATGCAGTGGCAAAATTGATTGATGCAGGCGAGATCAAAACCACAGTTGCTCACAATCTTGGGGCTATCACCGCTGAACATCTACGTAGTGCGCACCAAATGCTAGAAAAACAGCAAGCGCATGGCAAGATTGTATTAGAAGGCTGGTCTGCATAACGCCGTTTAGATTAATAGGTCCAATGTGACGCTTTTAGCAGACACGTTGGACCTATTTAAATCAATGATAATAATAAACATAGGATAAATAGATGAGCACGCAAGCAAACAAACCACTTACCATCATCGCCACTATCAAAGCCAAACCTGAGCACGTTGAACAAGTCAAAACTGAGCTACTTAAACTGACAGCAGCATCACAAGATGATCAAGGTTGTATCCAATATGACTTGCATCAAGAAAATGCAAATAGTAACGGTTTCGTTGTTTATGAGATTTGGGAAAACAACGAGTGTCTTCAGCAACATGTACAAAGCCCGCATTTCCAAAATTATGTACAAGTAACAGATGGGATGGTCGATGAGTTTGTCGTCACTGAAATGACAGTTATCTCATAGGTTTAATCTATATTCTGCTGCTAACAATAAAATGAATGGTTGACAGTCATGACTGATAAGGTTGACTTTTATGCTTCAAAACAGCGTTTATTGATTTAGATATAAATGGCTTTGAATAAAATATTCAAAACCATTTATACGCTATTTACTTGCTATTGATCGATGATTATTCTTGAGCAACTTTCAAAACGATTTTACCGACATGTTTCTTTTCTAAGAAAACCGATTGAGCAGTATGTATCTGTTTTAATGGAAAAGTACACGCCACGATTGGATTTATTTTACGTTGTTCGATACAGTTAACAAGGTTTTGGAATACTTCAGGCTGAAATACGGTACAGCCGTAAAAGGTTAAGTCTTTTAAATAAAGTGTTCTGATATCTAGCTCTAATGGCTTATAAACCGCTACTATATTAAATACGCACCTCATCATTACCGATCCATTTGGGACCTATTTCAACCTCAATATCACGTGCGGTAACGGCTTCAGCGCACTCGGAGCATACTGTCACCGGATGCATAATGTGACCACATGCCTTGTGTCTATGCAACAGCGGCGCCCCGCGTTCATCAGCCATGTGTTTATCACCCCAACTGACCAATGCCAGTACGACAGAGTGCAAATCTAATCCACACTCTGTCAGTCTATATTCCTCACGTAGCGGCCGCTGCTGATAGGCGACTTTTTTTAAAATATCGTATTCAACCAATTTACGAAGACGGTTAGATAGGACATGGCGTGTAATGCCCAAGCGTTGCTCAAATACGTCGAATCGTCTGACTCCCAAAAAACAATCGCGTAAAATCATGAGCGTCCAACGATCACCAATGACTGCTAAAGTGCGAGCCACCGAGCAAGACTGTTGGTCCAGTTCATCCCAGCGCATAGGTTATCTCCTTTATCTTTAAGCTATAGGTTAGCTTGACAGGGTCCAAAAATAAAGCTATGTTTTTGTTAGTTCTAAAAAGGAACCTATAAGGAAATAGATATGAACAGAGCACCCGTAGCAGTTGTAATCGGCGCAGGCGATGCCACTGGCAGCGCTGTTGCCAGACGTTTTGCGCGAGAAGGTTTTACTTTGTGCGTAACCAGAAGGACTGTTGAGAAGCTAGAGACATTAGTCAGTGATATCGAAGCGGCTGGAGGAGTAGTCAAGCCATTTGGTTGTGATGCGCGTGTCGAGCAAGAGATGGTTGAGCTGTTTGCTCATATTGAAAAAGACATTGGCCCGATTGAAGTGGTGGTGTTTAACATCGGGGCAAACGTTCATTTCTCCATCTTAGATACGACAGAGAGGGTCTATCGAAAAGTGTGGGAGATGGGTGCCTTGGCTGGATTTTTGACAGGTAGAGAAGCGGCAAAAGTCATGATTCCACGTGAGAGGGGGACAATTATTTTTACGGGTGCAACAGCGTCTTTACGCGGTAGTAAAGGTTTTTCGGCTTTTGCTAGCGCTAAGTTTGCTCTGCGGGCACTGGCACAAAGCATGGCGCGAGAGTTGGGGCCAAAGGGCATCCATGTCGCACATCCTATCATTGACGGTGCTATTGATACTGATTTTATTCGTGACAACTTTCCTGAGCGCTATGAGCTAAAAGACCAAGACGGTATTTTAAATCCAGAACATATCGCTGAGCAGTATTGGCAGTTGCATTGTCAGCCAAGAGATAGCTGGACACATGAGCTGGATTTACGCCCATGGATGGAGACTTTTTAATCCTATCTGGTTAATAACTGTCAAAATTTTAATGGATTTTTAATATATTGCAAGGAAGGCAAAGATGAGTAAACAGGTAGAGTTTTTCTTTGATGTGGGCAGCCCAGCCAGTTATTTGGCATGGACACAGTTAGCGAGTATCGCGCAGCGTCACAATGCCGAGATCGTTTGGCGACCTATGTTACTTGGCGCAGTGTTTCAAGCCGTTGGTAACACCTCACCAGCTGCCGTACCTGCTAAAGGCGCTTATATGCTCAAAGACCTTAAGCGTTTTTCAGCTATCTATGACGTGCCTTTTCGCTTCAATCCATTTTTCCCAGTCAATACGATGCAGCTTATGCGCGGTGTTACCGCTTATTTGGAGACACCCAAATTTGAGAGTTATTTATCCGCTATCTTTAAGGCGCTATGGGCTGAAAAGTTAAATATGGAATCACCAGAAGTTGTGGCTGAGGTTTTGTCGAAAGTAGGCATTGATGCGACTGATTTTATGGCGCGTATTAGTGAGCCTGAGGTTAAGGCGCGTTTAAAATCTAGTACCGAAGAAGCAGTAGCACGAGGCGTATTTGGGGCACCAAGTTTCTTCGTAAATGGTGAGATGTTTTTTGGTCAAGACCGGTTGAGCTTTGTTGAAGATGCTTTGAGAGACTGAGCATAGTAAGTCATAGGATATATAGACTGCGCTATACTAGCTCAACGATGACCCATTGGTTCTCAACCTGCCAGACATCAGCCGCGATAAGTAACCGTGATTTTTCTTCACTGTGGTTTCTCTAGAAAACAACCTTGCCACTCAGTTTAATGATTAAGCTCTATGGTTACATTAAGACAAGTCTACATAGTGATAGTTTTGCTTAGACTGCTCTAGTTCCTCTAAATCTATATCTACTATTACTATATCTGGCGACGAACCAAGTTTTTTGATAATTCGTCCTGTAGGAGAGACGATTAGGCTCTCTCCTACAAACTGACCGCCATGACCGACGCCGACACCATTGCAGGTAATCACAAAACATTGGTTCTCTATAGCCCGAGCTTGAGTCAATACATAGTGGGTATTTGCATAGGGAGACATATTGCCGTTTGGCATAAATATGATCTGTGCGCCTTTTTTTGCCAGTGCTCTTGAGCCTTCTGGAAACTCTAGCTCAAAACAAATCTGAGCACCACAAACCACATCATTAATGCTAACCACTGACAAGTCTTCTCCGCTCGTAAATACCCCAACATCATCAAGCCAAAGCTTTGACTTTCTGTGTTTATGAATGATTTTGCCGTTTTTTATAAAAGAACATGCGTTATAGAAAAGTTGATCCTGTTTGTCAATATGTCCAATAATGATGGTTGAATCTGTATTTTTGCTTGCTTCCAATATGCTGTGAAAGTGCTCTGTTGATTGATGATACAACGCTTCAATATTGTCTAGCGTCGGAAAGCCAGTCAAAGCAAATTCTGGAAAAATCATAAAGCCATCGCAGGCTTGATTGTCATGGATTGATTTTAATATCGCAGCAGCATTTACTGATACTTGATAATCGGTAATATCCATTTGATTGAGGATTATTTGCATAGGTCTTGCTCTTTACCGTAGGGGGTTGATACTTTCACAGTGCTTATTGGTCGCAATTATAGGTAATATTCGTTAATGACGGTCTTTAGAAACACTTATTTAAAATGCTATTTAAAACACTTTTAAAGACATTGTGACTCTAACCAACGACTCAATTTAATGATGTCTGGTTGATTTGACTTTAAGTCATTATAAAAGAAATAGAAACTGTCGCCAGTGAGTAATTCATGCATTGGGATTTTGACAAGATTTTGCTGATGTGTTTGTTCTAGCATCATATAGTTGTCGGTAAGCGTAATACCTAAGTTATAACGTGCAGCCTGTGCGGCAAGCAGTACATGGCTAAATTGATTAATCTTTACCTCGCTTGGCAGCTCAAACCCGCCTGCTTTACACCATTTTATCCAGTCATTAGCCGTACCTTCACTTTTGTCAGAATATTTTACGGACAGCATAGGGTGTTTCCATAACGCCTCAGGCAATGGCTGATCCTTTATTTCTGCCCAAAGCTTTTGACCACAGACAGGAAATAGCTTTTCAGCGAATAAAAGCTTGCTGACTACATTGCGTTTTGGTGGATTGACGGTAATAAAGCAATCCGAACATTGCTCATTATAGTCATCTTGGTCTGACACCATATTTAAGGTCAGCTCAATCTCTGGGTGCTGTTCGCGGAAGTTGTCTAACCGAGGAATCAACCAATTGACAGCCACTGAACTATACAGCGCTAGGCGAATATGGCCAGGCTTATCATGGCGAATGGCCTGACTGGTATTGGATAGAGTGGTCAGCGATTGATTCACCTCTGTGAAATAGCGAGCACCTATATCTGTTAAAGAAAGGGTTCGGCCCTGCCTATAAAACAGCGCTTCACCAAGATACTCTTCAAGCGTTCGAACCTGATGACTCACGGCGCTTTGCGTCACGTTGAGACTTTCTGCTGCCTTAGAAAAACTATTAAGCCTTGCTACAGATTCAAAGCATTGTATGGCACGTAATGGGGGGAGTTTCATTATGAGTTCAACTAATACTAAACGTTTTTATATCATTATACGTCATGAGTATACGCGAATATACTATTTATCTGACCATTAGATTAAATGGCTTAATTTAAAATTTTATGTATTTTGAGATAGGTATAAGCATGATAATGCCGAAGATGAGTGTTGGATTTGCAATGATACTGTTGGTTGCAGGAAACATGATTGCAGTCCTTTCAGATGCGCTGATAAAAGAGTTGCCAGATGGCGCAGCGGTCTATCAATTTGTGCTATTGCGTCAGCTAACAGCTGTCTTGATGCTGCTACCGTTTTGTTTATTCAACCAAAAAGCCAAGCTACTTAGTAACGTAAAATGGCATTTTGTACGTGGGCATATTTGGTTGTTTGGCGCGGTATTCATGGTGTTGTCTATCCAAGCGTTACCGCTAGCCACGGTCAATGCGATTTTTTATACTGCGCCTTTACTGATGTTGCCGTTAGGGTTTCTGTTTTATAAAGACAGACTCACAGCACCAAGCATTATTGTGGCAATACTAGGCTTTATAGGCATTCTTGTCGTGGTAAAACCGACACAAATTAATATGGGTGCTATATTTGCGTTGATCGTGGCCTTAACCATGGCGACAAACAATCTATTGGTTCGTAAATTGCCTTCGAATCATACCGTTGCACAAACACTGTTTTTGACCAATTTAGTCGGAATACCGTTGGGGCTTGGTTTGGCTATTTGGGAAAATGCCCCTTTGAGTTGGTACGCGCTATGGATAGCAGCAGGCTCAAATTTGTTTATTTTGATTTATGCGGGTATCTGCGTGCTGGTCTACCGAGCGGTGGAAGCCCATAAAATCTCTAGTGCAGAATATACGGGTCTGTTAGGTGCCGTGTTCATCGGCATCGTGTGGTTCAATGAGATACCAGATATCAGCTTATTGATAGGTTCAGCATTGATTATTATCCCTCTTATCTGGCTCGCCACACGAGAGTCTGTCAAATATAAAAGAACAGCCTTATAGAGCTTTTAGATTGTATTTTTTGGTCATCATGGATGATTGTCTCTATAAACGTGTTAAGACAAGAGTTTGATATAGGTGAAGTGCATTATCTGCGGGTTTAGATGGTTGGGATACTCATCAACACGCTGATAGCCATTATTATCGTAGTACTGATAAGTGCACAGGGTGTCTGTATGTAGTGCATACGTGCCTGCACCCTGTGCCACAAGATAAGTCTCAAATGCTTGAATCAACGTCGCTCCAATACGGTGACGACGATAGTCTGGATCTACACAGAAGAACTGTAGCTCGCTATCAAAATCGACTGTCTTTCGTTTCGCACCAGCCGATTCTTTTTTCTGTAAATCACTTAATACCTGTCGACCTTGTTCAGATAGACCCAGCTTGTTTTCTATCTGATCAATAATGGGCTTATCATCGAATGACAAAGCTTTATGTGGATCTTGTCTAGTGTTCCCTATCACCACACCACAAATGATGTCATCATATTCTGCAACTTGTATAAAAGTAGCATAATGACAGTCTTTCGCAAGAAATAGGGTAGCCAGTTGCTTTAGAACCTGCTTATCTGTAGCAGTAGTAAATACACTCAAATTCATATTGACGACAAAGAGGTCGACAATGGCTGCAAAATCTTTAGGCGTAGCACGACGATACTGTATTGTCATTAGTCACTCTCATTTATCATTAAAAGTGCTGGCGTATGCTGATTGACCGAGCATTCATACGCCAGCATTTTGACACTCGTATTTCGCTAACAGACTTATCAAATAATGCTATTTTTATCTAATAGTCCGTATTTACCACTTCATTTCACCTGTATTTACTTTACTACCTATTTGTAAACTAGTATCCCCAGATAACGCGGGATAAGCTGCTTCCATGGTAGAAATCACTTTTTCTGACTGCTTGGAGTCTTGCTTTTTTGCCTCGCCCAGTGCTTGCTCAAAGGTTTCTAGATAACTGAGGGTGAAATCAACAGCGTAGTCTTTTTTGAGTAGGTTGCCCGAATAGTGACCTGGTATCACAAGGTTTGGCTTTAATTGCTTCATTTGTTCCAATGATTGCATCCACTCGCTACGAGCTTCTTTAGTTTGGGTATCCGCAGTCCACACATGCATACCTGATGTTACCGACACACCGCCAAAAACAGTTTTTGACTCTGGTACCCACATGTATGCTTGATGGGCTCCCATCTCCTTGATTTCGATTTTGTGACCTTCTAGGGTCAGTGTAGACTGATTAAGTGTTTGCGGTACTGTGATCTTGGTAGGCGCATGCTTGCCAAGGATTGGACCCCAATGTTTTAATTTTGCATCTTTAGTCGCCTCAATGTGCTCAATAATCGAAGGACTAGACATAACCTTTACATTAGGGAAGGCTTTGACTAAAGGCTGAAGGCCGAAATAGTAATCTGGATCGCCTGCTGTAATATAAATCATTTTTAGGTCTTTATTGCTTTTTTTGATCATATCAACCAAAGCTTCACCGTCTTTGACACTAAACTGTGCATCGAACAAAATAGCATCTTTCTCGCCACTTGCCAGCACAGAAACCACTGGGAAAATAGCATTTTGATCAGGTTTATATGCTTGTAGTTGTAGATCGGCTGCGTTTGTTTGGGTTGCAAGCAGTAGCACACTGGCCGCCATAGAAGCTGTCATTAATTTTTTCATAATCTACCTGTCTTATCATTTGAGTAAATAGACCGCGTTAATGGCGGCATTCGTTATTAGCGGATATTATATTCGATTGTATTTCGTTTAAATACGCTATAATTCGGTATTTACTGTTTCAGTTTTCGCGCAAATAAGGATGTAGAGATGGATAGGCTGACCGCGTTGCAGGTGTTTGTCACGATCGTCGAACAAGGTAGCTTGAGCCGTGCCGCGGACAATTTAGACATGTCTAGAGCTAAGGTAACGCGCTATCTGACAGAGCTTGAGAGCTGGATGGATATGCGCTTATTACATCGCACGACTCGAAGTCTGAGCCTCACTGCACCTGGTGAGCAGACTCTTGAGGTGGCGTACCAGTTGCTTGAATTGACTGACTCGTTGGATCAGATACGCAATCAGAATACTTTGGAGCTAAAAGGTCAGCTGCGAATCACTGCCAGCTTTTCGCTGATTGATAGCCTTTTGATGGATGTGGTTGGTCGTTTTGTTTCTCACTGGCCGCAAACAGCAATTGATATTCTTACCACTGATGATTCGGTCAATTTAGTTGATGCCCGTATTGACTTGGCGATTCGTATCACCAATGACTTGGAGCCAAATGTCGTTGCCAGACGTATCGGTGAGTGCCACTCTATCGTATGCGCTGCACCTGAATATTTACAAAGGCGTGGCAGACCTACAGATGTACAGTCGCTTGTACATCACAACTGTCTATCGTTTGCGTATTTTGGACGGTCGGCATGGGTGTTTGATGGGCCAAATGGTCCAGAGTCTGTTCCTATCTCTGGCAATATCAGCGCCAATATCTCTGAAGTCTTGCTCTCTGCCACATTGCGTGGACACGGGATCAGCTTACAGCCATCTGGCGCAGTCAAGTCTTTGATTGCATCTGGACAACTTATTGAGTTATTGCCTGAATGGAAACCCAAAACTTTAGGTGTTTATGTGGTTTATGCCAATCGAAAGCAGGTGACACCACTACAAAGAAAGTTTATTGATTTTCTTGCCGAAGAAATAAAGCGTTCGCCTTATTGGTAGCAAGAAACTCATAAGCCAATAGGTATTTGTTACTACTATGATTAAGGATTAAAGGCGTAGATTATGCATAGTCTGATTACGCATAAAAGGGGTCATCGCTTCTATATATATGAACTAATACATGGTTTGATGATTAGCAGAATCTTTGGGTATTTGTTGGATAGAATCCCAATGCTCAACAATTTTCCCACTATCATCAAATCGAAAGAAATCCATCGTCACGAATTCATCGATGGTTTTATCTTCCTTATGCCAGACTTGATGGGTATGCAATGAGACTAAGTCATCTTCAGCGATACAACGTACAAACTCAATTGACTTATTCGGATACTGTGCTTGCATCCGTTCAAAGTATTCAGTAAATCCTGGTTTACCATTGGCTACGGCGGGGTTGTGTTGAATATAATCATCGCCCACATAATCAGCGACGGCCTTTTGTGGATTACCCTCGTAAGCGGTCTGATAGAACGCGATAGCATTCTCTTTATTGTTTGCCAAATTCATCGTCGGCTCCAATTATTATTTATGTTTACTTTGAAAACAACATAGTAGATTAATAAGAAATATTATTAAAAAACGTCAGAAAATCTATAGCAGAAAATCAAACGGCCAATAGCAACGTTAAAATGATGCTTATTGACCATTTGATAATGTTCAACAGACCCTAATGATTGCTTAAGCCTTAATAAAAATAGTTTCTTCACTCAAGCGCGATTTAGGTATTTTGGCATTAAAGTCTTCATCACTGCGGTAGCCAAACGATACCACTGCCACAGCAGAATATCCTTTGCTACGTAAGTCGAACTCTGTATCAAGCGCCTGTAAATCAACCCCTTCCATAGGGACGGTATCAATACCCAAAAGCGCGCTGCCTAATAGTACCCCGCCCATGTTGAGATATACCTGTTTGGCAAGCCAATGTGGCTCATCTTTGGTATCGAATCGATGCATATCTAAAAACAATTGGCGACCTTGATGCATCTGCGCTTTGAATTCTGGCTGAGCATAGCGACCATCTTGATCTTCTTTTTCTAACACCGCCTGCATGTATTCATCGTCGGCATGGATACGAGTACAGAAAACCACCACGTGTGAGGCATCTAGGACTTTAGGTGTATTAAAATGAAAGGCGCCTTGCGTGCTTTTGGCAATGCGTGCTTTGCCTGCGTCATCATCTGCAATGACAAAGCTCCATGGTTGAATATTGGTACTTGATGGACTCATTTGTAGCATGTCTTTGATCTGCTTAAAATCTTCAGCAGATATCTTTTTATTGGCATCAAATACTTTGGTGCTGTAACGCCAGTTTAGTGCTTCATTAATGGTTTTCATTATTCTCCTTAAGTAAAGTAAGTTTTAGTTTTTTAGTCAGTTGGTTATGCAAATGGATTTAACAAACGGTGCTACTCAATCCTTATCGTTTATAGTTAAGCTAACTGATTAGCCCGTCCTAGCGATGACTCATAATAGTAAAGTTCATACATTAGAACCACTAACTACAAGAGAAAACACTTTCAATATTATTTTGAGAATATGGCGTTTCTAATCTGTTTAAAGGTTATTTATTAGCTATATTAGGACGTATAATGAATGTACTTTATCAATTGATAAATCCATTAAACGCATAAGCTCATCTTAAAACGGTGCGAAATTATCAGGCTGACTGTGCGTAGCAGTCCAACGTTGATTGGCATCAATATGACTATTAAGCCCAACTCCTCGTGGTACTTGCATATTATCGCCATACAGCCAAATCACCATATTGGTACGTTTGCCACTGGTGATTGGATGTGCGGCGTGCGGCACCGAGCCTCTATGAATAATCGCCATGCCAGGTTTAAAGATGGCACGTTTGGTTTGCCCTAAATGGCGATCAACAAAGTCAACTTCTGATCCAGTAAAGTCTTCGCCTGGCAGATTTAGGTTAATATTCATAGTCACCGCTGAAGCATCAGTATGCAGTTGTAGCGATGTGTCGCCTGTCGGCTGGTATTGAATCGAGAACCCAAAGGTCTGAGTGTCATAGCCATAAACATTGGCAAATAATAACCGAGCGATAGGGCGCATATATTGATTCATGACTTTATGATAGAACGCCTGAAAATTAGGGGTGGCCAAATAGCCTAGTGAGCGCGCATCTAGCATGGCCCCATTACTGTTCAATGCGATACCATAAGGAGGACGTATTGGGATATTAGCGTCTGCGATTGCTTGCAGATAACGGCGCAGCGTTGATAGTTGTGCTGGATCAAAGAGTTGTCCTTGGTATACGTCAGGTAGTATCTCTTGCCATAAATTTTTAACAGCCGTCTCCGTAGAAGGAGTGTGCCATGCTTGCGTCACTGCATCACGTAGAGTTGGATCAAATAATGAGTCATCGAGTACAGGCAAGTCATGCTCAGTGGTTTCCCACTCTGCCCATGCTTGCTCTAGTAACTGGCTGTTTTGATGCCAGAAATGCTCTACCGATGGTGCACGTCTAAGCATGTCTGATTTTGAAGGTAGTGGTAAGTTGCGTGCTTGCTGTAGTGCGCTTTGTTTATTATCTCTATCATGGTGGCTATGGTGTTGAGTAACCTGTGTGCTTGTAGGCCGTATTATAGTATCCATCGTGTATCTCCAAATGTGTGAGTAAATCTTATAGGTGCATGCTACTATAATTAATGATTTTGATAATCAGCAGGTTTAGAGAAACAGTTTCAATAATTTTTATATAATAATGAGGCTAGCAGCAGCGAGCGATGGTGGTTGCTAAGTTAGACGTTAATTGAACGAAGACATGACGATGAAAAATTTGCAGGATTTACGTATTTTTATTGAGACCGCTCGCTTAGGCAGCCTATCTGCCTGTGCTCGGCATTTAGATCTGTCGCCTGCAGTTGTGAGTGCAGCGGTCAAGCGATTAGAAGCCGAAATTGAGACGGTATTATTTGTTCGCTCTACTCGTAGGCTGCGTTTAACTAGCAAGGGTGAGCAATATTTAAAGCATTGCCGAGATGCGGTGGCTATCTTAGACAATGCTTATGCAGGACTACATGACAATGATGCTGAGCTGACGGGTACCATTCGGCTGTCGGCATCATCAGATTTGGGTCGAAACCTAATTTTGCCTTGGCTGGACGATTTTATAGACATTCACCCAAAAGTGACGGTGCAGCTACATATGTCAGACAGCTATGTGGACTTGTACGGTCAGCAGATTTATTTGGCACTACGTTATGGCGCGCCCAAAGATTCATCACTGGTCGCACTACCTATTGTATTGAATAATCGCCCTATACTGTGTGCGTCAAAGGAATATTTGAGCAAAATTGATAAGGGTATCGGTATCCCAAAAATGCCGGAAGATTTGTCGCAGCATAACTGCTTGCGTTTGGGACATGATGAAAAATATTTGAGCGAGTGGACTTTTGAGAAAGAGGGCAAGACTAAACGTGTGGCCGTGGATGGCAATCGCAGAAGCAAAGACGGTGACGTTGTACGCCGCTGGGCAGTGGCGGGTAAAGGCATCGCATTAAAGTCTCAGTTAGATATAGCCGGCGATTTGAAGGCAGGGAGACTTGTCGAAGTAGAGTTGGACGGCTGGCAAGTGGCCAACTATCCATTATATTTGATTTGTCCAGAACGGCGATTAATCGATCCACTGTTTAATGCGGTCAAAGAATACTTGATTGAACGGGTCGAGCAGGTATTAAGGTAAAATGAAAACTGATGGTTACCCTGTTTGATCAGACGAGCAAAACAACAGTCCTTAGACAATGGTTAATTAATGATTATTATGACTATTGCCATACCTTATCAAGCACCGTAAACCAGTTTTTTGACGTCACCTTTTCAATCAGTTGATCAGAGAAATGGCGTTGCTGCATTCGCTCAATCAACATAGAGATTTGACTGATATCAGATAACTCATCAGGCAGTAGACACCCATCGAAATCAGAGCCAAACCCAACGTGATCTTCGCCTAGATGGTCGATCAGATAATCAAGATGATCGACAATCACATCAAGCGAAGTTTGCGTATTACGTTGTCCATCTGCACGAAGAAACGCCACATCGAAATTCACGCCAACCAAACCATCGCTTTGTTTAATAGCAGCCAGCTGCTGATCGTTCAAGTTCCGTGCTTGTTGACAGAGAGCATGTGCGTTTGAATGTGTCGCAACAATCGGCTGGCAGGCAATCTCTAGCGTATCCCAAAAAGCGCGTTCATTCATATGCGACACATCGATCAACATCTGCTTATCACGACATGCCAAAACAAGCGCTTTGCCTTGAGCGGTCAAACCAGATCCCGTATCTGGAGAGTGCGGAAAGGAAGCATTCAAGCCATCACCGAAGAGGCTCTTTCTATTCCATAGTGGGCCAATGCTTCTGAGTCCTGCCTCATAAAACACATCTAACAGATCAGGCTGTATGGCTAAAAACTCAGCACCTTCCAAATGCAATACAATGGCCAGTTGCTTATTCTGTTGACAGGCTTGGATTTGTTTTAATGAGGTGCAAATCTGAATCTGACCGTCAGATCTTGCCTCTAGTTGCTGGGCTAGTTTCAATTGTGTGCAGCAGATATCGACGATTTCTTGCGGAGTAAAATCCGAATTTGATGGGTTGGCTAGTTTATCAGGATGGTTTTTTTTCACATAAGCGTAAGGTGGTAAGAAAATGGAAAATAATCCGCCTATCCAATTCGCATCTTTGCAACGTTGTAAGTCTAAATGTCCCGGTAACGTGCCATAAATAAAATCATGTACTGGATCGGCAGCTGAGCTTAGCCAAAGGCGAGTCAACAGATCATTATGTCCATCAAATATCACAGGCTTAGTATTAGCATTCATATTTCACCTGTTACCATACGAGTAGGAATCAATTTGTCTTTATTCAGCTGTTTGTTACTCAATGATTTAGAATTCTTTGGATTGCGAAAGCGCAACTCTTTAAAAGGTACAGGCGTCTCACTGTTGATACGTGCCTCCTCGATCAGGTAGTGATAAGGCGATTTGCCACACACAGGATCAGCATTTTTGGCATCCCCAGTCAGCATAAAGGCTTGGCAACGACAGCCACCATAATCGCGTTCTTTATCAGGGCAGCTTTGGCACATGTCAGGCATCCAGTCATCACCGCGAAACTGATTGAAGCTCGCAGACTCATACCATATATCCGACAGTGGTGTATGTCGTACATTAGGAAACTGTATTGGCATTTGTCTGGCAGCATGGCAAGGTAGGGCTGTACCGTCTGGTGCCACTGTTAAGAAAATCTTGCCCCAGCCATCCATACAGGGCTTTGGACGTTCTTCATAATAATCAGGCACCACAAAAATAAGTTTGCATTTGATACCACGTTCTTCAATCTGCTTACGGTATTCATTGGTAATGCGTTCAGCTCGGACCACTTGCGCTTTGGTTGGTAGCAAACCCTCTATATTCTCAAATGCCCAACCATAAAACTGACAAATAGCCAACTCAACCGTGTCGGCTTCCAGCTCTAAGCAGAGATCAATAATCTGGCCAATCTGATCGATGTTTTGCCGATGAATCACAAAGTTAAGCACCATCGGATAGTCGTATTGCTTAACCAGACGTGACATCTCATACTTTTGCTCAAAGGCATGTTTTGAACCTGCCAAGGCATTATTGACCGTTGGATCACTGGCTTGAAAGCTAATTTGAATATGCTGAAGACCTGCTTCTTTTAAACGCGCAATCCGAGCTTCGGTCAATCCCATACCTGACGTAATCAAGTTAGTATAAAAACCTTGATTGTGTGCATAAGCGACCAATTCTTCTAGGTCTTGACGAACCAGTGGTTCACCGCCAGAAAAACCAAGCTGCACCGCACCCATTTGCCGCGCCTGATCAAACACATCAAACCATTCTTGTGTCGTTAGCTCATCTTTATACTGAGCATAGTCAATAGGGTTTGAGCAATAAGGGCATTGTAAGGGGCAGCGATAGGTTAGCTCAGCAAGCAGCCATAGCGGTAGCCCGACTGGCGCAGTCATACTAAGTCAATCCAATGTTCACGCTGGGCGACTAGCATATATTCAATGATGTCTTGTTCGATTTCGGGAATATCGCCAAACATAGCTTGCACCTTTTGGATAATATCAGCAATGGACGCTTGACCATCAATATGTTGCCCAATGATGCTGGCACTGTCATTGAGCTTAATCATGCCTTCAGGGTAAAGTAGGACATAGGCGTTTTGCGCTGGCTCAAACTGAAAACGATAACCGTGACGCCATACCGGTACGATGGATTGATCCAGCTCAGGTAAACTAGCAGGTATACTCATTTGAATAATCCTTTATGCCAAACATTGTCAGTGGTAACGCTTTGATAAGGGGCTTGATTATGCACATAGGCCAAGCTCAATGCATCCAAGATCGTCCATAAGATATCGAGCTTAAACTGTAGGATCTCAAGCATACGCTCTTGTTGCTCGGCGGTTTTGAATGAGTCGAGTGTGATGGTCAGACCATGCTCAACATCGCGGCGCGCTTGACTCAAGCGTGAGCGGAAATAGGTATAGCCTTGCTCCTTTATCCAAGGGTAGTGCTTGGGCCAAGACTCTAAACGTGACTGGTGAATCTGCGGGGCAAACAGCTCGGTCAGTGAGCTACTGGCGGCTTCTCGCCATGATGTCCGACGCGCAAAGTTCACATAAGCATCCACAGCAAAACGCACACCCGGTAGCACCAGCTCTTCAGAAATCACTTGCTCACGGGTCAAACCAACTGCCTCTGCCAGACCCAACCACGCTTCGCGACCACCCCCATCAGGATAGACGCCATCTTGATCAATCATACGCTGAATCCATTCTTGACGTACGCGCTGATCAGGACAGTTTGCCATAATAGCTGCATCTTTCAATGGGATATTGATCTGATAATAAAAACGGTTAGCGACCCACGCTTGGATTTGCTGCTGTGTCGCTTTGCCTTCATGCATCATAATATGAAAGGGATGGTAAATATGATAATACTGACCTTTTGCCATAATCGTTTGTTCAAACGCTTCTGGACTGAGTGCTGTGTTTTCTTCTTGCATTGTTCTCACCTTACGATTGCTGTCTTTGCCTTACCTTTTGTCTTACAGCTCAATCTGCATACCATCAAATGCTACTTCAACACCATGTTGTTTTAATGTCGCGGCTTGTTCAGACTGTTCATTTAATATCGGATTGGTGTTATTGATATGGATCAGCACCTTACGAGCGTTATCTAACTGATCTAGATAATGCAGCGAGCCATCTTCACCACTAATATGTAAATGCCCCATGTCTTGGCCGGTCTTCGTACCGACACCGCACTCTTGCATTTCATTGTCCGTCCATAACGTACCGTCAATCATCACGCAATCAGAGCTTTTCATAATCTGCATCACTTGATCATCAATCTTACCGAGACCTGGCGCATAAAAGAGTTGTTTTTGTGTTTTTAAGTCTTTTACAATCAGCGCAATATTATCGCCATCATGCGGATCATTACGATGCGGGGAGTAGGGCGGTGCTGAGCTTCTAATCACTAAAGGCGTCAATTCTAAATTGTCAAATCCTTCAATCTTAAACGTCTTTTCTGGATCAATTTGATTATATTGCAAACCGCCATTCCAGTGCTTTAACATATTAAAGAGAGGAAATCCTGTCGTTAGATCTTGATAGACCATGTCAGTACACCAAACAGGCATTGGACAACCTTCACGCAGGGTCAATAGCCCCGTCGTATGGTCAAGCTGACTGTCCATCAAGACCACATTGGTGATGCCTGTATCTCTCAATTGACGTGCTGGCTGTGCTGCCTTGAACTCAAATAATTGTTGGCGGATATCAGGTGACGCGTTGAATAAGATCCAATCCACACCATTTTCTGATATGGCTATCGAAGACTGGGTACGGGTTTTTGCCTGAATCGTGCCTTGACGGACACCGTGGCAATTATCGCAGTTACAGTTCCACTGCGGGAAACCACCACCAGCAGCTGAGCCTAAAACGTGAATATACATAAATCAATATTTCCAAAAAAATAAAAGCCCTAATCATCTAGGGCTTTTAATGGATTGAGTGCTAATGAGTTTTAGCGTGCTTCGAAATACATAGTCACTTCGAAACCGATACGAATGTCTTGAAAAGCTGGTTTGGTCCACTGCATGGGGTTACTCCGGAACGATCTTACTATTTAAGAAGTAAGATTAATAAAGTGAATGAGTGGTAAAGGGTAGTATAAGCTGCCCCCCGCTGTCAATTTCTTAGATGTTAGTAAAGCGTTAACGAGCATCGATTAAGCAGTCTGTTATAGCATAAATGAAAGCCGATTTATCATACCGAAAAGACAGTATATCGAGCATAAGATTAAAAATACCTTTGAATAGATTGAGCATAAATTATAACTATAAAAAATCTGCTCGAGGGAGTCAGGTGTATTTCGAGAACTTATGAGTTATACAGATATATTGCAAAAACCGAATTTATCTATAAAGTAATAGATTAACTTGATAGATACTGGAGCCTGAAGATGATTGCTGAATTACAAGGCAGTGAATTAACCAAAGCCATCTTGGGAAATGTCAGCAACTATGTATGGTGTGCTGTCAGCAACGTTAGCGATGATTATGCTATCGCAACCATAGATAATGGTTACTACGAATTACTGGTTCCTATTGTAGCTTTCAATAACGACCAGTTCGTTTGTGATAAAGGTGATCTATGGGAGTACGCTGTCTCAGTAAAGAGAGTGGCGCTTACTCAAGATGATGTGGGGCTATAACTCATTATCAGTATAATGACTGTTATACTCTGCATGCAGGTTAGTTTTACAGCCTATGCATGAAAATCTACCATCTGTCTACAACTTCTTGTTCTAGTTGACATTACATCTGTACTATCTATTTATAAGCTCATCTGTCTAGCCACCAATATTTTGCAACGATAGATATAACAGGTTCGAAGATGCTCAAGTAATTGTTGTTATGAAGCCACTTGTTTAGCTTACTAATCATTGTCATTGAATAGGAGTAACAACATGGATACAGTAACTGTTGGAAGCGAATTAACTCGTTCAATGCTTGAGGAAGGTTATCAAAGTATATGGTGTGCTGTGAGTGACGAGAGTGATGAGAACGCTATAGAAGATCAGGTAGGTAATGACTTCACATCTCGCATTGTGGCTTTTGAAGATGGCCAGTTCTATTGTACGGGCGGTATGCCTTGGAAGTATGCAGTGCCAATTGAGATCATTGCATTGACGCGATATGACTTTTCTTTTTAGTGAACAACATAACTTAGATAGATTTGGATAGTTATCGCCGAAAGTAAACCCTAATATTAAGATATTTAGTTAGATAAAATGCGCGACTGACAAGGCCATTCAATCGATGCAATATATAGCTTGAATGGCCTTTTGTGTTTTAGAGCCAGTTTGAAAGCTATTTATTATTTTAAAAAATCAGGTTGCATAAAGGCAGGGTTTGGATAAGTATAAAATCCTTCACCAGTCGCAAATCCTAGTTTGTTTTGATCGATTAATTGCTCTTTTAAATATTGAGCAGCCTTGAACCTCGCAGGGTTTTGAGTTTTTTCAGCAGATAGTTTTGTGATGTTGTATGCAGTGTTGATACCGATAGTGTCCAATATGGCAAAGGGACCCGACGGCGCGCCAGTTACTATCATCCACGTTTTATCTATCGTATGTGGATCGGCAACTTCTTTTGCAACCAATTGCAAAGCTGCATCTATAAAAGGCGCCAACAAACTGTTCATGATATAGCCCGGTTGCTCCTTATCCAGCGGCATTGCCACCATACCGATGGCAGTAGCAAAAGCAACAACCTTATCAAATACTTTAGGATCTGTGCCAGGATGCCCCATGATTTCGGCGACATTATGCATCCAAATCTTATTGGCAAAGTGTAGCGCTAAAAACTGCGCAGGTCGTCCCGTTGATTCTGCAAACTGGCTAGGAAGTAAGGTAGAGGTATTGGTCGCAAAGATGGTTTTCTCTGGCGCTAGTTTGGCAAGTTTTTCATAAAATTCGATTTTAATCTCAGGAATCTCGGGAATGGCTTCAATCATTAGATCAGCATCTTTGACTGCTTCTGCTAAGTCTGAGGTGTAGCTGAGATTATCAAAAGCCTTATCCAACTGCTCTTGAGTTGCCCTCAAATCCTTTCGAAAAGCCTTGCACATCAATTGAAATTTTGACTTTGCTTTTTCTAAAACCTCATCATTGATATCGTAGACACTGACATTAAAACCATGAAATGCGGCCTGAAAAGCAATTTGATAGCCTAGGATGCCGCTTCCAGCGACAGTTACATTTTTATACGTCATTGTATTAATTTCCTAAAAATAGTGGATATAAGTCGCTAGATAAATGTTTAGAACTGAACCGCCCCGACTATATCGGAGAGTGGATTGCTTGAGTCAGGCAGCTTTGTCTGACTCAGTAAGACTATCATAGTATCGTCTCTCAAACTCAAAAGGCGACACATAACCAATCGTACTATGAATGCGAGTTTTGTTAAACCTGAGAAGCGTTAAAAATCGATTAAGTATCGATTTAGCTTTGCAAGGCGAGAGCTATGCTCGAGTGACGACCCATTCAAGGGTTGCTAATTCAACATCATTCACACCTTGCCACTGCTGTTTTAAATATTCAATCACCTCTGTTTTATAAAGCCCGTTAACCGTTTCAGCCAATGCATTATCGTATGAATCACCGGTTGTACCAACAGATGCAATAACGCCAGAATCAGCCATCTTATCAATATAGCGAATGGATAAGTACTGAACGCCGCGATCACTATGATGAATCACATCTTTTGGGTTATTTCTGTCTGCAATGGCTTGATTTAACGCTGCCATCACCATATCCGTGTTCATACGATCTGATACTTTCCAACCAACGATAGCGCGAGCAAACACATCAATGATAAAAGCAGTATATACCCAACCACTCAATGTCTTTATATAGGTAAAATCAGCTACCCATAGTTGGTTAGGGCGATGGGCGTTAAAGTTACGATTAACTAAATCATCAGCACGCTTTTGATCATCACGAGACTTAGTCGTTATCTTACCTTTACCTCGCCAAACACCTTGCATACCATGCTGACGCATTAACCGCTCTATAGTGCAGCGTGCAGGATGTATACCCTCTGCTTTCAACTGTTGCCAAACTTTACGAGCACCGTATCGGCATTTGCTGTTCTTCCAGATACGTTTAA